>NZ_JAOVZR010000001.1:2712500-3020329 GCF_026619415.1 Hoeflea algicola
GGACGCAATGCGGATTCGCCTGCCCGACGGCAAAACCCTCAAGGGCGATGCGCTCGATATGTTTGCCCGTGAACGCGATCGCATCAACGCGCTTCTCGATATCGAGGTTTCCAACAAGGAAGTCGCCAGCCGGTGACACCGTGCGCGCAAGCGGCAGTCAGACGCGCTGTCTCCAGGCATCGACCACACCGGAAGTCAGGCCAGAGTTTCATGCAGTAGGTACCGGCTATTCAAAGCGCGGCGCGGGCTTTGCGGCTCAGCCCGGATATGACCATGACATAGGACTGACGAATCGCCGAGAGCCACCTCATCGAGGGTTCGATCGTCAAACCGTTACAGCCATAAGGGGCTTCACCGCGCCTCCCAATGCATGGCGTGGTCCAATGGGTTCATGGCAATGATAACAAACCCGGATTGATCCAAGCACGACAGCGTCGCGCATCAACTTGGACGCGCGACGCTGCAAAATTGTGCATGACCGGAAAAACAAAAGGCGGGTCCGAAGATCCGCCTTTTGTTTTTTTCAGGCGGCGGTTACGCCGCTTCGCCTGGGGCTTCTTCCAGCGCGGCAGGCGCGTTCTGAGAAACCGCGAACACCAGCCTGTCAGATCCGGCGCTCACACTCACATGCGCGCCATCACCGACCTCACCCAGCAGGATTTTCTCTGCCAGCGGATCCTGCACGTATTTCTGCACGACGCGCTTGAGCGGGCGTGCGCCATAGGCGGGATCGTAGCCCTTCTCCGCCAGCCAGTCGCGGGCGGGGCCATCCAGCGTCACCTCGATCTTGCGATCGGCAAGAAGTTGGCCAAGCCGGCCAAGCTGGATGTCGACAATCGCTCCCATTTCCGACCGCCGCAGCCGCTGGAACAGGATGATCTCGTCCACCCGGTTGAGGAATTCCGGACGGAAGGCCGAACGCACCACGTTCATCACGTCGTCGCGCGCGGCATCCGCATCCTGGTCTTCACCCAGCGCGATAAGGTATTCCGCGCCCAGGTTCGATGTCATCACGATCAGCGTGTTGCGGAAATCGACCGTGCGGCCCTGTCCATCGGTCAGCCGGCCGTCATCAAGCACCTGCAACAGCACATTGAAGACATCCGGATGCGCCTTCTCGATCTCGTCGAACAGGATCACCTGATAGGGTCTGCGCCGCACCGCTTCGGTGAGTGCGCCACCCTCGTCATAGCCGACATAGCCGGGAGGCGCGCCGATCAGACGCGAGACCGAGTGCTTTTCCATATATTCGGACATATCCATCCGAATCAGCGCGGTCTCGTCATCGAACAGGAATTCGGCGAGCGCCTTGGTCAGTTCGGTCTTGCCGACACCGGTCGGCCCCAGAAAGATGAACGACCCCATCGGCCGGTTCGGGTCCTGCAACCCGGCACGGGCCCGGCGGACAGCCTTGGCGACAGCCTGAACTGCTTCACCCTGGCCGACCACCCGCTTGCCGATCTCGTCTTCCATCCTGAGCAGCTTATCACGCTCGCCTTGCAGCATCCGGTCAACAGGAATCCCGGTCCAACGCGAGACGATATGGGCGATATGATCCGGCGTCACAGTTTCCTCGACCATGCCGGCAACATCAGCCTCGTTATGAGCTTCGGCTTCTTCAAGCTGCCGCTCCAGTGCCGGGATCTCGCTATAGGCCAGTTCCCCGGCGCGCTGGTACTCGCCGCTGCGCTGGGCGATCGCCAGATCATTGCGTGCCGCCTCAAGCTTCTGCTTGAGATCGGCGGCATGGCCGAGCTTGTGCTTTTCCGATTGCCACCGCGCTGTCAGCGCATCAGACTTTTCCTCGATATCCGACAATTCCTTGTCGAGCCGTTCCAGCCGGTCCTTGGACGCCTGGTCAGTCTCTTTCTTCAGAGCCTCGCGTTCAATTTTCAGCTGCATGATGCGGCGATCGAGTTCATCGAGCTCTTCGGGTTTGGAATCGACCTGCATCCGCAACCGCGCGGCCGACTCGTCAACCAGATCGATCGCCTTGTCGGGCAGAAACCGGTCAGTAATGTAGCGGTTGGAAAGCACGGCTGCAGAGACCAGCGCCGAATCGCTGATTCGCACCTTGTGATGCTGCTCGTATTTTTCCTTGAGCCCGCGCAGGATCGAAACCGTATCCTCAACGGTAGGCTCTTCCACCATCACCGGCTGGAACCGCCGGGCAAGGGCTGCGTCCTTTTCCACGTGCTTGCGGTACTCATCAAGCGTCGTTGCGCCGACACAGTGCAACTCGCCACGCGCCAGCGCCGGCTTCAACAGGTTTGACGCATCCATCGCTCCGTCGGCCTTGCCCGCGCCAACCAGCGTGTGCATCTCATCGATGAAAAGGATGATCCCGCCATTGTTGGCCTGTATTTCCGACAACACCGCCTTCAGCCGTTCCTCGAACTCGCCACGGTATTTCGCGCCGGCGATCAGCGCGCCCATGTCGAGCGACATCAGTTGCTTGTCCTTCAGCGATTCGGGCACGTCACCATTGACGATCCGGAGCGCCAGACCTTCAGCGATCGCGGTCTTGCCAACGCCGGGCTCGCCAATCAGCACCGGATTGTTCTTGGTGCGGCGTGACAGCACCTGAATGGTACGTCGAATTTCTTCATCGCGGCCGATCACCGGGTCCAGCTTGCCTTCACGTGCAGCCTCGGTCAGGTCACGAGCATATTTTTTCAAAGCATCGAAACCCTGTTCGGCCCCGGCACTGTCAGCGGTGCGGCCCTTCCGGATCTCGTTGATGGTCTGGTTAAGGCCTTGTGCCGTCAAACCGGCCTTGGAGAGAATTTTCGAGGTGGCCGCGGAGTTTTCAATCACCAACGCCAGCAACAGCCTTTCGACGGTGACAAAACTGTCCCCGGCCTTCTTTGCGCCATCCTCCGCCGTCTGGAACACCTTGGCAATCGGCTGCGACAGATAGAGCTGCCCGTTACCACCACTCACCTTGGGCAATTTCGCCAGCGCCGCATCATTGCCCAACCGGACATCGGCTGGCCTGCCGCCAGCGCGCTCGATCAGCGACGAGGCCATACCCTGATCATCGTCCATCAACACCTTGAGCAGGTGCTCCGGCACAAATTGCTGGTGCCCTTCGGCCAAGGCATATGACTGTGCGGACTGGATGAAGCCGCGCACGCGCTCCGAGTATTTTTCAATATTCATGATTTTCTCCTTTGCATGTCCCGCCCTTTTCGGCACGAAACATCGATCCCGGACGAACTCCCGAATGCGGCAAGCCCGTGTGATAAATCAGATATGGGTATTGTTTCCTGCCCGATAAAGGCCCGTCATGGCATAAAAAAACCCCGGCCGCGGACGGTCGGGGTTTGAAGTGTGCAAGGATGCACGGTCTCAATCGGCAGCAGCGGGCTCGATCTTGGCCGGCTTTTCCTTCTCGCTGCTTGCAGCCTCCGTGGTCTCCTCGGTGCGTACCCGGCGCGGACGTCCACGGCGACGCGGTGCGGGTGCAGCCGCCTCATCCTTGGGCTCTTCCTGTTTGATCGCAACTTCGGCCGGCACGCCATCAATCACCGGCTGCGGCGAGTCTGCATTGAATACCGGTTGTGCGTCTTGTGTATCCTGACGCGGTGCGCGCGGTGCCCGCTCACTTCGATTGGAGCGTTCCTGGCGCGGCTGGCGCTCGGCGCGGGGTTGCTGCGGCGGCTGGTCGCCCCGATCAGAACGTTCAGACCGTCGCTCCTGCGTACCATTGCCGTCCTGATCGTCATCATTGTCGCGATCATCGTCGTCCTGATCCTGCGAATCACGGTTCTGCGGCTGGTTTTCATCACGCTGGAAACGCTCCTGCAGCTGCGCCTGGGCAGTCAGGATAATGCGATTGTAGTGCTCTGCGTGCTGAAGATAATTTTCGGCCATCACCCGGTCGCCTGAACTTTGCGCATCACGCGCCAGGTTCATGTATTTTTCCGCGACATGCTGCGCCGTACCACGAATTTTCACATCGGGACCGGAACTGTCATAGGTCCGCGAAAGCGGGCTTTGACCTTTGCGATTGCCACCACCGCCACCGCCGCCGCCGTTGTTTCCGCTGCGTCCGCGACCGCGCTTATTTTGCTGTCCTGGCCTCATTCGATAGTCACCTGGTTGTGTTCCTGAAAATATGGATTGGCGCGTCGGCCGACATCCCAGCTCGCACATTGCGCCGCGACAAAGGATCGTTCACCGATCCCGTCGCAATTATGGGTTCAAATTCAGATACCCGCGCCAGAGGCTGTCCTGAGAAACACCCGCATATAAAGTGGATTTCTGGAACCGAGCCGTCGGATCGAATCTGTTTCAAGACCTGCTATCCGGCACTGGCCCGGAAACTAGCCATGTTTGCCCGCAATTCCAAGCTTTTTCTTGTCCAAATCATCAATTGTTCTTATCGGCCCCCGCCCGCGCCTCCGGCAAATGGAATAGAAGTGCCCGTTCGACGCCGCCGAGATCGGCAAATTTGCCTGACAGCTCAAACCCCGCTGCGCAGAAAAGCCCGGTCACCGAGCTCCCCTGCCCGATGCCTATTTCCATCGCCACCTGGCCACCGGGCATGAGCCTTGCGCCCACCTGACTGGCTAGCACACGATAGGCATCAAGACCGTCATCACCGCCGTCCAGAGCCAACAGAGGATCATGCCCGGTCACTTCAAGCGACAACCCCGCCAGATCCGCAGTCGGAATATAGGGAGGATTGGACACGACCAGGTCGAACCGATCCTCAATCCCCGAAAGCCAGTCGCCAACCGCGGCGCGATAACGCGCCGACAATCCAAGCCTGTCGGCGTTCCCGAGCGCAGTTGCCACTGCCTCGGCGGATACGTCGACGCCTAGGCCGTTGGCTTGCGGGCACTCCGCCAGCAACGCCAGGCCGACCGCTCCTGTGCCGATGCCCAGATCGACGATCGAACAGGTGCCTTTGCGCTCCAGTGTAGCGTGAACATGCGGCAGCGCCGCGATGACCAGTGTTTCCGTGTCCGGGCGCGGCTCAAGCGTGGCCGCTGACAACAGAAACGGCAGCCCGTAAAAATCCCGCATCCCGAGAATTCGGTGCACAGGCTTGCCCTGAAGCCGCGCGTTGCCGGCCTCTGCCAGCCTTTCCCGCAAAGATTCGTCAAGCACCGACTGGGCTTCGGTGGTCAGATGGTGCGGCTCAATTCCGGCAAGACTTGAACTCAGCAAACGGGCATCGAGATCAGCGCTTTCCAATCCGGCAGCGCGAAACGCAGCCCGCATTTCGAGCCAGCCATCGCGCAGCGTGGTGGCGCCGGAAAGATCAAGCCTGGCCATGGCTGCCGAGCGTCGCCAACTGCCCCGCCTGATGGTCGGAGATCAGTGCATCCACCACTTCATCTATCTCGCCCATCATCATCCGGTCGAGCTTGTAAAGGGTCAGGTTGATGCGGTGATCGGTGATCCGTCCCTGCGGATAATTATAGGTGCGAATTCGTTCCGACCGGTCACCCGAGCCAACCTGGCTGCGCCGCGACTCCGACCGCTCGTCGTCGGCCCGCTGCCGCTCCATATCATACAGCCGCGCGCGCAGCACCTGCATCGCACGCGCCCGGTTCTGGTGCTGCGATTTTTCAGACGACGTCACCACAATGCCCGATGGCAAATGGGTTATCCGCACAGCCGAATCGGTGGTGTTGACGTGCTGGCCGCCAGCACCGGATGCGCGCATGGTGTCTATCCGGATATCGTCGGGACGAATCTCGATGTCGATGTCTTCAGCTTCCGGCAGCACTGCGACGGTGGCCGCCGACGTGTGTATCCGCCCGCCTGATTCGGTTTCCGGCACCCGCTGCACCCGGTGCACGCCGGATTCGAACTTCAGACGGGCAAACACGCCCTTGCCCGAGATTGTGGCGATGATTTCCTTGTAGCCGCCAGCCTCGCCCTCGCTTGCCGACAGCACCTCGACCCGCCACCCGTGCGAGGAAGCATAGCGCTCATACATGCGGAACAGGTCGCCAGCGAACAGCGCGGCCTCCGAGCCACCGGTGCCGGCGCGGATTTCGACGATGGCGCTACGTTCATCTGCAACATCCTTGGGCAGCAGCATGATCTCGATCTGCTGTTCCAACTCCTCGATTTTGCCCTTGATGCCGCGCAATTCGCCCTCGGCCAGCTCCCGCATCTCCCGGTCGGATGACCGGTCGTCAACCATCGCCTGAAGGTCGTCGCGCTCGGCGAGTGCCGCGTTCAGTGCACGAATCTCACCGACCAGTGGCTGCAGTTCCGAATATTCGGACGCCAGCTTCACATAGGTCTCCGCGTCCGGGCCCGACGACATGCGGGCCTCGACCTCGCCAAACCGGCGTTCAAGTTCACGAATTTTCTGCGTCGGCAATCGTGCCATATCTGTTTGGTCCCTAAAGGCTCACGCTATTTGCGTCTGCAAAATCCATCAGGAACTCGCGCACAGTCTTCTCGCTCCTGGTGTCGGCGATCGCCTCCAGCAAGCCCGTTTCGAGCTTTCCCAGATCCAGCGACAGCAGCATCGACTTGACCGGGCCGATTGCCGCCGGCGACATCGATATCGAGCGAAATCCCAGCCCCATCAATGCCATCGCCGAAAGCGGTTTGCCAGCGATTTCACCGCACAGCGTCAAGGGTGTCTTTGCACGGTCGGCAGCCTGAACGATCTGCCGTAACACCCGCAGGAACGGCCGCCCCAGCGTGTCGAACCGGTCCGCCACCCGGGAATTGCCGCGGTCCACCGCCATGACAAACTGAAACAGATCATTGGACCCGACCGAAACGAAATCCACCTCATTCATCAGCTCATCGAGCTGCCACATCAGGCTCGGCACTTCCAGCATGGCGCCGAATAACACGCGACTTGGCAACTGATACCCGAAACGCGCCAGCCGCTTGACTTCCTTGTCGACAAGCTCTCGCGCCAGTCGCAGTTCATTGACCTCGGTGACCATCGGCAACATCAGTTTTAGTTCAGTTCCGGCCGCAGCTTTCAGCAAAGCGCGGATCTGCATCCGCAGCAGTCCCGGCCGGTCCAGCGAAAACCGGATCGCACGCCAGCCGAGCGCCGGATTTTCTTCTTCCGCAGAACGGAAATAGGGCACCACCTTGTCGCCACCGATATCCAAAGTCCGAAAGGTAACCGGTCGCCCCTCAGCCTGATGGATGACATTGCGGTAGAGGCTTTCCTGTTCGTCGACCTTGGGCATGGTCGAGGCGATCATGAATTGCAGTTCGGTGCGAAACAGGCCGATGCCACTGGCGCCGGATTCCGCCAGTTGCGGCAGATCCACCAGCAGCCCGGCATTCATGTGCAGCGTGATCTCCTGGCCATCGCGGGTGCGCGATTCGACATCCCGCAGGGCGCGGAACTGCTCCTGCCGCTTGGCACGGAAACGTACCTTGTCGGCATAGGCGCTCTCGATGTCGGCCATCGGGCGCAGGTGGACAACGCCATCCTCGCCATCAACAATGATCGCGTCGCGGTTTTCTGCCAGGGAGGAGATACCGATCACCTGGCCAACAACAGGAATACCCATGGCGCGAGCGACGATCACCACATGGCTGGTCACCGCACCGTCCTCGAGCACCAGACCACGCAACGAATCGCGTGGATAATCCAGCAATTCGGCGGCCCCCATGGCCCGGGCAACGATAATAGCATCCTGAGGCAGACCGGCGCCGCCCGGCACGAAGCCGGTCAGCTGCCTGAGCAGCCGATTGGCCAGATCATCAAAATCGTGCAACCGCTCGCGAAGATAGGGATCGGTCATGTGGATCATGCGCGCACGCGTGTCGCTTTGCACCTTTTCCACCGCCGCTTCGCAGGTCAGCCCGTTGCGGATGGCTTCTTCAAGCTTTCTCACCCAGCCACGGTCATGTGCAAACATCCGGTAGGCTTCCAGCACCGCCCGGTGTTCACCCTCCATCGCCACTTCACGTCGCGACAACATGTCGTCGATCGAGATCCTTAGTGACCCCAGCGCCTCATCCAGCCGCTGCAGTTCGGCATCAATGTCGTCATTGAGCAGGTCAGTGACGACAATTCGTGGCTCGTGCAGGATTACGTGCCCCAACCCGATGCCCTCGCCATAGGCATCGCCCTCGATTGTAACTGGCCGGCTCAGGTCCAGTTCCATCCCCGAACGGGTGATCTGCTTGAGGTCGCCCGTGGCGATCATCTCGGCAAGCACCATCGAGGTGGTCTCGAGTGCCTCCACCTCTTCTTCGCGGTATTTCCGGTGCGCCTTGTTCTGAAGCACCAGAACACCAAGCGACCGCCCGGCTCTCAGAATCGGAACGCCAAGGAAAGAATTGTATATTTCTTCGCCGGTCTCCGGCAGATAAGTAAACGCCGGGTGGGTCCGGGCGTCGGACAAATTGAGCGAGCGTGCGCTGGAAGCGATCGTGCCGACCAGACCCTGGCCCATTTTCAGTTGCGCCAGATGAACCGCATCCTTGTTCAGACCTTCGGTGGCAAACAGCTCCAACACGCCATCGGCGCGCAGCACATAAAACGAGCACACTTCGGCGACCATATTGGACGCAATCTGGCGAACGATCTGGTCAAGGCGCTCCTGCGGCTCAAGGGGCTCCGCCATCAATTCGCGCAGCCGCCTGAGAAGGACGCGCGGACCCGTTGAAAGGTCTCTCATCGCGCTTCATTCTCCAATTCACATATCCGGCCCGGGACATTCCCGACCGGTTCAAGGCTCGGCTCTGACCGGCTTGGTAAGGTCTCGCTGGTCTCGGGTCGGATCTGACTATGTCTTATCGAGACCATAGACGGAATGCAAAGTTCTCACTGCAAGCTCGGCATAGGCACCGTCAATCAGGATCGAAATCTTGATCTCAGAAGTTGTTATCGCCTTGATGTTGATCGACTTTTCCGCGAGCGCCTTGAACGCCGTTGCAGCCACGCCGGCGTGGCTGCGCATGCCGATGCCGATCACCGAGACCTTTGCCAGGCCTGATTCGCTCTGAACCACATCATAGCCGATGCCGCTCTTGTTCTGGTCTAGTACCGACAAAGCCTTGGGCGCATCGCTGGACGGCACGGTGAATGTCATGTCGGTGCGCGATCCGTCTTCCGAGATGTTCTGGACGATCATGTCGACATTGATATGGGAATCGGCGAGCGGGCCGAATATTGCCGCCGACACACCGGGTCGGTCGGCCAGCCGCCGGAGCGAAATCTGGGCTTCATCCTTGGCATAGGCGATGCCGGTAACGACTTCCTGTTCCACGATTTCTTCCTCGTCGCAAATAAGAGTTCCGGGCGGATTGTTCGGGTCGCCCATTCCAGGCGCATCCGGATCATCAAAGCTGGAGCGCACAAAAGTTCTGACCTTGTGCACCATCGCCAGTTCCACCGAACGGACCTGCAGTACCTTGGCGCCGAGCGATGCCATCTCGAGCATTTCCTCGAACGCGATCTTCTTCATCCGCCGCGCCTTGGGTTCGACCCGCGGATCAGTGGTGTAGACACCATCGACGTCGGTATAGATATCACAGCGGTCAGCCTTGATCGCCGCGGCGATTGCCACCGCGCTGGTGTCGGAACCACCGCGTCCCAGCGTCGCCAGCCGGTTGTCGGGGCCGACGCCTTGAAAGCCGGCAACCACGGCAACCTGGCCGATTTCGAATCGTTTGATCAGTTCGGTGCCGTCAATATCGACGATCCGCGCCGCGCCATGCGCATTGTCGGTCTTCACCGGAATCTGCCAGCCATGCCAGGATCGGGCGTCAACGCCCATCGATTGCAGCGCAATCGCCAGCAGGCCACTGGTTACCTGCTCTCCCGAGGCGACAATCGCGTCGTATTCGCGGGCGTCGTAGAACGAGGCATCGGCGCCTGCCACTTTCGGCATCGCCTGAACCCAGCCGACCAGCTCGTTGGTCTTGCCGGCCATTGCCGACACCACCACAGCAACCTGATTGCCGGCGTCAACTTCCCTTTTGACATGCCGGGCCACGTTATGGATCCGGTCAAGGTCGGCAACCGACGTGCCGCCAAACTTCATCACTATGCGGGCCATATCAAACTATCCGCTGGGTAACCCGGAACCGGGCAGAAAAAACGCTCCGGATGCCGGAGCGGAAGGACGCGGTCTCATAACCAATAATCCACGTGGCTGCAACTGGAGCCGCGATGTGACACAGACGGCCCTTGACAAGGCGCGCCCGACGCCCGAGTTGATGGACCGGGACAAACTCGGGAGAAAACCGATGAGCCAAGCCACTCGGACAACCATTGACCAGAGTGAAATCGAGCGTTTTTCGGCCATGGCCGCCGAATGGTGGAGCCCGACAGGCAAATTCCGCCCCTTGCATAAATTCAATCCAGTTCGGCTGAGCTACATTCGTGATCAGATCGCCGCGCATTATGGCCGCGATCCGAAGACCGACCAGCCGCTGGCAGGTTTGAGAGTCCTCGATATTGGTTGCGGTGGCGGTCTGCTGTCGGAGCCGATGGCGCGTATGGGCGCGGAAGTGCTCGGCGCCGATGCCTCGCGCACCAATGTCGAAGTCGCGGCCATCCACGCCGCCCAGACCGGCGTTGATGTCACCTACGAGGCGGTGACTTCTGAGGAACTGGCCGCCCGTGGCGAACGCTTTGACGTGGTGCTCAACATGGAAGTTGTCGAGCACGTCGCCGATGTTGACCTGTTCCTGTCTTCTTGTGCCGAAATGGTCAAACCCGGCGGCCTGATGTTCATTGCCACCATCAATCGCACCATGAAGGCGATGGCGCTGGCGATCGTGGGGGCGGAGTATGTTTTGCGCTGGCTGCCGCGCGGCACCCATCAGTACGAAAAGCTGGTGCGGCCGGAAGAAATCGAGGCTCCACTCCTGGCATCCGGAATGAGCATCATCGACCGGACCGGCGTATTCTACAGTCCCCTGCAGGACCAGTGGAAATTGTCGCGCGACATGGATGTCAATTACATGATGCTCGCCAAACGCCCCGAGGTCGGATGACACCTCGGCTGCAGGCTAACAAAACCGGACGCGTTATCGGCTGCGGCAAAGTTCAACGGTTCCCGGAGCAGGAAGCCCTGCACTTCGGGCGCATCACAAGCAGCCACATGCAGGCCGAAACTATAGATCTCAAGGTGAAGGCCGCGGCCACTCACCTCAACTCAGATCCTCTGGAAGATCCGGCAGAGGTGCAATGCCGATGCCCTCCTCGACCAGCGCCCGTGCGTCCTCTTGCGACGCCTTGCCGATAATACCCCGCGCCTCGGTCTCGCCATGATGGATCTTGCGGGCTTCATCGGGAAAACGGTCGCCGACATCCTCGGAATTGTCGCGGACCGCCTTCACCATCTCCCGGAGCTTGCGCATCATCTCGTGCTTTTCGGGAGCCAGTGCCAACGGCCGCTTGTCCTGCCCCCGTGAGACCGAGACGGAAGGCGTCATCAATGCCTTGCCGATGGCGCGCGAGCCACATGAGGGGCATTCAACCAGTTCACGTTCAATCTGCGCATCAAAATCCGTGCTCGAAGAAAACCATCCTTCGAACTCGTGGTCATTGTCGCATTGCAAATTGAACTTGATCACGCCACACGCACTCCTTCTGCCATCTTCTGCTGGCCATCGACCCGGTAATTCCGCGCATTCTTCAGATTGGGGATCTTGGCCCGCGCTGCCTTCACTTCATCCAGCGCCAGGCTGGCGATCACCACACCCGGATCGTCTCCTTTGGCCTCGGCAAGCACACGGCCCCAGGGATCGACGATGATCGAATGCCCGTAGGTCTCGCGGCCGTCCTCATGCACACCGCCTTGGGCCGCCGATATCACGAAAGCACCGTTTTCGATCGCCCGGGCGCGCTGCAGCACATGCCAGTGCGCTTCGCCCGTCTGCCGGGTAAACGCCGCCGGCGCGGTCAGGATTTCGGCGCCAGCCAGCGCCAGGTCACGAAACAGATCCGGAAAACGGATGTCATAACAGATCCCCATCCCCAGACGCGTGCCACCGATGTCAACAGTCTGCGCTACATCACCGGGGCGGTAAAGCGCGCTTTCGCGCCAGCTTTCGCCATTGTCCAGATTCACATCGAACATATGGATCTTGTCATAGCGGGCCAGCAGGCCGCCATCCGGTCCGAACACCACGCCGCGATTGGCGGCCATGCCGTCGCCCGCGGCCACCGCGGTCGATCCGATATGAAGGTGGATCCCCAACTCGGCGGCCAGCGCAGAGGCTGCGGCCAGAACCGGGTCATCAGTTTCGGATCTGAGCATTTGCTGCAACGCAGCCCGGTCGCGCTGTACCGCGCCGGTCATTTCCGGCGTCTGTACATACCGTGCGCCACGAGAAGCGGCTTCGCGAACCAGATCATCCATGACCGCAATATTGGTCTGCGGGGATACCCCGGACCGCATCTGGATGGCTGCGACCACCAACTCGCTCATCGCCTCAAGCTCCCGCCAGCATTGGGTCGAGCTTGCCGGCGCGTTCCAACGCGAGCAATTCGTCACAACCGCCAACATGGGTGCCATCAATGAAAATCTGTGGGAATGTCGCCCGGCCATTGGCCTTGGTGATCATCTCCTGGCGAAGATCCGGCGAGGACGTCGCATCGTGTTCGGTAAAGCTCACACCCTTGCCCTCAAGCAGGCGTTTGGCGGCGGTGCAATAGCCACAAAATTGGCGCGTATAAACGGTTACTTCAACCATGCGTGTCTCCAGGGTTACAGGATGGCCAAGCCTTCTTCTGCGTTCGGCCAAGCCTCCTAGGCATATAGGGTTTCCTCTCCCGACCTTGCAACCCTGGCAAAGGTCAGAACATTGACCTCACCGGCTCCGCCACGCTTGAGCGCCCGCGTCGCAGCTTCCACCGTAGCTCCCGTGGTCAGCACATCATCAACCAGCAAAATTCGGACGCCGAAAAGACGCGCCTTCTGCGTCTCTGGCGTCCTGAACGCACCCCGCACATTATCCTGCCGCGCTCTCAGACCCAAGCCCACCTGCCGCTCGGTGGCGCGGACCCGATGCAATCCCGCTGGCAGGAAACGCTTGCCCGACAGCCGGGCAACAGCCCGCGCAAGCTCGGCGGATTGATTGTAGTGCCGAGAAAACAACCGCCGGCGGTGCAAAGGTACGGCGATTATCACATCACTATCATCGATCACGTCACGACCGGCACGAACCATCCAGGCAGCCATCATTTCGGCGAGATCGGCGCGGTCGGAATATTTCAGCCCCTGCGCAATCTTGCGCGCCACCCCATCGTAAAACACTGCGGCCCGCGCCTTGCCATAGGCAGGTGGCCGAGCGATTGCCTCAGGCGAAACCAGCCCTTCGCCGCGATCATGGTCGAACGGCGCACCGGTTATTTCGCAATAGGGTCGTTCAATGAACCGCACGCTCTGCCAACAGACAGCGCACAAAGCGGCGTGATCGCCGGTCATGATTCCGCAACCGGCGCAGATCGGTGGGTAGACAAGCCGCATCGCCTGCCCGCCTGCGCGACCGAGCGCAAACGCCAAATGATGCAGTGGATGGCCTGATCCGCGGATCTCCATTTATTGACTTTAACGCCGTTCCATCCAACAAGCGAGCCAATCACCAAGTGCCGGAGCGAAACATGGACCAATTGTTTGACCACGCGCTTATGCGCCAGCGTCGCGAGCGCGCCCTTGCAAGTTTCCAGCCGGGTGCGGATTTTCTGGCCCGCCGGGTCGCCGAGGACATGGCTGAGCGCCTATCCGTCGTTGCGCGCCATTTCGACCAACCGGTGCAACTGCATGGCGGATCGACACTTGCCGCCGACCTGATGCAGGCGACCGGGAAAACCGAAAAATTCAGTTTCATCGATTGCTGTCAGGTGCCGGGTCTGGATGGCCGCAACCTCAGTCTGTCCCCCCCGATCTGGCTCCGCTTGAACCGCAAAGCGTGGATCTGGTGATCTCTCCGCTGGCGCTGCATCTGACAAACGACACGCCCGGAGTTCTGGTGCAATTGCGCAGGGCGCTCAAGCCGGATGGCTTGTTGCTCGCCGCCACACCCGGCGCCGGCACGCTTGCCGAATTGCGCGAGGCGCTTTTGACCGCAGAAAGCGAACTCACCGGCGGGGCTAATGCCCGGGTACACCCTTTTGCCGACATCCGTGACTATGGCGGCCTGCTGCAACGCGCTGGTTTCGCGCTGCCGGTCACAGACATCGAGGACATCGTCGTACGCTATGATGACATGTTTGCCCTGCTGCGCGATCTGCGCGGCATGGGCATGACCTCGATCTTGAGCGACCGCAGCCGCCTACCGGGCCGCAGGGCGATGTTCCTGCGGGCGGCGGAGATCTATGCTGAGCGTTTTTCAGACCCGGACGGGCGCGTACGCGCCAGTTTTCCGGTGGTTCACCTGTCGGGATGGGCGCCGCATGAAAGCCAGCAAAAGCCGCTCAAGCCGGGGTCTGCGAAGGCACGACTAGCCGACGCGCTGAAAGCTCCGGAGCAAAAACTGCCGCGTTAAGGCTAGGCTTAACGAGGATCTGTAACGCCCTACTGGCTATTGACCAGGTGCTGTGCAGCCCCGTCGAAGGTATTGTTGATGGTGTTTCCGAGCGTCGAGGCGCCAACCACAAGGGCAATCGAAAGAAATCCCGCGATAAGCCCGTATTCAATTGCGGTGGCGCCGCTCTTGTCCTTCAGAAACCAAGTCATCACTGTTTTCATATCGATGTTCCGTCTCCAGGGGCTTGGGGGAAATACGCAGTCTGCCTTAGCAATCCCCGCTGGTCCGGCCATCCGTACGAATGATGCAGACGGCGCCGGGAATATCCTGCAGGATCGATTTCCGCACGGTGTAGTATGTGCCCTTCGAGCGTTGCGGAATTGAACCAGTGGTGATGTTGTCATATTGGGAAGGCGACCAGGCAACCCGCGATGTCGCGGTGCGATCGGCGACGATCGGCGTCAGGATCATCGCAACCGCAATGGCAGCGGTGCCAAACAGCAACGCCACGCGAACCGCACCAAACCGATTGCTCCGGTTTTCGTCGCCAGATCTGTCCATTGCCGTCACCCAAAAATCGCTACTAGCCATGATCTCTCCACTGAGAATCCTTTCGGATTCGTCATTCAGGGGCAGTGTGGCTTGCTAAAATTGAGGATTGATTAACGCTGTTATCAGTTTGGCTCGTTTCGACCATAACCGCGGCAAATAGTTACAGCAGATCGATCAGATACGGAATCAACGGCTCGTCGGCCGGCGGCATTGGATAGGTGCGCATGTCCCGCGGGCGGACCCATTTGAGTACCTGCCCCTCAAGCCCGCGTGCAGAACCCTCGAAACGCCTGCAGACAAACAGCGGCATCAGCAGATGAAACTCGTCATAGCTGTGACTGGCAAATGTCAGCGGTGCGAGGCAATCGGTCTTGGTCGCAACCCCGAGTTCCTCCATCAATTCACGGATCAGCGCGGCTTCCGGAGTTTCGCCCGGTTCCACCTTGCCACCGGGAAATTCCCACAATCCCGCCAGTTTCTTGCCCTTGGGACGCTGCGACAACAGCACCCGCCCATCTGCATCGACGAGCGCGCAAGCGACAACCAGCAGCATTTTCTTGCCTGTCATGAAATTACTGTCCCGGTTTCACACGATAGGCGTAGCGATAGACCTCGCCGAAGCCGAGCCCCTTATACAACGCCACCGCGGCCGTATTGGCGGTTTCCACCTGCAGCCATGCCGTCTCGGCGCCCCGATGTCGGGCCCAGCGAAGCGCCGCCCTGATCACATCCCGGCCATGCCCGGCGCGCCGGGCATCGGCACGGGTTGCTAGCTCGAACAATCCGGCCATGTCGTTGTCATGAACACACAGCGCCGTCGCCGTCGGGCCGGTCTTATCATCCTCGATCACGAACAAACCGCTTGAGGGACGTATCGAACTCAGCACTTCGGCCAATCCGGCTTTCAGTGACTGGTCACGGCCATGAACCGTGATCGCCGCATCGACATAGCGACCAATATCGCGAACCGGCAGGTAGTCCATGCCGCCATCGATATCCAGCCGGTCGATCGCCCCGGCCATGACGATTGTCTCATCGAACCGCCGCCAGCCATGCGCGTCCAGAAAGGCTTCGAGTTGCGGCGGCGCCAGCGGCGATTGCCGGAACACGAGCGGCCTGTCATAGGCATCGAACCGGCGCGCGGCGCGTTCCACCCTGATCTCGATGTCACCGTGATCGGACGGATCGAGAGGATTGACCGAATTCAACCGTTTGGAAGGATGCCCAGCAGTCAAGCGGATCTGCCAGCTGCCATCATACTGAATAGAGGCCGCAGGCCATGCCCGGAACCCAACCGCTTCCAGTCGCCTGACTATCGCAAGATTGGGCACTATTAGCTCCGCTCTCGGTGGTTCGGACAGATTATCAACTCCGGTAGTCGCCATTAATCTCGACATATGCCTTGGTCAGGTCGCAGGTAAACACCCGCGCCTTGCCACGTCCGATTCCGAGATCGACCCTGATGGTGATCTCATCGCGTTTCATCACCTCCGACGCGGCGGCTTCGCTGTAGTCGGGGTCCCGCTCGCCATCAACCGCAACCCGGATGTCGCCGAACCAGATTGCCAGCTTGTCACGCTCGGCCTTTTCTCCGGCCTTGCCGACGGCCATGACGACACGGCCCCAATTTGCATCTTCGCCTGCAATTGCGGTCTTGACCAGTGGTGAATTGGCAATCGACCGGGCGATGCGGCCCGCCGCCTTTGCCGAGCCTGCACCGGTGACCAGAATTTCGACCTGCTTGCGTGCGCCCTCACCGTCGCGAACGATCTGGATCGCCAGATCTTCCATGAGATCGGCCAGCGCCTTGGAAAAGCCGCGCGCCCGGGGGTCACCTGCCGCCGATATCGCCCCAGCACCCAGCTCGGAAGCGGCCCCGGTCGCAAATACCAGCAGCGTATCGGAGGTGGAGGTATCGCTGTCGACGGTGACCGCATTGAAGGTCGACCCCACGTGCCGGCTGAGCATTGCCTGCAGCGCCGCCGCCTCGATATCGGCGTCGGTAACGATGAAGGAAAGCATGGTCGCCATATCGGGGGCGATCATGCCCGCGCCCTTGGCCATGCCGTTCAGCGTCACCGTCACGCCGTCGATCCGCGCCGTCCGTGTGGCCACTTTCGGGTAGGTGTCGGTGGTCATGATCGCCCGTGCCGCGTCGAGCCAGCGATCACCGCTGGCCGAGACCGCCATCTGCCCGAGCACTGATGCGAATTTGCTCGCATCCAGCGGTTCCCCGATTACGCCGGTCGACGCCAGAAAGACTTCGGCTTCGCTGCACCCGACAGCTTCTGCCGCAGCGCTCGCCGTCATCGCCGTTGAGGCACGCCCTTTCTGGCCGGTGAACGCGTTGGCGTTTCCCGAATTGACCACCAGCGCCCGCGCCTGACCTCCGCCGAGATTTTCCCGGCAGAAGTCAACTGGCGCCGACGGGCATTTCGAGGTCGTGAACACGCCCGCCACAGCCGCCGGCCGGTCGAAAACCATCAGCATCACGTCCGTGCGATCAGCGTATTTGATCCCGGCCGCAGCCGTTTCTATCCGCGCGCCCCTTATCGGGGGCAGCGCGGCATAGGTTTTCGGAGCCAGAGGAGAAATGTCACTGGACATGCGTTTGGTCCTCGTTTGGCGGAGGGTTTCCGCCCGAAAATGCGCTTAGGGTTGCTTGGTGATCGCCTCATAAGCTGTCTTCAGATCCGGGTCGACGACCTCGATCTCGATCCCCTCGCGGGCACCGCGGATGAGATCTGCATACCGCTCGCGCATGAGCATCTGGCGGACCTGACCGGCAACTTCCTCAAAAGCCGGCGGCGCAGTTTCCCTGCGGTCTTCGACCTTGATCACATGCCAGCCGAACTGGGTCTTGACCGGTTCCTTGGCGTATTCACCCTTCTTCAGGGTAAAGGCTGCGGCCTCGAATTCAGGCACCATGCGGCCCTTGGTGAAATAGCCGAGATCACCACCTTGTGCAGCACTCGGCCCTGTCGACTTTTCCTTCGCCAATTCTGCAAAATCCTTGCCGGCCTCAAGCTCGGCGATAACTGCCTTGGCTTCTTCTTCGGTCTTGAGCAGGATGTGGCGTGCGCTGATTTCTTCTACCGGCGGTGTGGCTGCGACTTCCTTCTCATAGCGCGCCTTGACGTCGGCATCGGTGACCGGATCGACAACCGTCGCCTTGAAAAGCGCGTTGTGCAGAGCCCTGTCGCGCTGGAATGCCATCAATTTCTTGAAATCGTCTGTCTGGTCGAGCTTCTCGCCCTCGGCTTTGCGTGCCAGCGTCTTGATATCGATAACGGCTGCAAGAGCTGCGACGCGGCGCTGTTCCGCCGGAAGCTTGTCGAACTGCGGGTCCAGGTCGCCTTCGGCCAAATTCAGCTCCGAGGTCCGGATTTCAGCCCCCGCAACAATCGCGACTACCGGATCTGTCTCATCAGCGGCATGCCCCTGCACCGGCAGGAAGGCAATGGTCGTCAAGAGGAGCGTGGCTGTAAGCTGCGATAAGCGCATGGACTAACCTTTCATTGGGAAGCATCTTTCGACAGCCACCCCTGTACCAGGGAGAACTTGGCCATCTTGTGACGGCCCTTTGCCGCCGTTGACATCGTTCAACCCCCTCTTATCTGTCAGCCAACCGTCCGTCCAGATGACTTTCACCCGGTGAAGGTGGTCTGGACTGCGATTCCAACCGTTTCACCGGCAGCCATTCAGCGCCGGTTCTCCGCCCTGCCGTTCGCGCAGTCTCAAGAAAGGACCATTACAATGGTCAAGATCGGCGCTATCGCCCGCAAAATGTTCGGTTCATCCAATGATCGTCGGATCAGGGCCTACAACCCGAGAATAGCGGCCATTAATGCCCTTGAGCCGGAAATTAGCGCCTTGAGCGATGCCGAACTCGCGGCCCGCACGACACAATTTCGTGAGCAGATCGCAGCCGGCACCAAGGTCGATGATCTGTTGATCCCGGCCTTCGCCACCGTTCGCGAGGCAGCCCGCCGGGCCATCGGCCTGCGCCCGTTCGACGTCCAGCTCATCGGCGGCATGATCCTCAACGAAAACGCCATTGCCGAAATGAAGACCGGCGAAGGTAAAACGCTCGTCGCCACGCTTCCGGTCTATCTTAACGCCCTTTCCGGCAAGGGCGTGCACGTGGTCACCGTCAACGATTATCTGGCTACCCGCGACGCCGAATGGATGAGCCAGATCTACAGCTTCCTTGGCCTGACCACCGGCATCATCGGCCATGGCATGGATGATGATGAACGCCGCGCTGCCTACGCCTGCGACATCACCTATGCCACCAACAACGAACTTGGCTTCGACTATCTACGCGATAACATGAAGTATGATCGCGCCCAGATGGTGCAGCGCGGGCACCATTACGCCATCGTCGACGAGGTCGATTCAATTCTTGTCGACGAAGCGCGCACCCCGCTTATCATTTCAGGACCGCTGGACGATCGCTCCACCCTTTACAACAGCATCGACACGCTGATTCAGAAGCTCGAACCCGACGATTACGAAATCGACGAAAAGCAGCGCTCTGCCACCTTTACCGAAGTGGGCACCGAGAAGCTGGAAGCCATGCTGACCGAAGCCGACATGCTCAAGGGCGAATCGCTCTATGACGTCGAAAACGTCGCGATCGTGCACCACATCAACAACGCACTGAAGGCCCACCGGCTGTTCACGCGCGACAAGGATTACATCGTCCGCAACGACGAAATCGTCATCATTGACGAGTTCACCGGCCGCATGATGCCGGGCCGCCGCTATTCGGAAGGCCAGCACCAGGCGCTTGAAGCCAAGGAAGGCGTCAAGATCCAGCCGGAAAACCAGACGTTGGCGTCGATCACCTTCCAGAACTATTTCCGGATGTATGAAAAACTTGGCGGCATGACCGGCACCGCAGCTACCGAAGCCGAGGAATTTGGCAATATTTACGGCCTCGACGTCGTTGAAGTGCCTACCAATGTTCCCATCGCCCGTATTGACGAGGACGATGAGGTTTACCGCACGGTCGAGGAAAAGTACCAGGCCATCATCGCCGACATCAAGCAGGCGCGCGAGCGCAAGCAACCCGTGTTGGTGGGCACCACATCAATCGAGAAGTCGGAAATCCTGGCAGAACTGCTGCGCAAGGATGGCCTGACCGATTTCAAGGTGCTCAATGCCCGTTACCACGAGCAGGAAGCCTATATCGTCTCCCAGGCCGGTGTGCCCGGCGCCATCACCATCGCCACCAACATGGCCGGTCGAGGAACCGACATCCAGCTCGGCGGCAACGCCGACATGCGTGTCGCGCTGGAGCTTGAGGACGTTCCTGAAGGCCCGGAACGCGACAAGCGCGAACAGGAAATCCGCGCCGAGATCCAGACGCTCAAGGACGAGGCTCGCGCTGCTGGTGGACTTTACGTGCTCGCCACCGAACGCCATGAAAGTCGCCGCATCGACAATCAGTTGCGCGGCCGTTCCGGCCGGCAGGGCGACCCCGGTCGCTCCAAGTTCTTCCTGTCGCTGCAGGATGACCTGATGCGCATCTTCGGCTCCGAGCGTATGGACGGCATGCTCAAGTCTCTCGGCCTCAAGGAAGGCGAGGCGATCGTCCATCCCTGGATCAACAAGGCGTTGGAACGAGCCCAGAAAAAGGTCGAGGCACGCAACTTCGACATCCGCAAAAACTTGCTCCAGTACGACGACGTGATGAATGACCAGCGCAAGGTCATCTTTGAGCAGCGCAAGGAACTGATGGACGCGGAATCGATTTCCGAGATCATCGCCGACATGCGCCAGGAAGTGGTCGACGGTCTGGTCAGCCTGCATATCCCGGAACGGGCTTATGCCGAGCAATGGAACGTTGCCGAATTGAAGAAGGGCGTCGAGGCCTATCTCAATCTGGATTTACCGATCGAACAATGGGCTGCCGAGGAAGGCATCGCCGAGGACGATATTCGCGCCCGAATCACCGAAGCGGTAGAGAAGATGGCTGCGGAACGGGCAGAAAGGTTCGGCCCGGAAGTCACCACTTATGTGGAAAAATCAGTGGTACTTCAAACCCTTGATCACCTCTGGCGCGAACATTTGGTCAATCTTGACCACCTGCGTTCGGTGGTCGGGTTCCGCGGTTACGCGCAACGCGACCCGCTTCAGGAATACAAATCCGAAGCCTTTGAGTTGTTCCAGGCACTGCTTGCAAATCTGCGTCAGGCGGTCATGGCACAGCTGATGCGTGTCGAAATCGTTCGCGAAGCCGCGGCAGAGCCGAGCCTGCCTGAAGGCATGGAAGGTCATCATCTCGACGCCAGCACCGGCGAAGACGAATTCGAATCGCAACAAGCCGTGGCGGCGGCGGCTTTGGGTATCGTTGCCCCGGAAAACCGTAACCCCGAGGATCCGGAAACCTGGGGCAAGGTCGGCCGCAACGAGGCCTGCCCCTGCGGTTCTGGCAAAAAATACAAGCACTGCCACGGTGCCTTTTAACATCGTTTCGGTGCTGAACCGAAACGATGTTCAACCGGTCAGCGCGGAAGCTTTTCCGCCTGCCGGTCAAACCGTTTCTTAACATCGCCATGCCAAGGTGCCCGCTCAACAATGGGTACAGACTTGAGCATGACCTTGATCGACACCGCCGGCAAGATATTGCCGCCGCGCTACGCGGCGCGGCTAACGCCGCTATTGGCGCGCATGTCGAGCATTATCAGCGCCAGCGACGAGACCAGCCAGGCCCAGCGCATGGCGATGATCGCCTTTGCCATCCGCATCGTCAGCGCCGCGATCGCCTTTGTTTCGCAGATCATTCTGGCGCGGCTGATGGGCGAATTCGAATATGGGATCTTTGTTTTCGTCTGGGTGATCGCAGTAATTCTCGGCAATCTTTCCTGCCTGGGGTTCCACACCGCCGTCATTCGTTTCCTGCCGCAATACCGTAATGACGGCGCCGATGCCGCGGTCAATGGACTGACCGCGACCGCGCGGATTTTCGCGATGGTATCGGCGACACTTATCGCCGCCACCGGCATCGCCGCGCTCTACATGCTCGGAGACCGGATCGAGGCACACTACATCCAGCCGCTGTTCATCGGCGCATTTGCATTGCCGATGATCGCGCTCGGCGATGTGCTCGATGGTACCGCCCGCGCCAATGGCTGGCCGGTGCATGCGTTGAGCCCGACCTATATCGTCCGGCCGCTATTGATCCTCGCCTTTGTCGGGGCTGCCGTCGGTCTCGGCCAGGTAGCCAATGCCGACACCGCCATTCTCGCCACACTTGCCGCGGCCTACCTGACCACCGTGGTTCAGTTCGTGACTATCACTGCCAGGTTGCGAAACCGGTTTCCGGCCCGCAAACTCGAAATCCATTTCCGTGCATGGCTGCTGGTGGCACTCCCGATCTTCCTGATCGAGGGCTTCTATTTCATGCTCACCAATGCCGATGTCGTCATCGTCGGTTTCTATCTGCCGCCCGAGAAAGTCGCCGTTTATTTCGCCGCGGCCAAAACCATGGCACTGGTGCATTTCGTCTATTTCGCCGTCAAGGCAGCCGCCGCACAGCGCTTCTCCGGCCTGGTCTCAGGCAATGACCCTTTCGCACTCGCAGCCTTCGCACGCCAGACCGTGCAATGGACATTCTGGCCGTCGCTGCTCGTCGGCGCCCTGGTGATCGCCGCCGGACCGTTCCTTCTGTCTCTGTTCGGGCCCGCCTTCGTCGAGGGCCACATGATCATGGTCGTGCTGTTTGCCGGCATCATAGCCAAGGCGATGGTGGGTCCCGGCGAAGTGTTGCTGACCATGGCCGGCGAACAGAAGATTTGTGCGGTGATCTACGCCTTTGCGCTGGCTGCCAATCTCGGCCTCAACATCGCCCTGATTCCAGCCTGGGGCCTGCTCGGTGCAGCCACCGCCACCGCCGCAGCGATGGTGATCGAGGCTATGGCCTTGCATTTTATCATTCGCCGCAGGCTGGGCATTGTCATGTTTATTGGCGCAGGCCCGAGGCCAATGTCCACCCTGTCTGCAACGGAGGAACGCTAACATGGCGTCGAGCCCCATCGTTCAGGAAGATGTTGCCAGCCAGGCCAATTCGCTGATTGGCGAGTTTGCCGATGTGGAGACCGCTCGCCCCGCGCCCGAACGCGATATCGCCGTCGGTCGGCCCGGCCGGCATCTGGCGATATACCCGGCTCGCGCCGGCTATGAGTTGCAGGAAGAACTCGATTTTCTGACCAACCGCGCGATCGAGCCGAACGTGTTCTTTTCCGGCCGGTTTCTGGCGCCGGCAATGCCGCGACTCGAGGACCGCATCATTCGCCTGATGCTGATGCGCGATGAGAACGAATCCCGATCGCGCATGCGCCTGCTGTTGCCATTCTCCGTCGAGAAACCCGGGTTTTCCGTTGGCGCCTCGATCATCCGAGCCTGGGCCAATCCATTTGGGCCGCAAGGAACGCCGCTGCTCGACCGTGAAGACGCGGCCGAAACGCTCGACAACATGCTGGAAGCCCTCGGCAACAAGGATTCGGGATTGCCGGGCATTCTTGTCCTTCCAGACATGCGCCTGAAGGGTCCGGTTGCAGCGCTGCTGCGCGCCGTGGCGTTGGGGCGCAATCTATCCGTAGTCGAAACCGATCAGGTGGAGCGTCCATTCCTCGAAAGCAACCTGGATGGCGACGAATACCTCACCAAATCCATTTCCGGCAAGCATCGCCACGAACTCCGCCGCCAGTGGCGTCGACTCTCCGAACACGGCGAGCTGAGCTACATGGTCGCCCGTCAACCCGAGGAAATCCGCCATCATCTCGAGGAATTTCTTACGCTCGAGGATTCCGGCTGGAAAGGCCGCCGCCGGACCGCGATGGTGGCTGACCGTTATCGCGCTGCGTTTGCCCGCGAGGCGATCAACAGCCTCGCTGAAACAGACAGCGTGCGGATCCACAGTCTGGCCCTGAACGGTGAGGCAATCGCTTCGATGATCGTGTTCGTTTCAGCCGGCGAGGCCTGGACCTGGAAGACCGCCTACAACGAAACATGGGCGCGTTACTCACCGGGCAAGCTTCTGGTCGACCGGCTGACCGAATGGCATCTCGACGATCTCAACATCCGCCGCACAGATTCCTGCGCCGTGCCGGACCATCCGGTCATGAGCAAGCTCTGGACCGAACGCGAAAGCATGGGAACCATGGTCGTCGGACTGCATCCCAACCGCGACCGCGATGTCCGCCAGGTAGCCACCCAGCTGCACATCTACCGCAACACCCGAAACATCGCCCGACTATTGCGTCAGAAAATCCGGGGAATGGCCGCCGGGCGCTGAGCGCCGCTCAAGCGCCGCCCGCGGCCTCCACTTGAACGGTCACGTTGGCGCTTTCAGCCTCGGTCTCGGCGATAGCTCTGTCGCGCAGCAACCGCCGAACCACCTTGCCTGTGGTGGTCAGCGGCAGATCGTCGACAAAATCGATCTCACGCGGATATTCATGCGCCGACAGACGGGTCTTGACCCAGTCCCGAATCGACCCGGACAGAGCGTCGTCTATCTCGATCCCCGGCGCCAGCACGATATAGGCCTTGACGATTTCGGTGCGCACCTTATCGGGCTTGCCGACCGCCGCCGCCAACGCCACGGCCGGATGCCCGGTCAGGCAATCCTCGATCTCGCCCGGGCCGATACGGTACCCCGCCGAGGTGATGACATCATCATCACGCCCGAAGAACGAGAAATAGCCGTCGGCGTCACGCACGCCCTGGTCGCCGGTCAGCATCCAGTCACCGATAAATTTGGCGTCTGTCGCCTCCTGATTGCGCCAATAGCCCAGAAACATCACCGGATCGGGACGTCTGACTGCAATCTGGCCCGAAACACCGTCGGCCACCTCGTCACCATGCGCGTCGATCACCGCCACCCTGTGCCCCGGCACCTGCTTGCCGATGGCGCCGCCGCGACTCACTCCCAACTTGCCGATGGATGACAGCACCAGATTGCACTCGGTCTGACCATAGAACTCGTTGATGGTAAGCCCGAGCACTCGCTGCGCCCAGTCATAGGTTTCACGGCCGAGCGTCTCACCACCCGATCCAAGCGTGCGCAAATCAAGCTGATGGCGTGACAACGGATCCGGCACCGTACGCATGATCCGGAGCGCGGTGGGTGGAATGAAAACGTTGCGCACCTTCATTTCCGCCATGATTCGGTAAGCCAATTCGGGATCGAATTTCTGCGCCTGAGACGACACCACAGGCACCCCGAGCAGCAAGCCCGGCAACAGCACATTGAGCAGACCTCCTGCCCAGGCCCAGTCGGCAGGTGTCCATAGCTTGTCGCCAGGTTGCGGCAAAAATTCGTGATGGGTCTGCACGCCGGGGATATGGCCGATCAGCACATGGTGAGCATGCAACGCCCCCTTGGGGGCACCGGTAGTGCCCGAAGTGAAAATCATCAACGCCGGATCTTCGGCGCGGGTCGCATTCTCGATCACTGCGTCGGAATGGTTGTTCTCGAGCGCTTCGAAATCCTCATCCGAACCGGCATCGCCACCGGCGACGATGATTGTCTCGAGCGCCGGCAGTTCCTCGGAAATGGTCTTGACTTTCTCCCGTCCGATTGCCGTCGTCACCAGCGCTTTGGCGCCCGAAGTTGACAGTCGGTGCTTGATCGCCTCGACCCCGAACAACAGTGCCAGTGGCACCGCAATCGCCCCGATCTTGTAGATGGCTATATGGGCAATGGCGGTATGAAAACCCTGCGGTAGCATCAGTGCAACACGGTCACCTGTGCCAATTCCGAGCGCTACCAACGCCCGCGCAAACGCATTTGAACGGCGGGCAAGTTCGCCATAGGTCAGGCGCGCTGGTTCACCTTCGGGGTTGAAATGCTCGAGACAGACCCTATCCGGCTCGCGCGTCGCCCAGTCATCGGAGACTGCGGTGCCGATGTTGAAAAATTCCGGCACCGCCCATGAAAACCGCGATTCAACCTCTTCAAACGTCCGTCCGCTCGACAACAACATTTCTTATATCTCCACATCCGCGCCATAACCCGTCGCGGTAAGGAGCTCGCATTCTACGCTCCTGGCACTGCTGCGGTCTCATTCAGGCGACAACTATTAGGTATCAAATCAAACTACGGCGCAATTAGCCAGATCGACTAATAGCAACGCGCATGCCCGGGATGCAATCGGAGCGACAATAGCGGGAAGCAGGCCCCCTCCATACCGGATTTTGAGGCTGGAATTATCAAGCCGCTTTAGCAAGTGGATGAGCCCGGCGCACTTACGTTCCCAGCTCATGCACTTGCATGGATTTCACCGTAATAAGATGGAGCCAGTCGCATCGGAAGATACACAGATGCAGCAAATTGTACCAAGGGTCGTGAAGTTGAAATCTTGCGACGTCTACAAATTCATTCAATGCAGCAATAATATTGTAGCCTCTCCAAAGGAGTTGCCTTATCTTCGGAATGTGGCAATGGCTCATCGCAGGGAAAGAAGATTTGGAATTTCGGGAAAAATTGAGAATGTCGTTAGATCGGTCACTGGCCGATGCGCGTGCACGCGGTTCGCATGACGCCGACGCCGTGGTGGGGATGTATCGCTCACAAGTAGAAAAGACCCTCGAGCGCTTGCGTGAACAAAGTCCTCAAAAGGCCGAGCGCTACGAACGGATGTTTGAAGAAACGATCGCGGAATTCCGCCGGGATTGGCGTGCCCCCATCAGGTGGTCCGGTTTGATTGTTAGTGCATCATGGGCGTCTGGTCCATCGGGACAATGCTTTCCGGCGCGGGCGGGCGGTAGCCCAGAGCGCTATGCGGCCTGACGGTGTTGTAGTGGATACGCCATTGCTCGATCAGGATTTGCGCCTCCCTTAGGCTGTAGAAGATTTCGCCGTTCAGCAGCTCGTCGCGGAACCGGGCGTTGAAGCTTTCGCAGTATCCGTTCTCCCATGGTGAGCCTGGCTCTATGTAGGCCGTCTTGGCTCCAACAGCTGCAATCCAATCCCGCACTTTCTGGGCGATAAATTCCGGCCCATTGTCCGACCGAATGTATTCCGGCGGGCCGCGCAGGATGAATAGGTCTGTCAGAGCATCCAGCACGTCCGTTGAGTTGAGCTTGCGGTCCACGCGGATCATGAGTGCCTCCCTGGTGTATTCGTCGATGATATTCAGCGTCCGATAGACGCGGCCGTCAGCGGTTCGATCCTGGACGAAGTCGTAGGACCAGACGTGGTTTGGCCGTTCCGGTCTGAGACGCACACATGATCCGTCGTTCAGCCAAAGCCGCCCCTTTTTCTTCTGCTTTTGTGGCACTTTCAGCCCTTCACGCCGCCAGATGCGCTCAACCCGCTTATGGTTTACCTGCCAGCCCGCGTTGTTCAGCAGACCGGTGACCATGCGATACCCATAGCGCCCGTACTTGTCGGCCAGTTCGATGATATCATCGGTCAGCCGTTCTTCATCTGCCCGGCCCTGTGGCACCTTGCGCTGTGTGGATCGGTGTTGTCCGAGCGTGCGGCAGGCGCGGCGTTCTGATACGCCGAGCTCCCGCCGCACATGGTCGATGCACTTGCGCCGACGCGAAGGGCTTAGAAGTTTCCCTTTGCCGCCTCGGTCAGGATGAGTTTGTCCAGTGTCAGGTCAGACACCGCCCGCCGAAGCCGCTGGTTCTCCTTCTCCAGCTCTTTCAGCCGAGTGAGTTGAGATCGCTGCATCCCGCCATAGAGCTTCCGCCATCGATAAAACGTCTGCTGTGTCACGCCGATCTGGCGCACCGCGTCAGCAATCGTCGCACCTTGCCCTTGCAGAACTTCAACCTGCCGAAGCTTCGATACAATCTCTTCCGGCTTCTCTCGTTTTCCAGCCATCGCTGATCCTCCAATTTGAGGGATAATCTATCCCAGTTGGTGGACCACTTTCAGGGGGCAACTCCATTTGGGCAAATTCGATATGTCGCCCATAGCTGACCAGCCAATGGCAACGTACCCATTTTCCAGCGCATCACTGCCGATGTCTTCCGGCATGTGCAGCCCCCAAAGCGTGGTCATGCCGCGTATCTCCCATCTTCAATTAACTGTGCCTGTCCGAGAGCCGCCAAGCTGGCCAGAAGCGGTTCGACGGACGCTGTACGGGCGCGCTGGAACCGGCGAGCGATCTGTTGCGGTGTCGCCTCGCCCATCTCTTCCAGAACCTCGCGCACGGCGGCGATCTGTTCCGGGAGAGCCTTGGGCCAAGCCTCTTTTTCGACTTTAACCGCAGCGCCGACATCCAATTCGTTCTGATTGCCCTTGGCTTCGGCATGTTTGCCTTCCGGGTTTTGATAGTCCGGACGCAGCCAGCGGATATGGCCTGCCGCCTCTTCCGCCGTTCTCTCCTTGTTGAGAGACACTAGACGGTACATCAGCTCATCTTCAGCATTTTTCTGATCCGACGCTTTGAGCTGATGCGGCTTTGTCGCGCCTTGCCTGCCAATCAACTTACCCGCAATGTCACCCCAGCCATAAGCTTGAAAAACTAATTTATCGATCCTGTCATGGTGTTGCTTTAGAATTGCAATATTAGCGTTCCGATACACTTCACGTTCATCAGCCGAAATATTATAATCTTTGGAATTATCGGCGACTCGCAGAGCTTCCAGTACGTTATACATACCTGTTAGGGTCAATCCCGGATTCGAAACAATTTGTTTTCGTCGAAATTGATCAAGTTTCTGACCCTCGTTCCGAAGCTCGTCAATCAAGTCGTCCTTGATTTCTTCAAGAGCAGGGAAGGGAAATTTGTTGAAAGTATTCGTATGCTGATAGACAGGATCGTTGCCTTTGCCTTGCCAACCACCGGTACGGAACGAGAATTCAACATGGACACGTGAGCACAGAACGCTAAAAATTGCCCAGTCTGAACATGCGATCACACGGATTTTTTGATCAGGTGCAGCTTCGCCATCTAGCTTGCTGAATATGCGGTGAGCTGCAGTCTCTGTTGTGCCGAAGAAGAAGGGCAACCCTTCCAGTGCGGCGCGCATTTCTGTTGACGGCTGCCCAAAACGCCACCATTTTTCGCGTCGATATTTCATCTTATCTTCTGCTCGAACCGGCTTGGAGCTCTCTAGCAGGTGCTGGTAAGCTTCTGGAAATTTATCCCGGACGAATGATTCCGATTTCTCGTGAAAATCCAAGGCAAAGCGATTTCGCGAGACTTGGTTCAATTCTCGCCCATTTATGTATGGACGGATAAATTTCTCCGCATCGGGCTTAACGCCATACCCCAGACGGTGAGCTTCAGTTTCGTCAACCCAGAAAGCCAATCCGTATGGCTTAAAGCCTTGATGGGCTAGACCAAGATTGGATCTCAGCGGAACACATGCAGAAAGGTTCGGCCCAATTTGAAGATTTGAGTAGATTTTCCCTTCGGCCTTTTGGAAGGTTACGATGCAGCCTTCGGCTTCGTTCTTTTCTTTCTTTTCGGTGGCTACACTAAAGAGCACCCCAGTCCGTTCACCTTTACCAACCACAGTCATTGAAATACGCACCGCTGCTCCATAGAGCGTGTCTACCCAGGGATGGTCCGGGATTGCGAACAACAGCGAGATCGGCTTTTTCGGATCGTTTAGATGCGGCTCCAGCACACGACGATTGTAAGTCTGACGCAGGGAGTTGGTCGTAATCAAACCGAAACGGCGGGTTCCCTTGCCATTCTTCGAATTGTAATCACGGGCGGCCAAGGCTGCTTTATCCCACCAAAACATGACCAGATCCGCACTTGGCGGTACTTTTGGATATGCTGACCACAGAGCCTCAATATAGCCATCGCCCAAGTCTTCTCTCAAATTTTTCGAACCAATAAACGGAGGGTTTCCAACGATGAATTCCGCATTCGGCCAAACTGTGGCTTTTGGGCTCATGTATTCAAAAACCGGTTCTCTAGCCGAAACATCAGGCAGCTCTTTACCGGTTACGGGATGTCGGAACGTCGTCACTTTGTCCCAAACCGTAATCGGATCGCCCGCCTCGTCTAAGCGCGGTTTACGATCGGACCATTCCAGCACCGCATCTCGGTTCTCAATATTCCGGAAGTCTTTTAGTACAGGTTCGGATGGAGCCGCCGTGCCGTGGGTACGGAAATGCCATTGCAAATAACCTATCCAAAGCACTAGTTCCGCAACCGCTGCCGCCCAAGGGTTTAGCTCGATGCCCAAAAACTGGTGCGGGTCGACTGTATGGCCGGAAAGTCCCAAAGTGGCCTGATTTTCGCCAAGCTCGGTCAGCAGCGCGGTGACTTCACCTTCCAGACGCTTCATCATTTCCAGCGCCACATAAAGAAAGTTACCCGAGCCGCAGGCCGGGTCCAGCACCTTTGTTTCGCAAAGCTTGCGGTGGAAATCATGCACCGCTTCGCGGGCCTCGCCTTCCTTACCGTCAGCCGTCAACCGTTGCACGGCGGTTTGCACATCCTTCCAGTCGGCGCGCAGAGGCTCCATGATGGTTGGCATCACCAGCCGCTCCACATAGGCGCGCGGTGTGTAGTGTGCGCCGAGCTTGTGGCGTTGGCGCTTGTCCAGTGCGCGCTCCAGCAAGGTGCCGAAAATGGCGGGCTCCACCAGTTTCCAATCGGCATCGGCAGCTTCAATAAGAAGACCGAGTTGGGCATCATTCAGCGGCAGCGCGTCGGCATCTTTGAATAGGCCACCGTTAAACTCTTTCAGTTTGGTGGCCAGTACGGCAGAAAAGCCGCCGGTATTCATGGTTTCCCACAGGTCCTGCAGTGTCGGCGCTGCATCTTCAGGATGGTCGCGCAGTTCCTTCAGCTTATTGGTGAAACTGTCTTCGGGAATCAACTCGACATCTTCAGCAAACATTGAGAACAGACAGCGCATCAGGAAGCGGGCAACTGTTTCACTGTCATGGCCCTGCGCTTCGAAACTCTTGCCGAGTTCCGCCAGATGAGCGGCGATTTTCCGAGTGACCTTTGCTGCAACCAGAGAAGGATCCAGCGATTGGGGTTTGGTCCAAACGCTACGCAGAAGGGTTCGGGTCTCTTCCTTCCGCAGATCGTCCAGCTTGATCCTGTAGCGGTTGCCGTCCGGAAACTGGGTGTAACCCTGTCCAGCACGTGAGAAATCTGCGAAAAGCTCGATCACATGGCCGACATCGACTATCATCAGGAAAGGTGGCCAGCCATCTTCTTTGGAAACGGCGCGGGCGTAGCCATCCGCCTGATTCCGAGCTTTCAGCATGGTGTCGTCCCACTTGGCCGTACCACGCGGGCCGTGACCCAGCCGAACCTTGGGCGCATCGTCCTGCGTCAGAAGCGCAAGTTGATCCTGATCTTCAGGCTTGATCCGGTCACCACCCTGCTTTGCTTCCAGAACAAAACACCCGGTTTTATAGAGATCGATCCGGCCACGGCTTTTCCGTCCGGTATGGGTAAAAGTGACAGGCCGCTCAAAGCGATAATCGTTATTTTCGCCGTCGCTGGTCGCGGGCTTTGGCCGATCCACACCCAGCAAGTCCGTCAACTCATTTGCAAAGCTTTGGAAGTTCGCCATTTCACTGCCGCTGGACGGTTTCCAGCGGGTGATAAAAGCTTCGACGGATTCGGACATCACCAATAAACTGCCCTATGAATAATTTAGCGAACCAGAGTTCGTACCGGGAAACTATGTCGCGCGATTTTGCAGGAATGTCACTACCTTGGCGATTGTTTCGGGATCTGGCTCAGAGACGGATGGCTCTTTGGTTCCCGTGCTGTTGCCGATAGCCGATAACAGCTCTCCCTGCCTCTTTGTCGCAACGGTCCCATAACTGGTGAAAGTTGTCAGCACCTGTTCATGGCCCAGGTTCTGGCTCCAAGCCTTGAACGCTTCGGGTGTCTGGCATTGGACTTCACCCAGTTGAGCAAGCGTATCCCGGAAGCTGTGAGGATTGGCATAGGGCAATCCAGCGGCCTCAAATGCAGACTTGAAGATCCGTCTGATCGCCGCCGCATTTTTCCAGTGGTTGCGAGAAAGCCCGAGAGCTCCAAACAACCCGCTGTTGGTAAGCCCGACTTTAGTTGCCGGAAACAGCGGATCATCAGGGCCATAAACAAGCGGTCCTTTCAGATGCTCCACCCAGTCGCGCACGATAGTTTCGACGTCCCCGCCCACCGGGAAAAAGAACGTGGTAAATGTCTTGCGGCTCTTCGTCCGAACATCGCGGGCATCCTGAAACACCTGCCTGCCTGCCAGATCAATATGCTTCAGACTGAAGGAAGCGATTGCGTTGTCACGTGCGCCGGTCAGCAATGTGAAGGCGACAATTGCCCTGTCGCGTTTTTCGATGTCGCTGCCGGTCGGCATTTTTGAGAGCACCAGCTTTATCTGTTCAATCGTCGGAACCTTCTTCTCCCGGCGCGCTGTGGCGATACGGCTGTCATTGGCTGATGGGTTGAAATAATCCGCATCGGCATAGGAGATGCGCGACTTGTACCCGGACTGGCCAGCCAACCAAAAAACGAAGGCTTTGAGCGCCATAAGCCGGGAGTGGGTCGTGGCCTTGGCCAGCGCCTTGCCGGTCTTCTCATTGACCTGCTTCGCAAGCCAAGCCTTGTAACCCTTGGCCTGCTCAATGTGGAATTTCGCAAAGTCGCGATAACTGGACCAATGTTCATAGCTGGCAATCGCCGCCGCTGCCATATCAACGCTGCTGACATCCATGCGCTTTGCCTCCTTGAGATAATCGAAATAGCGGCGTTTGATCCGCTCGTTTTTCGGATGGTGTTTTTTCATGCCTGAAGCTCCTTGTTGAAGTGATCATTTCCACGGGGTTTGCCCCTATCGCTTAGGCGTGGCTGACCATGGGGAAATGAAACTTCTGCTCGCCGCTCCAGGAGGGCCAGTTTCGCGGCGCTGAAGGCCTTGTGCATGATTGTCCCGCAATCCTCACAGATGGCGCTGATCTGACCACTGAGAGCCGTGCGCGGCATGTAGTCGACCATTCCACCTGCTGCTGCCTTTGGCTCCTGACAGCGAAAACAGAAGCACTGGTGAAGCTCGCACCTCTGCTTAGGCTTTTTGCGGCTGGTCAGAAAATCGCGCAGATCAGCGCCAAGTATCAAATACGGTCGTTGGTCGGTGAGGTGCGGCAGGCCATCCTTGAGCATTCGCCGGATTGTGCCTTTGCATACGCCAAGCGTGCGCGCCGCTTCTTCCGAGGTGTAGCTGTAGTGCAGCTTGATCGCCCGCCTGTTGGGGCGACGCCGGGCCATCTAGCGGCCTCCGGTTTCAATCAGAGTCCGGATGTCTTCAACCCGCCACGCGGTGATGCGCGGCCCAAGCTTCACCGGCTTAGGGAAGCGCCCATCCTTGATGCCAGCCCACCATGTGGATTTGCTGACAGGAATAGGCCCGTTCGGGGCGATGATTGCGGGCAACCGGACAAAGCCGGTGGAGGGAAGGTCATTGCGGTTCGGCATGGTGCCACCTCGTCTTGAGAAAACTAAGGTGGTTTTGCGTTGTCCGCTGGGTTGCGGCAGCCTGAAAGGGTAGAAACCTAACCTTGGAGGTTTTTGGATTTCTTCAGGTAATTGTAAATCTTGGATATTCTTTGTTTGACAGCGCTCTCTGCTGGTTCGACGCCGTAGGTGTCGGAAAACCATTGAAGCATGTCACGAATCAATTCTGCCTGTGTCTCGGGCAATCCATCGGGGCTGTTGGCCCGACAAATCACCTCCAGAATAAAGCTGTCCCAATCGTACTCCGGAGGACGCCCACCGACATTACGATCTGTTTTCGCTATGACAGATTCTACTGGCTCGGATCGCTGCGGATGCGTGGACGCCTGAAGTGCTTTCTCGCCGCCAAAAGAAGCCAGTGTGTTGAAAAGAAATGCCGGAAACAACTTTCTTTGCTCAGCATAGGCTTTGAGGTCGTCTCTGGAAACGAAACTCATAGAATAGTTTCCAATGCTGGAAAACGGGTTTGCCTCTGAATTTGCCTGCAATTGCCCAGTCATTATTGCACCGGCCAGCATCTGCTTGACTGCAACGGCCTCCGACGGATTACTACTATCAGAAAGCTTCATTCTCGAAGGCTCTATGCCACACCACAGGGCCGCCGCCTGATCCACGGTAAACACTTCCACATACATCCAGTTTGAAATGTCACTCATGGTTTCGTGCGCCAATGAGAAATCGGAATTGAGTTGTCTGATGCAACATCATTATTTCAAATGAGATCAGACTTGTCTAAGTTCGTCCAGAGAACTTGTCCACCAATCCGCCATCTTCACGCGGTCTTCCCAATAGAGTGCCCGATGATAAGCCCGGCGCACTTCATCACCGCTGACATGCCCAAGCTCAGCTTCAATCGCATCGGCAGGCCAAAGGCCGCTTTCATTCAACAGAGTCGAAGCAGAAGCGCGGAAGCCGTGCGAGGTTGCCTGATCCTTGCCAAAGCCCATGCGTCTTAGTGCCAAATTCATGGTGTTTTCGCTAAGCGGCCTTTCGGCGGATTGCGGTGACGGAAAGACCAGCCGTCTGTTGCCCGTATGGCGCTGGAGGTCACGAAGAATTTCAACGGCCAATGCCGGAAGGGGTTTCTTATGCGCGCGCCGCATCTTGGCGCGTTCCGCCGGTATGGTCCAAACACCCTTATCCAGATCGAATTCTTGCCATTCCGCTTGGCGCAATTCACCGGGACGAGGGTAAAGCAACGCCATGAGCATTAATGCAATGCGGGTTTCGACACTACCGGAATAGACCCAGGCAGCCCGGATCAGTTTCGCGAAGCTCTCCCAGTCGGTAAGCGCGGCGCGGTGGGTTGCCTTCGGCGCAATCAGTGCGCCTCTAAGTCCAAAAGTCGGGTCGTTATCAGCCCTTGCCGTTGCAATCGCATAACGGAAGACCTGACTGATCACCGCGCGCAAGCGGCTTGCGGTTTCGTATTTGCCTAGGCCTTCAACCTTGCGCAGCGGAACCAGCACCTCAGAGGCAGTGATCTCGGCAATCGGCCTATTTCCAAGATCCGGCAGCGCCAAGCTGACGAGCCATTGTTTCTTGGACAAGGTCGCTATTGATTTGCCCTCGCGCTGGTTCTTGGCAAGGAATTCGTCGGCAATGGCTTGAAACGTGTTTGCGCTGGAATCGGCCTTGGATTGTTTCTCCAGCTTTTGCCAATGCGCAGGATCAACGTCACTCGCCAACTGCTTTTTTGCCTCTTCGCGTTTGGCTCGAGCGTCTGCCAACCCGACGGCTGGGTAAGGTCCAAAGGATAGTAGCTTCTGTTTGCCGCCATACCGATAAGCCAGACGCCACAGCTTGCCGCCACTGGGGGACACAAAGAGGTGTAATCCGCCGCCATCGCTGACCTTGCGGGGCTTGTCAGTCGGTTTGAGGTTCACGATTTGCCGGTCTGTCAGTGCCATTTATTGGTATCCACAACTGCAAAAGTGTTGGTATCGTGCCAGATACCAACAGGAATACCAACAAATGATTTGGATGCCAGAAACCGCCACCGGACGGCAAAAGACTAAGAATCAACAAAAAAACCCGCTTTTACGGGCTTTCTAATGAGTTTCTGGATTATCTCGGACAGTCTAAAACAAGGAAATGGTGCCCCCTTCCGGACTCGAACCGGAACTCCTTGCAGAACCGCATTTTGAGTGCGGCGCGTCTACCAATTCCGCCAAGGGGGCGTGCAACCGGCCAGACCGGTGCAGACGGCGGGACTATAGTCAGGCTTTTGTTTTGGTCAAACGCTTTTTCAACATCTGGCGCGCATAAAGCGATATCGATTTTGTGCTGCGGCCTGCGGTTTACGTGGGCTCGCTTTCACCCTAGAACGCCGAGATTGCGGCGGCGACAAGAAGGCCCTCCATGCTTCGCAGACTCTACGACTGGACCATGTCGCTGGCAGCCACGCGCCATGCCGAGAAAGCGCTTTTCGGGGTTTCATTCGCCGAAAGCTCTTTTTTCCCATCCCGCCGGACGTCCTTCTGATTCCGATGACCCTGGCCAAGCCGCGCAACTGGGTGCGCCTTGCCCTCATTTGCACCATCGCCTCGATCATCGGCGCCTTCGTTGGCTACGCCATCGGCATGTTTCTTTATGAAAGCATCGGCGCGTGGATTCTTGAAGCCTATGGCGCTACCGACAAATTCGAAAAAATCTCGGAATGGTACAACACCTGGGGCGGCTGGGGCGTGCTGTTTGCCGCCATCACCCCGTTTCCCTACAAGGTTCTGACCATCTTCTCCGGGGTAACCGGGCTCAACCTGGTCGTGTTTGCCGCCGTCAGCATCGTCGGGCGCGCCTTCAGGTTCTTCTTGGTGACCTGGCTCCTGTCGCGCTTTGGCGAACCGATAAGGCTGTTCATCGAAAAATATCTCGGCCTTCTTTTCACCCTGTTTATGGTTCTTCTGCTGGGTGGATTTTATGCAATCAAATACGTGTTTTAATCATGACAATATCTGAACAATCCCCTCAATCAGCCAACAGCACCGCCAATCGATCAAGAGCCGCAACGGCGCTGTTTCTGGCCGTGGCGATGGCCATTGTAGTCGGCACCGCGCTCGCCTTCGAGCATATCGGTGGCTACATCCCCTGCGCACTGTGCCTGACCCAGCGCGACCCCTATTATCTTGGAGTACCGCTGATGCTGGTAGCCGCGCTGATCTCGGTGGCGGGTGGTCCGGCATGGCTTTCCCGCGGTCTGCTGGCCGTCGGCGGTTTGCTGATGCTCTATGGCATGATGCTGGGCGTCTACCATTCAGGTGTCGAATGGCACTGGTGGGAAGGGCCTGCGAGCTGCGCCACGTCAGCCGATGCCGTAACCAAGGACGCCGGGTCGCTGCTTGGCGATCTCAGCAGCAAAAAGCCGCCATCCTGCGATGCCGCAGCGTTGCGAGTGCTCGGGCTTTCATTCGCCGGCTGGAACGTGCTGGCCAGTGCAGCCCTGGCCGCCATCGCCTTTCGCGGCGCTGCGATCAAGGGCTGAACCCAGGATCATGCCGTCGCGGCGCAATTCTTGTCAGGGCTGCAATTCGACATCCCAGTACAGATAATCCATCCAGCTTTCGTGCAAGAAGTTGGGCGGAAACATCCGTCCGTTATTGTGCAGGTCCTGAACGCTTGGGCGATAGGGCGTTTGCCGCGGGATCATGCCCGCTTGCTTGGGCATCGCTCCACCCTTCCTGAGATTGCAGGGCGAACACGCCGCCACCACGTTTTCCCAGGTGGTTTCGCCACCGCACCGCCGCGGAATTACATGATCGAAGGTCAGTTCGTTCAGCGAGCCGCAATACTGGCATTCAAACCGGTCGCGCAAGAACACGTTAAAACGCGTAAACGCGGGAAACCGTGATGGCTTGATGTAGGATTTCAGGCAGACGACACTTGGCAGCCGCATTGAGAATGAGGGCGAGGAAACCGCCTGGTCATATTCAGCAACAATCTGGACGCGGTCAAGAAACACGGCCTTGACGGCATCCTGCCAGGACCACAACGACAATGGATAATAACTCAATGGTCTGTAGTCGGCGTTCAGCACGAGCGCCGGCAAGGACTCTGGGGATACAAAAATCGTCAAAGGCCTCTCCTGAGCGATTCGTCACCGATGGGATCATAATAGGACTCGGATGACAGGCTTGTGAAGCACTGCTTTTGGTTGAATGCACCCGGCCATCAGGCACCTAGCGGGGTGGCATCGCGGCGCATGACCGACGCATAATACGCCCAAAACAGGCGCGCCGCTACGCCCCGCCAAGGGCTCCACGCCTCCGCCATGTCAGACAGTACCCGCGGCCGCGGTCGGGCCTCAAGTTCCAGCGCATGCGCGGCCGCACTTTGCAGCGCCACGTCGCCCGAGGGGAAGATGTCGGGATGGCCGGCACAAAACAGCAGATAGACTTCCGCAGTCCATGGCCCCACGCCCTTGACCGCGGTCATCGCCTTGATCGCCGCACGGCCTTCGACAGCACAGAGCCGTTCTAGATCAAGTTCGCCCTCAAGCACCGCTACGCCCACCCGGCACAGGGTCTCGGCCTTGGCGCGCGACAGGCCGGCAGCGCGCAGGTCCTCGGCGGACAATTGCAAGATCGCCTGCGGGCTGATTTCGCCCGCCGCAATCTCAAGTTTCCACCAGAGCGCGTTGGCACTGGCCTTTGACACCATCTGTGACACGATGATCTCCGCCAACGCGGCATAGCCCGGCGGTTTGCGCCTGAGCGGAACCGGGCCGGCAAGCTCGATTGCCCGCGCCAGTCGCGGGTCGGCGTGAGCCAGCGCTTCCAGGCCGGCGGCAATATCATCGCTGCTGTCAATTCGACGCATGATGACCTTTCAGGCCCGGTGACGAGCCACGTTAAAAATGACATGAAACACCATGCCCGATGTCAACGCCACTCCAAACACGCCCCCAACCGTTCCGGTGGTCCGCTTCGCTCCCAGCCCCAATGGCTTGCTGCATGTCGGCCATGCCCGTTCGGCGCTGATCAATTGGCATTTTGCCCGCGACCACGGCGGGGGTTTCCTGGTGCGAATCGAGGACATCGACATCAGCCGCACGCGGCCCGAATTCGAGCGTGCGATTCTCGACGACCTTCGCTGGCTGGGACTAGAATGGCCCGAGCCTGTCCGGCGTCAATCGGAACATTTCGAGGATTACCGGGTTGCTTTGCACGAGTTGCGCAAACTCGGACTGATCTATCCCGCCTTCCTCAGCCGCGCCGAGGCCGCGGAGATCGTGCGCCAGTCAGAAGCGTCGGGGCGGACGTGGCCGCGGGACCCCGATGGTGCACCACATTATCCCGACATTGACCGCAGGCGCTCCGAGACCGAACGTGATCGCCGCATCGCCGAGGGCGACCCGCACGCCTGGCGGCTGGACATGGAATGCGCAATCAAGGGTCTGGACGCGCCGCTTGGATGGCGCGAGATCGGCACAGGACCTGGGGGCGAGACCGGTTCCGTTACCGCCGACCCGGCAGCCTGGGGCGATGTGATTCTGGCCCGACGCGACGTCCCCACGAGCTATCATCTGTCGGTCATCGTCGACGACGCGTTTCAGAACATCAGCCATGTCATCCGAGGCCAGGATCTGTTTGCCGCGACCTCGGTGCACCGACTATTGCAAGAAATTCTCGGACTGCCTGAACCGCTCTATTGCCACCACGCCCTGGTTTGTGATTCGCACGGGCGCAAACTGTCCAAGAGCGATGGCGACACCTCAATCACAGCCCTGCGCGCGCAAGGCGCCAGCGCGGAGGACATCATCGCCCTCGCCGGAATGCCAACAACTGCATAGGGTCGCTCACGTCGGCAACATCTTGCGTTTGAGCACTGACAGCAGGAACAGAGCGCCGAAAGCCACGCAGATCGCTGCCGGCACGACCATGTTAGTGGGCACTTGGCCAGACGGGAGGTAATCCATCAGCTTGAGGCCGATGACAAACCCCGAAAACAAGACAAGCATATTACCCAGGACACCAAATCCCTGGGCGCCAAATACTATATTCATGAAGTAGCCGACGAAGAAGCAGGCCGAACCCACCACGGCGGTAAAGAACAAGATCATGTCGACAGTCAGCCCAGCGAACATTGCCAGCCTCCCTTTCAGGTGTGTTTTGACGACAGGACAATATTAGCATGGTGAATGCGATCGCGGCGAACAGGCTCGAAACTTGGCTAAGGATTAACCTTTACCCATGGCGCGCCTGATCCATTTCGGCACGCGCTCGACCCTTTAGGATGGCCGCATTGATTTCCGCGCCGAGAATGAAAATCGCCGCGACGATGTAAAGAAACACCAGCGCGATCATGATCGAGGCCAGTCCAGCATAGGTCGACACATAGGTGGCAAACTCTTTCAGATAGCTCGCAAACATCAACGCACCGGCCATCCAGGCCACCACGGTGAGGCATATTCCCGGAACCACGTCCAGCAGCCGTCGTTTGCCGGATGGCAACCAGAGGTGCGAAATCACCAGCCCAACCACCAGCACCGAGACGGCGACGAGGATGCGCCAATCGTCGACCGCGGAAATCAGCGTCTCCATCCATGGGGCAAATTGCCGCGCCAGTTTCAAGACAAGCGGCGCCAGCACCAGCAGAAAACTGATTGCCATGATCACCAGCACCGCCACCACCACGAACACAAGGCTCTGGACCCGGGTGACATACCAGGGGCGCGTCTCGGTTACCCGGTAGGCGCGGTTGAGCGAGACCCTGAGCGCCTCCACCCCGTTGGCCGAGAAAAATGCCGCCGCCATTACCGACAGGGTCAGCAAACCGCCGCGCTCGACCGTCAGGACGTTAATCACCTCCCGCGCGATCGGCGCCGCGATGGATTCCGGCCAGGTATCGAAAATCAGATGTGACGCCGTTTCGGCATAGGCGTGGGCGCCAAGAAAGCTTGCCAGCGACGTGCCGAAGATCATGAACGGGAACAGCGCCATCAGAATTGACAGGGCCACGTGACTGGCCATCGCCCAGCCGTCATCATTGTTGAAATGGGTCACAGCATCCCAGACCACCCTGCCGACACGTTTCACGCCATACTCCCTGCCCGGTCGACATCCGCGCCAATCCGCCATTGTCAGCCCTGGATGATTATGGGAGTTGAAATGCCAATGAACAGGGGTAAGCAACACAATGCACGTTGAAAACCGAAAAAGAACAATTTGGGTGACCGGCTGTTCAACCGGCATCGGCGCCCATTGCGCCCGCGCCCTGCAGGCGGATGGCTGGCAAGTGATCGCCTCGGCCCGAACCGACGCCGACATTGCCAGACTACGTGCCGATGGCCTCGAGGCGTTTCATCTCGATTATGCCGACTCCGACAACATCAAGACTTTCTTTGACAGCGCCATGACCGCCACCGGTGGACGCTGCGATGCATTGTTCAACAACGGCGCCTATGGCCAGGTAGGCGCCATCGACGACCTGACGGTCGATGTCTTGAGGGTGCAGTTCGAGGCTAACTTTTTCGGATGGCACGATCTCACTCGCCGGGTAATCCCGGTGATGCGGAGCCAGGGCCATGGCCGCATCGTCCAGTGCTCATCGATCCTCGGGCTGGTGCCTTACCGCTTCCGCGGCGCCTACAATGCCTCCAAGCATGCGCTCGAAGGTCTGACCGTTACCCTGGCGCTGGAACTTGCCGGCACCGGCATCCATGTGAGCCTGATCGAACCCGGCCCGATCGCCAGCGAATTCATTGCCAATGCGCTCACACAATTCCATCGCCATATCGACATCGAGAATTCGGTACATCGCGATTCCTATCAGGCCCAGCTCAGGCGGCTCGATAGTCAGACGACACCCAAGGCAGGCAAGCTTGGCCCCGACGCCGTCTACAAAGTTCTGGTTCATGCGCTGACCGCCAAACGCCCGCGCTATCACTACGCGGTCACCCGGCAGGCAAAGATCGGCGTCATCGCCCGTCGGTTGCTGCCCGCCCGGTTGTTTTATGCATGGCTCGCAAAACAGGATTGACCGACACCGAATGCCGGCGCCCAACAATGGACATGTCGCCAAAACCTCCTATCTTCTCACCCGCACTTCGTTTCAAGGAAATCGTCTGATGTCTTCCGTCACTTATGCCCTCTCTATCGTCGTGATGCTGGCAGTTGCCGCCGTCCTTGTCCGTGGCCTCGTCAACATGGCCCGTGGCGGCTCCAGCAACCTGTCCAACAAGCTGATGCAGGCACGGGTGTTGTTGCAGTTTCTCGCCATCATCCTGATTGTTGCGACCCTTTGGCTCACCGGGGGCGGCCGCTGAGACCACGACCACACGCCAAATCAACGGCTTGGCATCCGGTTATTGAGGAGATTTTTCATGGTCAAGATCAACAAGATCTACACAAAGACCGGCGATGACGGCACCACCGGACTGGTCGGCGGGGCGCGGCTGCCGAAATATGATCTGCGCGTCGCGGCCTACGGTACGGTCGATGAAACCAACGCGGTGATTGGCCTCGCCCGGCTCCACACAACCACCTTCCCCGACCTCGACGCCATGCTGATGCGGCTTCAGAATGATTGCTTCGACCTTGGCGCCGATCTCGCTACCCCCGACACAGGCGAGACGCCCAAATACGAACCTTTGCGCATCATCGAAGCCCAGGTTGAGCGGGTCGAGGCTGACATCGATGCGCTCAATGCCGATCTCGAGCCGTTGCGCTCCTTCATCCTGCCCGGCGGAAGCGCGGCGGCGGCACATCTGCATCTCGCCCGCACCGTGGCGCGCCGCGCCGAACGTCAGGTTGTCGAACTCGCAAGCCAGGACGGTGAGACCGTCAACCCGGCGGCACTCCGCTTCATTAACCGTCTGTCCGATTTTCTTTTCGTCGCCGCCCGTTGGGTCAATGACCGGGGGCGTGCCGATGTCCTTTGGGTTCCCGGTAAAAACCGCTAAACCTTGAGGGCCGTCAGCGCCAAACGGGAACCCCGCGATGTTCATTCCGCTTCATGATTCCAACAATCTCAAGCACATTCGCGTGCAATGGGTGACATGGTCGCTGATCGCGCTCAATATCCTTGTCTGGGCAATCACCGAGCTGGCAGGAGCGGAGAGCGAATTTGTCAACGCCGCGGTGCTTGGACTAGGTTTCATCCCGTCTGTGGTCAACGACATTGCCGAACTGCCGCCCTCGCTGGTTCTGGTGCCCGAAGACGCCACCTATGTGACCTACAGCTTCTTGCACGGTAACTGGCTACACTTGGGCTCCAACATGATTTTCCTGTGGGTCTTCGGAGACAATATCGAAGACGCCATGGGGCATATCCGGTTCCTGATCTTCTATTTCGCCTGCGCAGCCGCCGGCGCTTTCGCCCATGGCTTGCTGCTGCCTGATTCCGAAAATCCGTTGATCGGCGCGTCCGGTGCGGTGGCCGGCATCGTCGCCGCCTACCTCGTGCTGCATCCCAAGGTCCGGGTCTGGGTGCTGGTTCTCGGACGCATCCCGTTGCCGCTGCCGGCGTTCATCCCGTTGTTGTTCTGGGTGCTGTTTCAATTCTTCATGGTCGTCACCGACATGGGCGGGGAGGTTTCCTGGGCGGCCCATGTCGGCGGCATCATTGCCGGTGCGGTGTTGGTGCTGTTCTTCCGGCGTTCCGGTGTGCCGCTGTTTGACCGGACTATCGATACCCCCCGGGCAGTCATCCACAAAACCCCCGAACCGGTGGCGACAACCACTGTCGCCGCATCCACTCCACCAAAGTGGGGACGCTGATGTTACCTGTAGAAAATTGACGCAAACGTAAACGTCATTTATTTGCCTTTCATATTCTCGTGCCTGCTGCGATTGATCTTGGAGAAAAATCGGGTATCCATGTCGCCAATCGGCTATCCGGCTGACGGCTGCACAGGCAAAATCCGGATCAACGGCCTGACACAGGATCTTTCCAGGTCCGCTCGGGACCAGGCCGAAGACACTGAGGCCTAACAAAGTGAGGAAAACAAACCGATGAAGATTCTCGTGCCGATCAAGCGGGTTGTTGACTACAACGTCAAGATCCGGGTCAAGCCCGATGGCAGCGGCGTCGATCTCGCCAATGTCAAAATGTCGATGAATCCGTTTGACGAGATCGCGGTGGAAGAGGCGTTGCGGCTCAGGGAAGCCGGCAAGGCGAGCGAAGTGATCGTCGTCTCGATCGGCCCGGCCAAGGCCGAGGAAACGCTGCGCACCGGACTGGCCATGGGCGCTGACCGGGCAATCCTGGTCGAGGTCGAAGGCACGGTTGAACCGCTGTCGGTTGCCAAGATTCTCAAGGGCATTGTCGGCGAGGAAAACCCCGACATGGTCATTCTCGGTAAGCAGGCGATCGATGACGACGCCAACCAGACCGGCCAGATGCTGTCGGCATTGCTCGGCTGGAGCCAGGCCACATTCGCTTCCAAGGTCGAAATCGGCGACGGATCGGCCAACGTCACCCGCGAAGTCGATGGCGGCCTGCAGACCATCTCAGTCAAGCTGCCGGCCATTGTTACCACCGATTTGCGTCTCAACGAGCCGCGCTATGCTTCCTTGCCCAACATCATGAAGGCCAAGAAGAAGCCGCTCGACAAGAAAACTGCCGCCGATTACGGCGTCGACACCGCGCCACGGCTCGAGGTGATCAAGACCGAAGAGCCAGGCGGCCGCAAGGCCGGCGTCAAGGTCGGCTCAGTGGCCGAACTGGTCGACAAGCTCAAGAACGAAGCAGGCGTGCTGTAAGCGCGGGAAAGGAAGAGATTATCATGGCCATTCTCATTATTGCCGAACACGATCACGCCTCGCTGTCCGACCAGACCGCCAAGGCCGTCAGTGCCGCCACCCAGATCGGTGGCGACGTCCATGTCCTGGTTGCAGGCAAGGATGCCAAGGCAGCAGCCGATGCCGCCGCCAAGCTCGATGGCGTATCCAAGGTGCTGCACGCCGAGGGTGACGAATATGCCAACCGGCTTGCCGAACCGCTGGCAGCGCTGGCTGTTTCGCTTGCCGGCGACTACGACACGCTGATGGCACCCGCCACCACGTCGGGCAAGAACGTCATGCCCCGGATCGCAGCACTTCTCGATGTCATGCAGATTTCCGACATCATTGAGGTTATTTCGGCTGACACCTTCAAGCGGCCGATCTATGCCGGCAACGCGCTGCAGACCGTGCGCTCGACCGATGCCAAGCGTGTCATCACCGTGCGCACCGCCTCCTTCTCCGCCGCTGGCGAAGGCGGATCGGCTTCGGTTGAAAGCATCAGCGCTGCGGGTGATCCCGGCCTGTCATCCTTCGTCAAGGATGCGATTGCCACCAGCGACCGCCCCGAGCTGACGTCGGCGAAGATCATCATTTCCGGTGGTCGCGCGCTTGGCTCCTCGGAGAAGTTCCAGAGCGTCATCCTTCCCGTGGCTGACAAACTTGGTGCCGCTGTTGGTGCGTCGCGCGCAGCTGTTGATGCGGGCTATGCCCCCAACGACTGGCAGGTCGGCCAGACCGGCAAGGTTGTTGCGCCTGATCTCTACATTGCCTGCGGTATTTCCGGTGCCATCCAGCACCTGGCCGGCATGAAGGATTCCAAGGTTATTGTTGCCATCAACAAGGACGAGGAAGCGCCGATCTTCCAGGTCGCCGACTACGGCCTGGTTGCCGATCTGTTCGAGGCTCTGCCCGAACTTGAAAAGGCGCTGTGATCAGGCATTATTAGTCATTGGAATCGATGGCCGGGCTGGACGTCTCCATCCCGGCCATTTAGCTTGCACAAGCCGGACGCTTCAGCCTTGAAGCATCGGACAACATCAGAAATTCAGTCAGGCGGGACCAATGGGCAACCAGATCAAGAGTGTCGGCATTATTGGCGCGGGACAGATGGGCGGCGGCATTGCCCATGTGTGCGCCATGGCCGGGTATGATGTTCATGTTTACGATATTTCCACCGACGGTCTTCACGAAATGCTTGCCAATATCAGCGGCAATCTCGCCCGCCAGGTAGCCTCCGGCAAGACCACCGACGCCGATCGCGATGCCGCCCTCGCCCGCATCCGTCTTGCCTCCGAAATTGCCGACCTGGCGCCGATGGATATGGTGATTGAAGCCGCCACCGAGGATGAAACCGTCAAGCGCAAGATCTACCAGCAGCTCTGCCCGGTGCTCAATCCCGAAGCGATTCTCGCCACCAACACCTCGTCACTGTCAATCACCCGGCTTGCCTCCGCCACCGATCGCCCCGAACGCTTCATCGGCATTCACTTCATGAACCCGGTACCTGTGATGAAGCTGGTGGAACTGGTGCGCGGCATCGCCACCGAGGACCAGACCTTCCAGGCCGCCCGCGTGTTCATCGATTCGCTCGACAAGACCATCACCGTCGCCGAAGATTTTCCGGCCTTCATCGTCAACCGCATTTTGCTGCCGATGATCAACGAGGCGATCTACACGCTCTACGAAGGCGTGGGCTCGGTCGAAGCCATCGACACGGCGATGAAGCTCGGCGCCAACCACCCGATGGGGCCACTGCAACTGGCCGATTTCATCGGCCTGGACACCTGCCTGTCGATCATGCAGGTACTGCATGACGGTCTGTCAGATTCCAAGTACCGACCCTGCCCGCTGCTGGTCAAATATGTCGAGGCCGGCTGGCTCGGTCGCAAATCCGGTCGCGGCTTCTACGACTACCGCGGCGACACACCGGTTCCGACCCGCTGATACATGTCGTGTTCAAATGTGTTCATTTGAGCGATATCATACATGCAACGATTCAAAGTGTTACGGTGTCTTTTGCCCATCCAATCGGATGCGCGGCGATGTAACGCATCGTCCTACCATTCGGTCGAGCCGTTCTGAATACTGATGGTGATGCGCAATCTCGATCGCAGCTACACGGTCTGGGACAAGGCCGCCGCGATCGAGTCCCTGCGGCCCCGGCGCGGCACCGTGAGGGCCCCCTTCCACCTCACCGACGCGATGCTCGACGATATTCTTGCCCATGCCACCGAATCCGGCGCAAGCCCGACACAAGAAGCCGTGTCGGCGGCTGAAATCATCGCCAAAGGATTGCTTCACACAGACGACACGAATAGCCGCCCGAAAACTGCGGGCGGATTCTTTGCCTATTATATCTGTAATCATTTATATTTATGATCTTGAATACACAAAGCGCCACGGCTATATGAAAATCATAGCGAAGCTACCGGAAAACCGGTGGCGCGGGTTTGCCCGCAAGCCAGCAAAGGAAATGAAAATGGCGCTCGATCAAATGATATTGGTATTCGCCGGGTTCATGATTCTCATCTCGGTGGCGCTTGGCGTATATGTGTCGCCCTATTGGCATCTGTTGACGGTCTTCGTCGGCCTCAATCTGATCCAGTCCTCGTTTACCGGCTTCTGCCCGGCGGCGATTGTATTCAGAAAACTCGGAGCAAAGCCCGGCTGCGCCTTCAATTAAGGGCAGTTACCCAGGCAGACAGATGGAAGCCGGACAGGGCGCTGCGGTAAACATTCCGGGCGCCCGGTCCTTGTCAGCCCGCCTTTAGCGCCGTCACCAGCGCCTTGGCGTCATCGCTGGCCCATTCCGCCGGCCCATTCATGGCGCCCAGCAGGCAGCCGTCCTTGCCGACCATCAGCGTTACCGGCAAGCCAAACGCCAGCCCCTGCTTTTTCAATGTATTGAACACACCCATGCTCGAATCCCGGTAAAGCCCGAGATTGTCGACACCGATTTCTCCAAGAAACGCCTTCGGCTTGCTGTCATCACCGGCATCGATGTTGATCGCCAGCACCTTGAACCCGTCATCGCCAAGTTCGCTCTGCAAGTGTGATAGCGCCGGCATCTCCTCGCGGCAGGGCACGCACCAGGTGGCCCAGAGATTGACCAGCAAGGTTTGACCGGCAAAATCCGCCAGTTGCATCGAGGTGCCGTCGGCCGAGGTAAAACTCAGGTCCGGCAATACGCTCGCGCTTTCGCGCACACTCATCGCCGCCACTTCGCCATGGGCGAGCGGTTTCAGCGCGGCCAGCAATGACGGGTCCGCCGTGCATTGCGCCGAGGCAAGACTTTCCGGCCCCGACGCATTGCCAGAGGACATGGCTTTCCCGTATATCCCGGCAGCACCGATAATGGCGCCCAATGCAATGGCGATTGCAACCATGGCTCCGGTGGACAGGCGTTTACGCGATTGGCTCATGACAAACTCCAGGACAGGCTCATGTCGACAGATAAGGACAAACAGGCGTCAAACCAGATGTGGGGCGGACGATTTGCCTCCGGGCCAGACGCCATCATGGAGGAAATCAACGCCAGTATCGATTTCGACCGCAAGCTCTATGCCCAGGATATCCGGGGTTCCCTCGCACATGCGGCCATGCTTGCCAACACTGGCATAATTTCAAGCGACGACTGCGACAAGATTACTCACGGATTGAACACGATTCTGTCAGAAATCGAAGCGGGGGAATTTACCTTCTCGCGCCGTCTCGAAGACATCCATATGAACATCGAGTCCCGGCTCGCCGAATTGATCGGTCCCACCGCCGGCCGCCTGCACACCGCCCGCTCCCGCAATGACCAGGTGGCGCTGGATTTCCGCCTCTGGGTCAAGGAAGAATTGCAGCGTACCGACACCGCCCTCACCGGCCTGATTTCTGCCTTTCTCGACAAGGCCGAAGCCCACGCAGAAACGGTAATGCCCGGCTTCACCCACCTGCAGACCGCACAGCCTGTCACCTTTGGCCATCACTGCATGGCTTATGTCGAGATGCTCGGCCGCGATCGCTCGCGGGTTCGCGATTGCATCGAGCGGCTGGATGAATGTCCACTCGGCGCCGCAGCTCTTGCTGGCACCGGCTACGCCATCGACCGCGCGCAAACCGCTGCCGCACTGGGTTTCCGCGAACCCACCCGCAACTCAATCGATACCGTCTCGGACCGCGACTACGCGCTCGAATTCCTCTCGCTCGCCGCCATCTGCGCCACTCACATGTCGCGCCTGGCCGAGGAAATCGTCATCTGGTCGACGCCGCAATTCGGTTTCGTGCGCCTGTCAGACGCGTTCTCGACCGGCTCCTCGATCATGCCGCAAAAGAAAAACCCCGACGCCGCCGAACTGGTGCGCGCCAAGACCGGCCGCATCAACGGCTCGCTGATTGCACTGCTGACCGTCATGAAGGGTCTGCCGCTGGCCTATTCCAAGGACATGCAGGAAGACAAGGAACAGGTGTTTGACGCCGCATCAAGCCTTGAATTGTCGCTGGCAGCGATGACCGGCATGATTCGTGACATGGAAATCCGCACAGATCGGATGCGCGACGCCGCTGGCGCCGGCTATTCGACGGCGACCGACCTGGCCGACTGGCTGGTGCGGGAGGCAGGCTTGCCGTTTCGCGAGGCTCACCATGTCACCGGCCGCGCCGTGGCACTGGCCGAAAGCCGCAACATCGGCCTTGAAGCGCTGTCGCTCGCGGACCTGCAGACAATCAACCCGGCCATCACCGATGCCGTATTCTCGGTTTTGACGGTGGACGCCTCGGTGCGCAGTCGCAAGAGCTTCGGCGGCACCGCGCCTGATGGCGTGCGCGCACAAGTGACCCATTGGCGTGGGCGGATTTAACCCTGCCGACTTTTGCAATGCTGACAAAGCAGGGTGCACAATGCCGCGAAACCGGCTATGAAGCCACCGCACGCAAGCGTTCGGATCGTCGTGAGGAACAGCGAATGACAACCAGACTATTGGTAAAATCGATCTGTGTATCAGCAGCATTGGCCACGCTTCTGTCGGCGTGCGGCCGCAAAGGCCCGCTCGATACGCCGCGTGTGACGGCAACACCGGCATCCGTGGCCTCCGAAACCCTGACAGATGACGATGACGCCGCACCGGCGACCGTGCCCAACCAGCGGCGCTTCATCCTTGATGGTCTTCTCGAATAGGCGCACCCCGTGAATCATTTTGAATACCGCGACGGCATTCTGCATGCGGAAGGCGTCAGCCTGCCCGATATCGCAGCCCAAGTCGGCACCCCATTCTACTGCTATTCGACCGCCACGCTGAGCCGGCACTACAAGGTGTTCTCGGGCGCCTTTGGCGATATCGATCTCGATGGTCTGCTACGCCATGAAGGCCAATTCCAACCAGGCCGTGCTCAAGACCCTGGCGCAGCTTGGATCGGGCGTTGACGTTGTTTCCGAAGGCGAACTGCGTCGCGCGCTGGCCGCAGGTATTCCCGCCTCGAAGATCATGTTCTCGGGCGTCGGCAAGACCGTTCGCGAGATCGACGCCGCGCTCAGCGCCGAGATCTACTGCTTCAACGTCGAATCTGAACCCGAACTTGAGGTGATCAACGCCCGCGCGCTGGCACTCGGCAAGGTCGCGCCGATCTCGTTCCGGATCAATCCCGATGTAGACGCCAAAACCCACGCCAAGATCTCGACCGGCAAGAAGGAAGACAAGTTCGGCATCTCCTGGCAACGCGCCCGGGCAGTCTATCAGCACGCAGCCGGTCTCGATGGCGTCCGCGTCACCGGCATCGACATGCATATCGGCAGTCAGATCATCGAGTTGCAGCCGTTTGACGATGCCCTCAAGCTGATGGTTGAGCTGATCGGCCAGCTCCGCTCCGATGGCCACACCATCGATCATTTCGACATCGGCGGCGGCCTCGGCGTACCCTACCGCGATGACAATGTGCCGCCGCCGGCCCCCGATGCCTATGCGTCAATGGTCAAGGCCCGACTCGGCGATCTCGGCTGCAAGGTGATTCTCGAACCCGGCCGCCTGATCGTCGCCAATGCCGGCGTGCTGGTGACCGAGGTCATTTATGTCAAGGATGGCGGCGACAAGACCTTTGTCATCGTCGATGCGGCAATGAACGACCTGATCCGGCCAACACTTTACGAGGCATGGCACGAGGTTCGTGCGGTACGGCTGTCGGCAGCGAGCGCCCCGCGGATCCGCGCCGACATTGTCGGCCCGGTCTGTGAAAGCGGCGACTACCTTGCCAAGGACCGCGAGATGGCAGCGGTCAAATCCGGCGATCTGATCGCCATCGGTTCCGCCGGTGCCTATGGCGCGGTACAGGCAGGCACCTACAACACCCGGCTTCTGGTTCCCGAAGTGCTGGTTCACGGCGACAAGTTCCACATTGTCCGCAACCGGCCGAGCTATGAAGATCTGATCGGCATGGACTCGATCCCCGCCTGGCTCGCCTGACCAGGCGTTGCGACCAAACTGCGACGGCGCCGGAAGACGATACAATTTCCCGGCATCGTGGGCGCAGCACGGGCTACGCCGGGCCTCACTTTTTGGTCACAGGCCTCGCCTTAGCCGCAAAGACTGTTATCTTCATGCGGGACGCTGAAGGAAGATGACCATGGCAGGCCTGCCCGACGGCACATCGACACCACCTGAAAACCGGGACGCCGAGTCCTGGCGCTCGGTCGTACTTGGTCGCTGGCTGATGCGTCAGAATTTGGCACTTGGCCGCCTGATCACCCTCATGGCACCGTTACTGGGCGTTTTCGCTCTATTTCTGTCTTTTTCCTGGTTCGGCGTCTTCCGGATCGTGCCGGACTGGGCGCGGATACTTCTGCTGGCTCTCTTCGCCGGAGGTTTCGCCGCATCGCTCTGGCCGCTGAGCCGCTACCGGGCGCCGACCCGCGCCGAGATCGATGCCAGGCTGGAGGCAGAAAACCGGATCGCCAACCAGGCGATCGCCGTGCAGGACGATCATGTTGAAGCCGCAGACCCTTTCGCCCGCGCGCTTTGGAAAGAACACCGCCGCCGCATGGCCGCAACCATCGGCACGCTTGAAACCGGCCTTCCCCGGTCGGATCTGCCGGCGCGTGACCCCTGGGGCCTCCGCGTCGCACTCGCGCTGATGCTGTTCGTGGCCTTCGGCTACTCGTTTTCCGGCGGCGCCGGTCGGCCTGGCGATGCCTTTGTCAGCCATGCACACAGCACCTTGCCCGACATCCGCATCGATGCCTGGATCACGCCGCCTGCCTATATTAATCAGGCGCCCGTGTTCCTCACCGGCGTGACCCGGCCCGAGGGCGAGGCGGTTGCCGCCATTGCCGGCAGTGAAATCACTGTCCGGCTCGGCGGCGCGGACGATGATGCCAATGCAGCAGTATCCTGGGGGCCGGATCTGGCCTCGCTGACAATGCTAGCGCCTTCGGCGGCGAACCCCACCGGACCGGCAGGCGCCGCAACATGGATTTTCAAACCGACAGCCGACGGAACCTTGACGATCAAGGCCGGGCGATCGGAGAGCAACTTCCCAATCAGCATCATCCCCGACACGCCACCGGTTGCTGCCTTCATCGAAAGCCCGCGCCGCGCCGTTAACGGTGCCCTCGAACTTGCCTATACGCTTTCCGATGATCATGGCGTTGCCAGCGCCGAGGCCGAGATCGTGCCTGCTGAAGAGCCCTCACCGGACGCCCGGCCTTTGTTCGAGCCGCCCAAATACCGGCTGTCGCTGCCGCGTCGGTCTGCGACCGACAACAGTGCACTCTCCAGCCACGACCTGACCGAACATCCACTGGCCGGGCAGCGAGTAAAGATTACTCTGCTTGCCACCGACGGCGCCGGCCAGCAGGGCCGCAGCGAGACCCTTGAAACCACATTGCCGGGCCGCCGCTTTTCCGAGCCGCTGGCGGCTGCGGTTGTCGAACAGCGCGGCGTGCTGGCGCTTGATGCCAATAACTTGCCCCGCGTCTATGATTTGCACGATGCGCTCACCATCGCACCCGAGGAGACCATCCCCAACCTCACCCATTACCTGCTGCTGCAATCGGTTCGCGGCCGGCTCGACAATGCCCGCAGCGATGATGATCTCCGCGCCGCCGTCGATTACATGTGGGGCGTGGCGCTGCAGATGGAGGACGGCAATCTCTCGCTCGCCGAACGACGCCTGCGTGAAGCCCAGGATGCCCTGTCGCAAGCGTTAGAGAATGGCGCATCAGACGAGGAAGTTGCGCGTCTGATGGATGAAATGCGCCAGGCCATGCAGGATTATCTGCAGGAACTGGCACGCCAGAACCCCAACAACCAGGCCGGCCAACAGCAGCAGGCAATGCCGCAGAACATGCTGCGTCAGCGCGACCTCGACAACATGCTCGACCAGATCGAGAACCTTGCCCGCTCCGGTGCCCGCGACCAGGCCCAGCAGATGCTGCAGGAATTGCAACGTATGATGAACAATCTGCAGGCCGGCCGTCAGCAGCGCCAGCCCCAGCAGGGCGGGCCGATGCGCCAGCAGATGGACAAACTCGGCGAATTGATGCGTCAGCAGCAACAACTGATGGATCAGACCATGCGCGCCGATCGCGAGCGGCAAGACCAATCGGGCGAGGGCCGCGACCGTCAGGAGCAGGACGGACAGCAGCCGGGCGCGGGGCAGGATCAGGGGCAGCAAGGCCAGGGCGACCAGTCGCTTGAAGACATGCTCGGCGCGCTTGGCCGCAGCCAGCAGGAACTCCAGGACGCACTCGGTCAATTGCAGCGCGATCTCGAGGAACTCGGCATCAACCCGTCACCGGGATTTGGCAAGGCCGGCGAGGCTATGGGCGACGCCGCAGGCAATCTGCAACAGGGCCAGACCGGCCAGGCGCTGGGCAATCAGGACCGGGCGCTGCAGGCGTTGCGCCAGGGCGCCGAGGACATGATGAACCAGATGATGCAAGCCATGGGAAACCAGCAGGGCGAGGCTGAAGGCGAAGGCCCTGCCCGCAACGGCAACCGGTCGGCGGGCGACCTCGATCCGCTTGGCCGTCCGCGCGCCACCACCGGTCCGGATTTCGGCAATCGGGTCAAGGTACCCGACGAGATCGATATTCAGCGCGCCCGCGAAATCCTCGACGCCATCCGCAAGCGTCTGGGCGATCAGTTCTCACCGGACGTCGAAAAACGCTATCTCGAAAGGCTTCTGGACCTTCAGTAGATCAGGCAGCCTGGGCCACAAGCGCGTCCGCCACCGCCTGCCGGATCTGCGGCAGGGTGAAAGGCTTGTCCACGACATCGACAACAATGCGCATCAGATGCTCGGCCCGTTCGCGCTGTTCGGCAAAACCGGTCATCAGCAGGATCGGCATCTCAGGAACCAGCTCGGCACTCTCACCGGCAAGCTCGATCCCGTCCATTATCGGCATACGAATATCGGAGAGCAGCAGGTCAAACGCCTCGGCCTGAAGATGCTCAAGCGCTTCGGCGCCATCGCCAGCCTGCACGGTCTGGTGACCGTCCATTTCGAGCGCCCGGGCAACGAACCGCCGCAACGAGTCTTCGTCTTCGGCAATCAGGATTCTCGCCATCATCTGTCCCCTTTAGTGGTCGGGGAAAACTAGCGGTCAAAACTTGCCGCAACATGAACGGCGGCGTGATCAATTCTTGTAGGTACGTCGATCCTTCAGGCGTCGCCCTTGACCACGCCGACGAAGGGCAATTCGCGAAACGCATAGGCCACATCCATGCCGTAGCCGACCACAAAATAATCCGGGCATTCGAAGCCGACATAATCGGCATCAAGTGTACCTTCACGGCGCGAGCGCTTGTCCAGCAACACGGCGATGTCGACATTGTTGGCGCCGCGCTCAAACATCAACTCGCGGGCAAACCTCAGGGTCCGGCCCGATTCGAGAATGTCGTCGATCAGCAGGACATCGCGGCCACGCACGTCGCTGTCAATATCCTTGATGATCTTGACGCCCCGGCTTGTGGTGCCCTTGCCATAGCTCGACAGGGTGATGAACTCAACTTCGGGCTCAAGCCCCGCTTCATGCAGCGCGCGAATCAGGTCGGCCGCGAAAATGAACGACCCCTTGAGGATCGAGATTACCAGCAGATCCTTCTTCGGATTGGTGGCAATCTCCGCCGCCATGGTGCGATTGCGTTCAGCAATCACCTCAGCGCTAAACAGGGGGTCGATGATTTTTCCGCGCACAACCGGCATTCGGCTCTCCAGGCAAGCTGACTCTGATGTCGCCCACTCCTAGAGCCCTTCGCCCTCAATTGAAAGTCGTTTGACGGCCGCATGCCCAAAGCCGGGCCAAATCACCCGTCGATTTCCGGTCGGCATACCCGTACCGGTGTCTAGTTCCCCGCGGGCCTGATCATCAGGATCGACCCTGCTCTTTCGATTCGCGCCGGGCGCGGCTTGGGGTGAATGATCGATGTCTCCGTCGGCTTCGATGGCAGGACCGCAATCGATGATGTGATCACCGGGTCGTGTTTGAGCAACGTTGCCCTGGAAACAAGGGGCGGCGGCGCGACAGGAGCCGTCACCGTCAAAGCTTGAACGGGGGCTGCCGGCTCAAGCAGCAGCGCATGACCGCCGGCCATCCACAAGGCGGCAACGGCGATGATGCCCACCGTCAGGGTGAACACGACGCCGGCTTTCGGTCGCCCGACCTTGCTGCCAGCAACTGACGCCCTCCCGCCGGCAAACACGCCGAGACGGTCATTGGCGCCGACACGAACTGTAGATAGAGAATCGGGGGCACGCTCCGGCGCCGCAAAATCGCGCGGAACCGGCCCATAGGACGGGAAATCGGTGATGCGGGGTTTGTAGGTCCGTTTGCTGTCCCGCGTCGCGGTAGGCTCGGTCTGCACTTGACGGGGCCTGCCCAGAGTTTCAAAACTGGCGTCCTCGACGTCCCGAACCCGCGCCGGGCGCATCTTGTGTGCCCGATCAGGCATCAGCAGATCGCTGGATTCAGGGTCAATCGCCTGTGTCGCGCGGCCTGAAAAGCCCATCGCTGCCCCCATTTCGGCCTTCTGCCATACAGAAGCCATTGAAACATCTCTTACCGATGCGTAAACGGAATTGGTTAACGCTTCGTCATCAGACCGCTTACAACCACTGGCAGCCGGTTTGTTTTAACCCTGCGTTAACCATACCGGGTGACTTTGCGGATTAGCCTCCGGAACAGGATACGACCGTTGATTCATTTCGAAAATGTCGGATTGCGCTATGGCATGGGGCCGGAAATCCTGCGTGACCTGACCTTCGACATACCTAAGAAGTCCTTTCAGTTCCTGACCGGGCCGTCTGGCGCCGGCAAGACCACGCTGATGCGGCTTTTGTTCATGTCGCTCAAACCGACACGTGGCCTGATTCGCATGTTCGACCGCGATATCTCCGTCATTCCCGGCGAAGAACTGCCGCTGCTGCGTCGCCGGATCGGTATCGTCTTTCAGGATTTTCGGCTTCTCGACCATATGACGACCTATGAGAATGTCGCCTTGCCACTGAGAGTCCGTGGCAAGGACGAATCCAGTTACCGTTCCGATGTGATCGAACTGCTCAAATGGGTCGGCCTCGGAGAACGCATCAATGTGCTGCCGCCGGTGCTTTCCGGTGGCGAAAAGCAGCGTGTCGCAATTGCCCGCGCCCTGATCGACCAGCCGGAAATCCTTTTGGCCGACGAGCCGACCGGTAACGTCGACCCGCCAATGGCCCAGCGTCTGCTCAATCTGTTCACCGAACTCAATCGGCTCGGCACCGCCGTGGTAATTGCCACCCATGATCTGTCACTGATGGACCGGGTAGATGCCCGGCGCATGATCCTGTCTGAGGGGCGGCTCGACATTTATGACTAAGCCCGCTCCCCGCCAGACCGACACCCAGAAAAAGGAGCGCCTGGTCAGCCTACGTCCGACCGCACCGATCGTGCCGCCGGTCAACGTATCAGGCCGCGCATTGATGGTGGTGATCGCCATCATGTCGTTTCTTTGTGCGGTGACCTTGGGCACAGTGACAATGGTGCAGGAAAAGGCACAAGCCTGGCAGGGCGACGTGGCCAGCGAAATCACCATCCAGGTCAAACCCGTCGATGGCCTTGACATGGAGAAGGCGCTACTCGAAGTCCGCGCCGTTGCGCTATCGTATCCCGGTGCACTGACAGCTGAGATCGTTGATCGCCGCTCGACCGCCAGACTGCTTGAACCCTGGCTTGGCGAAGGCTTCGACATGGACGAGCTTCCTGTGCCGCGGCTGGTGATCGTCACCATTGACGAAGCCGCACCACCTGATTTTGGCGCCATCCGCCAGTCCCTTGCCGAGACCGTTCCCGCAGCCACACTTGATGATCACCGCGCTTGGGCCAGTCGACTGATATCCATGGCCCGGATTACCGTTTTTGTCGGCGTCGGCATTCTGGCGCTGATGTTTGCCACCACCATGCTGACGGTGATTTTCGCGACGCGCGGCGCGATGGTCGGCAATCGCCATATCGTCGAGGTGCTGCATTTCGTCGGCGCCGAGACCGGTTTCATCGCCGCCGAATTCCAGAAGCATTTTCTGATCATCGGCCTCAAGGGCGCAGCAGTCGGCGGAGGCCTGGCGACCATCGCCTTCCTGCTTCTCGGCTTTTGGCAATCCAACAGCCTGGCCACGGCACTCAATGACCAGGTAACCGCCTTGTTCGGGCGCTTCACGTTGAGCAGCGCCGGTTATTTCGGCATTATCGGCATCGTTGTGCTGATCGCTGGCATGACGGCACTCACCACCCGTCTCACGGTGATTCGCACGATCGGCGAGATTGATCGCCAGCGCGCCGACCCTTCGCTGTCGGAAATCGGTTAATTCGCCTGCTTTTTGCCGCAAATCCGTCTGGTCCTTGCCGGAATCTCAGGGTATTCATGCTTGATGAGCATGGAATCCGCCCAGCCCAGCCCGGCCCGGCCGGAGGCCGCCAAGACCGATGCGATCCATCGTCTCCGGCGGGTGGGTCACCATGGCCTGCGCATATTCACCATTGCCGCCATCGTTGGCATCACACTGGCGGCGATGGGATTTTTCCGCTTCACTGACACCATCGCCGATCTGAAGGCATCCGGAGTGCCCGAGGAAGTCGATGCCATCGTCGCGCTGACCGGCGGTTACCAGCGCGTAGACCAGGCCCTGGCGCTGCTCGAACAAGGCGTCGGCAAGCGACTACTGATCTCCGGCGTCAATCCCTCGACCACAAGCGCCGCATTGCGCCGCGCCACCGGCACCAAAAGCGCCACCTTCAACTGCTGTGTCGATATCGGCTACGAGGCGCTCGACACCATCGGCAACGCTAATGAAACTGCCAGCTGGATCCGCCAGCGTGGCTACGAGCGGATTCTGGTGGTGACCAACAATTACCATATGCCGCGCAGCCTGCTCGAACTCTCGCAGGCCAGCCCTGACGTCACCTTCGTTGCCTATCCGGTCACCCATGCGGACCTGAAGACCGAGGCGTGGCTGTCAGACCCGGTGGCATTGCGCACCCTGTTTACCGAATATGCCAAATATTCGCTGGCAAGGCTGCGTAACTGGACCGGGGCCAAAACAGCAAGCGGATTGCGCGCCGATGTCACCGCACAGCGGCCAATAACCGCCACGCTCAACTGATTTCCCAGGGTAACCGGTTTTCGATAGCGCGCCGATGGTGTAACCGGAAGCAACGGCCCCGCCGAGACCCTCGGCGACGGCGAACGCCAAACCGGATCCTGCCATGATCGTTTTCCGCTCCATTCTGTTCAACATCGCGTTTTACCTGAACCTGGTCGGGCGGATGATCATCTTCTCGCCCTACTTTTTCCTGGTAAATCGCAAGGCGGCATGGAGTGTCCCCAAAAACTGGGTGCGGGCCAACCATTGGCTGCAGGCAAAGATTGCCGGCACCACCTTCGAGATCGAGGGATTGGAGAACATCCCCGAGGGCAGCTACATCTTTGCCCCCAAGCACCAGTCTTTCTGGGACGCCTACGGGCTGCTGCCCTGGCTTGATGATCCGGTCTATATTCTCAAGCGGGAACTCACCTGGATACCGCTGTTTGGCCAGTACATCCGGAAAATGCGGATGATTCCGGTCAATCGCGGCGCCCGTGGCAAGGTCATGGCGGCTGTGCTGGAGCGGACTAAACGCGAGATGGAAAGCGGCCGTCAGCTGATCATCTACCCCGAAGGCACCCGCCGCTCTCCGGGTGCTCCGCCGTCCTACAAATATGGCATCGCCCGGCTTTACCGCGATCTGCAGGTGCCGGTCGTGCCCGTTGTTATGCACCCCGGTCTGTTCTGGCCGCGGCGCAAGTTCCTGCGTTTTCCCGGTCATTTCAAGGTGCAGATCCTGCCGGCGATCCCTGCCGGCATGGACCCCGATGCTTTCATGGATCATCTCACCGAGGTGATGGAAACGGCCAGCGACAAGCTGCTGGTCGAAACCGTGGCCGCCAATCCGCATCTGCCGCTGCGCGAGGACGCCCGCCGCAGGCTCGCCGAACTCGGAGCTGCCCCGTCAGGCGCGCAGGCGGACTGATCCCGCAAGTTTCTCGGACTCAAGCCTGTAAGCGATGGCCTCGAGATGCTGATCGCGGATACCCAGCGTCCGCAGATGCGCCACGGTGTTGAGCACGTAGGCCTCGTTGGGTCCGGATTGACCCTTGGCCCCATGCACAGCTGACAGCGCCTCATCCACCGACAGCCCGCCTGCATATTGCTGGTGTGCCCGGTCGACCACATAGGTCAGCGCAGTCACTTGTTGTCCGGTGTCGAGCCGCAGCCGTCGCGTCGCCTCACGGTAGACATGGGTCACCAGTTCCCGTCCCCGCAGGTAATCTATCACCGCCTCGCGGTTTTCCGGCCGGACCCGGAAGGCAACGCCATGGCAGGAGCCGCCACGGTCAAGCCCGAGCACCAGTCCCGGCCGTTGCGGCGTGCCACGATGAACGAAGGATCGAACACATAACGCGCGGTGATGACCAAACAACCGCGCCTGCAGGGCTTGCTCGTGATCAAAGCCCGGCCGCCACATCAGCGACCCATAGCCAAACACCCAAAAATCGTCCATATCCGCGCCCATGTTGCACTCCGCGTGTCGCCACCATGCTCACACGCGGGCATGCCAAATCGATCCGGCGTCCGGAACCGGCAGCGCGCACCTCGTGTCGGTTCTGCCGCCGGCGCATCCAGTCACCGCGCCCGCCCTTATGGCAGGGCCCGCAGGGAGAACGCAATGCCATCCACCAATCCGGCCGCCCGCTCATCTTCGCGGCGGTTTGTCTGGCTCGGGGTGGCGATCCTCGCTGCCATCGCGCTGTGGACCATCGGCTGGTATCTCGTCGCCAACCGGATTGAGGCGCATCTGCCCACAACAATGCAGCAGATTGCCGGAAACGACGCCAGCGCGGAATGCGCCAATGCCGAAGTTCGCGGCTATCCGTTCCGTTTCGGCCTGTTCTGCGACCGGATGGGCTACACCAACCCGCAGGAAGCCTTGACACTGGAAGCGGGGGCGCTGCGATCGGCGGCACAATTCTACCACCCCGGCCATGTCGTCTCGGAAATCGACGGACCACTGTTGATTTCGGCGCCCGGGCTGGATCTGCACATCGATTGGAAAAGCCTGCAATCAAGCATCCGGGCGACACCATCGGGGCTTGATCGCGGATCGATCGACAGCCGCAATGTCAGCCTCGACATCGACGGCGCCGGCCTGCCGCAAAAACTCGCAATGGCGGCCGAGCGCTTCACCGCCCATGCCCGCAAGAATGGCCCCGACCTCGACATCGCCGCCTATGGTGAAAACGTGCGGGGCAACATCATCGCCGACACCGGCACCACTGCACTTACGCTAGAGGCAACACTGCCGGGCCGGGCCGGTTTGCTGGACATGCCGTATGCACCGCTGCTGCCGCCCTATCAGGCACAAATCCATCAGCTATCGATCGGCTTTGACGGAGATGCCTCGCTCGAAATCACCGGCCCGGTTCGCATCTCTGCCGACGGACTGATATCCGGCGATTTGCAGCTAGCCATCCGCGGTCAGGAGCGAGATCGCCGAGATTGTCGCAAGGCTCAATCCGGAGATGGGCGAAAATCTGCGCCGGTTCGGCCCGATGCTCGCCGCGCTCGACAGCGTGCCGGGCGACGACGCCATCACCCTGCCGTTGACGATTCGCAACGGCAACGTTTCCATGGGACTGTTTCCACTGGGTCGGCTGCCGGCGCTATAACCAGCTTCCGGCGGGCAAGCCCGGCTCGTGGCATTCCCGTCGACACCCCCGGACTCATTCGGGAGCTGCAGAAGGCTCCGTCTTGTGCGTGTGACGGCCAAAGTCCGGCTCATCCGTATCCTGACCCGCCTCGATGATTGAGCGGCGGATGCCGCGCGTCCGCGTGAACAGCTCAAGCAGCTTGTCACCATCACCCCAGCGGATTGACCGTTGCAGCGACGACAGATCTTCGGAAAACCGCGCCAGCATTTCCAGGATGGCATCCTTGTTGTGCAGGCAGACATCGCGCCACATCACCGGGTCCGACGCTGCCAGACGCGTGAAATCGCGGAAACCCGAGGCCGAATATTTGATCACCTCGGATTTGGTCACCGCTTCCAGATCATCGGCAGTGCCGACAATGTTGTAGGCAATAATGTGCGGCAGATGCGAAGCGATCGCCAGCACCAGATCATGATGGTCGGGATCCATCCGGTCGACTGTCGAACCGCAGGCCTGCCAGAACTGGCTAAGCCTGTCGATCGCGTCGGCATCGGTTCCTTCCATCGGCGTCAAGATGCACCAACGGTCCTGGAACAATTCGGCAAACCCCGCAGCCGGACCGCTCTGCTCGGTACCGGCAACCGGGTGCCCGGCGATGAAATGCGCGTGGGCCGGGATATGCGGCGCCATCTGGCGCACCACAGACGCCTTGGTCGAACCGACGTCGGTGACGATCGCGCCGGGTTTGAGATGCGGACCGATTTCAATCGCCACCGCTTCCGACGCGCCGACCGGCACCGAGACAATCACCAGATCAGCGTCCCTCACAGCCTCGGCGTTGGATTGGCAATAGTCATCGCCAAGCTCCAACGCCTGCGCCTGAGCGAGCGTCTCGGCGCTTCTGGTGGCAATCGTCACGTGACCGGCCAATCCTTTGGCAGCAATCACCCGCGCCAGCGACGAGCCGATAAGCCCGATGCCGATCAGGGCGACATTCTCGAACATGGGTGTGCTCATGACGCTTGAGCCATGAACTCTCTCAAGGCCTCGAGCACGCCGAGATTGGCTTCCGCCTCACCGATCGTCATCCTCAGCGCATCAGGAAGGCCATACCCCGAAACCCGGCGCAGCACATAACCGCGCGCACATAGGTATTCGTCAGCCTCCGCTGCGGTTTTGCCCGGCGTCGTCGGAAAATGCACCAGCACGAAATTGCCCACCGACGGTGTCACCGACAGGCCCAGTGCTTGCAGCCCCTCGCTGACCCGTCCGAGCCAGGCTTCGTTATGCTCCACCGCCCGTTCGACATGTTCGCGATCGCCGATCGCCGCCGCGCCGGCAACGATCGCCAGAGCGTTGACGTTGAACGGTCCGCGCACCCGGTTGCAGGCGTCGATGATCGCCTCATGGGCATACATCCAGCCGATCCTGAGACCAGCAAGACCATGGATCTTTGAAAACGTCCGGGTCATCACCACATTGGGACTGGCTGAAACCAACTCGATGCCGGCTTCGTAATCATTGCGGCGGACATATTCCGCGTAAGCCGCGTCCAGCACCAGAATCACGTGACGCGGCAGCGCCGCATGCAGCCGCTTGACTTCATTGACCGGAACATAGGTGCCGGTCGGATTGTTCGGATTGGCAAGGAAAACCAGCTTGGTCCGCTCGGTAACGGCAGCCAGGATTCGGTCGACATCGGCATTGAGATCATCATTGTCGGCAACCGTCACCGGGGTGGCACCGGCGGCCATGATCTGGATCTTGTAGACCAGGAACCCGTGTTCGGTGAACAGGCCTTCGTCACCGGGGCCGAGATAGGTCTGGCAAAGAAGGCCGAGCAATTCATCCGAACCGTTGCCACACAGGATATTGCCGGGATTAAGTCCATAGGCGCGTCCGATCGCCTCTCGCAACACATGCGCGGAACCATCCGGGTAGATCGCCAGGTTGGCGCTTCTGGCTGCAATCGCCTCGGCGACCTTCGGGCTCGGCCCCAGCGGTGATTCGTTTGAGGACAGCTTGTAGACCTTGGCCACGCCATGGGCAGTCTCGCGGCCCGGAACATAGGCTGCGATATCTAAAACACCCGGTTTTGGACGTGGCATGTCGGTGCTGTTCATGGGAAAGGCTCCTTGCTTGCGGAAGGCCGAAAATAATGGGGCGGAAATAACCCCTTGCGGCGATCTTGTCGAGAGACTGCGCTCAGTGCGCAGCGGTATCGGCTGAATTGCGCCGACGATGCGCCGCACGCGAAGTCTGCGGCGATAGCACCGGCACGAACACCCGACGCGACGCCCGCGCAGCCACCGGCAGGCCCTGATAGAGCCGCTTCTGCGCTTCGACCACGATCACGCCCGAAAAAACCGGCCACATCCTGCGGCCAAGCCGTTCGAATATCCCGCGCAGACGCAACACCACTGCGCGGTCCGATGGCGGGAAGAACAGCGCCTCGGCAAACGCTCCCGGAGTAAAATTGCTTTCCCGCAACAGCCGCACCAATTGGCCACGCGAATAGGGCCGCCCAGCGCCGAAGGGCGTGTGCTCGAACCGGGCCCAGACACCGCGCCGGTTGGGCGCAACAATCACCAGCCTGCCGCCCGGCGCCAGCACCCGCCAAAGCTCCATAAGCGTTTCCCGTGGATTTTCGGCAAATTCCAGCGAATGCACCATCAGAATCCGGTCGAGCGAGGCGTCGGGCAGCGGCAGTTCCTCATCAAACACCAGGGCAGTGGCCGAGGGCCCTCCCGATGGCCAGTTCACCGCGCCCTGCCCGGCAGGCATGAACGCGAAAGTCCGTTCGGCATCGGGGCGGAACCGGTCGAGATAGGGCACCGCGTATCCCATCCCCATCAGCCGCTCACCCGGCAGGCTGGCCCAGATCGAGGACAACGCCATCGCCACCGAATGCTCCGCGAACCGCCCGAGGCGGGAATGATAAAACTGTCGCAGCTCCACAATATCGGTATGCATGTTTGGTGTCCCGAGCCCATCAATTGGCCGTTGCAATGACTTTACACCCTCAACATGGCGCAATTGCCAGTAAAATCATCCTGTATCCCGCAGGAAGGAACCGAGACATACCGCTAAGGTGACGGATCAGGCAGCTGCCGTTATGATTTGAGAACTGATTCCAACGTCGAAGGAGAGTGCGGTGAGCAGCTTGATGATCGAACAATTCACCTGCCGGAGCGATAATTTCGGGATAATCCTGCACGATCCACTCACCGGCGACACGGCGAGCATCGATGCGCCCGACGGGGCCATAATTACCAACCGCCTCAGGCAAAGTGGTTGGGCGCTGACGGACCTGTTCATTACCCACCACCACGCCGATCATGTCGAAGGCATCCCAGCCCTTGCTCTTCCCTATTCGCCAAGGATCATCGGTCCGAAAGCCGAGGCGGAAACGATTTCCGGACTAACCCAGACAGTTGGCGATGGCGACACCTTCAAGTTTGCCGGCCGGACCGTGAAAGCCATCTCGACACCGGGCCATACCGCAGGTCATATCTGTTTTTATATTCCCGATGAGGGATTGCTGTTTGCCGGCGATACCCTGTTCGCACTCGGCTGCGGTCGACTTTTCGAAGGGTCGCCGGGAGATATGTTCGGCTCCCTCTCCCGGCTCGGGGAACTCCCTGACGAGACCCGAGTCTATTGCGGCCACGAATACACACAGTCCAATGCCAATTTCGCCGTCACCGTCGACCCCGACAACCAGGAACTGGCAGACCGCATGAAGGATATCGTCGATTTGCGTGCCAAGGGTCTGCCAACCTTGCCCACCACTATCGGCTATGAAAAACGCACCAATCCATTCATGCGCACCAGCGATGCCGGCATCCGCAAACAGCTCGGCATGGAAACCGCCAGCGATGTCGCGGTGTTTGCCGAGCTGCGTCGGCGCAAGGATGGTTTTTGAGAATGGATCCGGCACTCACTGCGCGCGACATCATCGCCCTGCTGGATATGAAGGAACATCCCGAGGGTGGCTGGTACCGTGAAACCTTTCGAGACACCGAGGGTGGCCCGCGCGGCCATTCGACCGCTATCTACTATCTGCTCGAAGGCGGCGACTGCTCCCATTGGCACCGCGTTACCGACGCCACCGAAATCTGGCACTGGCATGGTGGCGGACCGCTGGCGCTGACCCTGTCTCCCGACGGATGCAACGCCCAATCCCATCGCCTGGGAATGAACCTGGCCGCAGGCGAGCGGCCGCAACTGGTGGTTCCTGCCGGATGTTGGCAAACTGCCGCATCTCTGGGCGCATGGACCCTGGTTGGCTGCACCGTGGCGCCGGGTTTTGAATTTTCCAGTTTCGAGATGGCCGCGCCCGACTGGCGGCCTTCACCCTATGACGGAGCACCGCTCAAACCAGAAGGCCGCGGGTAATCAGCACCTGTCCTGAATAATAGAGCACCCAGACAGCAATGCTGCTGGCGCGCCGGGCTGGACTGTCTTTTGTCATCAGGAATTTTTCCGTGCCCAGAATCGCGTCCGAAGCCATGAACAACACCACGCCCGCCAGCACCTGCCCGCCAAGCGTCACGCCGCCAAGTCCCATGCTGGCAATCGCCAGCGCATAGGCTGCCACCGGCAACGCCAGCGGCCCTGCCCCGCGCACCATCACGAAACCGACGACCAGCGCAAAGACCACAACCGCGGCCAGACCAGGCAGCACATCAAGACTGAAACCGGGCCCCGACGATATGAACAGCACCGCATAGAAAATATGAGCCAGCAGGAAGCTGCCGAGCCCGCCGAGAAACGCCGCCTCGCCCTCATGTGCCAGAAACGCGTCGCCAAGCGCCGAGAGCGCCAGCGCGAAGATCAGCAGCAGCGGCCCGCCGACGGCCAAAGCCATCACCGACAGGGCTGCAACGGCTGCGGTCTTGGCCAGAGTTCGCATCAGCGACGTCGGCCGTTGAAGCATCAGTAAATAGATCACAAAACCCACCAGCGAAATCAGCAAGCAGGCAAGGACGACACCATTATGGTTCTCGAAGAAAGCGCTCATTTTCGCTTTTTCCGCTTCAACAGATCCTTGGCTGCCAGAAAGGCACCGCCGGTAATAAGCATCGCCGCCACCGCAATTGTGAGCGTCGCCTCACCATAGCCGAAGCCGATCAGAATCAGCGTCGACAGCAAAGGCGCCGCATAACTGGCCACGCCCAGAAACTGGATATTGCCGTTCTTCACACCATAATCCCAAGCGTAGAACGCCAGCCCCACCGGCCCCAGCCCGAGACCGATGACGGCGAACCATTGCCCAGTGTTATCGGGCCAGACCGTGGTCTCCATCAGCAGATGGAACAGAAGCGACGCCACCGCCGAAATCATGCAGAACCCGGTGATCACATCCGTAGGCGTGGAGCCAAAACGCCGCGACAGCAACGAATAGCTCGACCATGTGAGTGCCGCGAGCACCGCCGCGCCGTAGCCGATCAGGCTACCACCGCCAAACCCGCCATCCGCACCCTGCAACAGGATCAGCGCCGTTCCCGACAGTCCCAGAAGCGCGCCAGCAACACGGTGCCAGCCGAGCCGCTCGCCCGGCAGCAGCGCCGAGCCGACGACGATCAGCAGCGGCCAGACATAGGCAATCAGGCCGGCCTCGACCGCCGGGGCGTTCCTGAGCGCGGTGAAATAGAGAAAATGATAGCCGAACAGGCCAAACAGCCCCAGCGCCCAGACCTTGGCCGGCTGCCGCAATGCCCGAAATCGCGATGGCTGCCTCAGCATTGCCGAAACACCGATCACCGATCCGATGGCAAAACAGATTGCAGACAGCTGGAATGGCGGCATCGTGCCCGAGGCCGCCGTCAGCACCGCCAGGGAAGACCACATGATGATCGCCGAAAAACCGACAAGCGTGGGAAGTTTATGCATGCTCAGTCCCCTTCAAGTGCGCGTACGCACCCTTGGGCCTTTAGCCGCCAAACCGGGTTGCCGCAACCACCACCTGGCCAATCTTGGTCGGCACCTTGGCGTAGACCGGGGCATAGAACCCGCCCTCCTCATGCTTGGCGAACCACACTTCCATGCTCGTGAGCTTTTGCAGATACCGGATCGTCGAGGAGCCTTTCCGGTATCCGGCTTTCGGCTCGAACCGGACCGCGCAGACGATGGCGTCACCCACAAATCCCTTCGTCCGGAACGGCCGCACCCCTTTTTCTGCAAGATGTAACGTCACCCGCGACTCGCCGTCAAAAATCGGCAGACTGCTGGGGCACACCCGGGCGCCCGCTGGAAACACCAGGCCCGATAGCGGATCAAGCACCGCGCGCATGTCGTCCGCGCTGACCGGCACCCAGTCGGCAGCCGTCCGCTTGCGCTTGGGCGTACTGGTCGCCGAACTGACATTGCCATTGTTGAACCGGACCTCGGTCCGGTGGTCCTTGGCATCGGTCGAATAGGCCACCGAGAAACGCGACGCCCGCAACCGATCCTTGCCGAACCTGCCCGAGACGCTGGCATTGCCACGGGTCTTGCTGACGATATCGGAAAGCGCCGACGTGCGCAGGCTGCCCGAAATCTGGTAGGAAGCGCCATCAATCTCGGTCTTGAAGCTCAGATAGGCCACCGGCAGGCCGATCAGCGATACCGAATAGTCGGTGAAGACCTGAACCGGCTCGGCGATCGCTGTTGGCTGCAGCGCCATATAAGGCGCCAGCGCAAGCATTCCGATGCAGAATACACCACGAAGTCGGGTCATGCGCACCTCTCAAAGCCTCCGGCTCGACGGTCGCCGCCGATCCTGTTATTGCAGATAGCTCAACGTACAATGCGGCATTTCGATGCCTGCGGCGATATAAATTGAGAGATACGGCTACAGACGCGCTGTTCTGCCCGTTTATCCGCCATCCCGACTTGACGCGGCTCGCGTGGCTGATTATAGACACGCGACTTTCCAATAAAGGCCTGTGGTCCTTTGGGTGAGCCCTCGATGTGGCTCAGCCCGTCCGCTGGCGAAGAGATAATAGGTGCAAGATGTCCCGCAGCTGCGAATTGACCGGCAAGGCCGTCCAGTCTGGAAACAATGTCAGCCACGCCAATAACAGGACCCGTCGCCGGTTTCTGCCCAACCTGTGCAACGTTACGCTGATTTCCGATGCTCTCGGCCAGCGGTTCCGCCTGCGTATTACGGCTTATGCCTTGCGCACGGTTGAACATCGTGGCGGCCTCGACGCATTCCTGACCAAGGCCAAGGATGGCGAACTGTCGATGCGCGCACGTCTGCTCAAGCGCCAGATCGCCAAGAAGCTTGACGAAAGCGCCGCCGCCTAATCACGGCGCGGTTCTTACTCATCATGATGGCGGGCTTGGGCCCGCCTTCTTCCGTTTAACTGGTGGCATCAACCCAGGATAAAAAAATGCGCTATTTCCCTTCTGTATTGCCGTTCATGGCCGTCATGGCCGCCGTTGTCGTTGCTTCGAACTTCCTCGTGCAGTTCCCGGTTGACCTGACGCTTGGCGCTCTCAACCTCGCCGATCTTCTGACCTGGGGCGCGTTCACCTACCCGGTGGCGTTTCTGGTGACCGACCTCGCCAATCGTCGGTTTGGCGCCAGCGCCGCGCGCATGGTGGTATTCTGCGGCTTCGTGATCGCCGTCGTTCTGTCGATCTGGCTCGCCACGCCGCGGATCGCCGTCGCCTCCGGCACAGCCTTCCTGATGGCGCAGTTGCTTGATGTCGCAATCTTCGATCGTCTGCGCAACAAGGTCTGGTGGCTGCCGCCGCTGGTCTCGACCATCATCGGTTCAAGCCTGGATACGCTGGTGTTCTTCAGCCTTGCCTTTTCGCAAGCAGCCATCGTGATCGGCCCCGGCGACAGCTTTGCCAGCGAGGCAGCGCCCCTGCTCGGTCTTTTCGCCCTGGAGGCACCACGCTGGCTGTCCTGGGCGCTGGGTGACCTCTCGGTCAAGCTGCTGGTAGGCCTTGCCATGCTGGCGCCTTATGGCGCGCTAATACCGGTTCTGGCGCCGCAGCCCCGCACCTGATTTCGAGCAAAGCCCGGAGCTGTCAAAGAAGGCATTCAGGAAAGTTTACTTCTCGTCGCCCAGATAGCGGAATTCAAGCAGCAGGTTGCGCTGCAGGATCGAATGATTGTCATCCGAGACCAGCGTGACAAACACCTGGCCCTGATCGTCCGTGGTCACGTCCAACCCTTCCATATTGTCGATCTGGTAGCCGTAATCGGTTTCCAGAACGACTTCGCCATCAACCAGATTGCCAACACCAATCCGGCTGCCGTCGATCCGACGGATCCGCATGCCGACCCCTTCGGCGATCGAAAACCGGCGTTCCAGCAGCAACAGGTCGCCATTGGGCAGGAAATCACCATCGGTGACGTTGTAGGGTGGATCACGCTTGACGTGGAATACGCCTTTCGACGGTCCGGTCAGGATCGCCGCGAAAATATTGCCGTTGGTATCGAGACTCATCTCCGATACGGCGACAACCGCGCCGGCGAGGGATGAACTATCGGGCGCCACCATCACCGCTTCCAGGCCACGGTTGCCGCGAAACTCGGAAAGCGGGATCTGCAGCGGCAACGAACCGGTCGGCTTGGCGTTGCCCGGCGCATTGGCGGGATAGATATCCACCCGGTGAAGCCGCTCGAAACTGACCAGCACCTCATCGCCGCGCAGCACCATGCCTTCGGCATCGAACCGCCACTTTTCCCGTGAAGGCTGACCATCCAAACCCAGAATTGGCGATACTTTGAAATCGCGAACCCCGACCATCCGGTTCTGCTCATCGCGATCGAGTCGCCCGGCATACCAGAAACCGGTGTCCATCACTCCGAGAAAGCGTTGCCTATCGGCGGACAGGCGAATGGCCGACATCGCTCCAAGCGCTGAATTGGATGAGCTCAGCTCAAGCCCGCCGACAAATTCGAAATCCCCAAAGCGGGTCTGGTCGGATCCGACCTTGAAGGTCTCGATCAACCGCGAGCGGATATCAATCGCACTCTCATCGGCGCGAACCAGCGGAGACAGCAAAGCAACGATCACGGCCAGCGCACCTGCCGCAGCAGAAAACCGCATCATCGAGCCGGTTTTGCTCACGCCCGTTTGCGGCCGCGACGGGCTTTCGGATCCCCGCCTTCATCGGCAAACAGTGCTGCCAGTTGCTCTGTCATGGCGCCGGCCAGCTCTTCGGCATCGACGATGGTGACGGCACGGCGGTAGTAGCGGGTTACGTCATGGCCAATGCCGATCGCCAGCAGTTCCACCGGAGAGCGGGTTTCGATTTCCTCGATGACGGCGCGCAGGTGCCGCTCGAGATAATTGCCCGGATTGACCGACAGGGTCGAATCATCAACCGGTGCGCCATCCGAGATCATCATCAGGATGCGCCGCTGCTCGGGCCGCTTGAGCAGTCGCGAATGCGCCCAGATCAGGGCCTCGCCGTCGATGTTTTCCTTGAGCAGGCCCTCACGCATCATCAGCCCGAGATTGCGCCGGGCGCGCCGCCAGGGTGCGTCCGCCGACTTGTAGATGATGTGGCGCAAATCATTGAGCCGGCCCGGCGTCGGTTGCTTGCCGCCAGTCAGCCATTTCTCGCGGCTCTGTCCGCCCTTCCAGGCCTTGGTGGTAAAGCCCAGCAGCTCCACCTTGACGCCGCAGCGTTCCAGCGTCCGTGCCAGAATATCGGCGCAGGTGGCAGCCACGGTGATCGGCCGGCCACGCATCGAGCCTGAATTGTCAATCAGCAGGGTGACGACGGTATCGCGGAAGCTGGTGTCGCGCTCCATCTTGAACGACAGGGGCTGCATCGGGTCGATGATCATCCGCGTCAGTCGCGCCGGGTCGAGATAGCCTTCCTCGAGATCGAAATCCCAGGCCCGGTTCTGCTGCGCCATCAACCGCCGCTGCAACCGGTTGGCAAGCCGCCCGACCACGCCCTGCAGATGCGCCAGCTGCTTGTCGAGAAACGCGCGCAGCCGGTCCAGTTCGGCCTCCTCGCACAATTCCTGCGCAAGGATCTCCTCGTCAAATTCGGTGGTGAACACCTTGTAGTCGATCTTCTCGTTGAGATCGGAAAACTGATCGCCCGGCTTGCGGGTTTCGCCCGGCGTGTCGGCATCCTCGTCGCTGTCGTCGATCGTATCGTCGTCACCGACTTCCGCGCCGTCCATTTCGCCGGCGTCCATCTGCTCTTCCGATGATTCGCTTTCTTCAGCGGGGGCGGCGTCCGATCCGGCCTCTTCCTCGGAAGACTGCTCGTTCTGCTCGTCGCTGCTCGGCTGGTCGTCGTCGGAAACATCGTCCAGTTCGTCCTGCTCGTTGTCGTCATCGCCGTAATCCTCGGCCATCTCCATGGCCGACAGCATCTCGCGGATCACCCGGGCGAAAGCTTGCTGGTTATCGACCGAGCTTTCCAGCGATTGCAGAATATCGCCGGCCTTGCCCTCGACGAAGTCGCGCCACAGCTCGACAACCTGGCCGGAAGCCTCGGGCGGCGCCCGTCCGGTCAGTTTTTCGCGCACCATCAGCGCCAACGCCTCTTGCAGCGGCGCATCCTCGCGGTTGGTGATGCCGCTGTAATTGGCGCGCTGGTATTTGTCTTCGAGCATCGAGGTGATGTTGTCGCCGATGCCGGTCATCTGCCGGGCGCCGATTGCCTCGACCCGCGCCTGTTCGACCGCGTCATAGACGGCACGCGCATCCGGCCCCTCCGGCGCCATGCGATTGTGCACGGCGTCGTCATGGCAGGCCTTGCGCAGCGCAATTGAATCGCCCACGCCGCGGGTTACCGCAAAATCATGCAGGGTCGGCCGTTTCGGCAGATCAGGCAGCCGCGCCCGATCGCCCGCAAGGCCCGGCCGGTCATTGCCAAACGTGACCTCAAGCTCGTTGTCGCCTGCGATCGCCCGGATACAGCCGGTCAGTGCTTGCTTGAACGGTTCGGCGTCAACCACGCCTGTGGGTTTTGATCTGATGTTGTCGCCGCGTCCGGCCATGGCGAAACCCGTCAGGCGGTTGCACTGAGAACAATATTGGCGGCGCTTTCCTTCAACTCGACACCAAAGGCACGCTGGTAATGTTCAGCCACCAGCGCCCGCTCCAGTTCATCGCATTTGTTGAGGAAGGTCAGCCGGAAAGCAAACGCCACATCGCCAAAGATCTCGGCGTTTTCCGCCCAGGTTATCACCGTACGCGGGCTCATCACCGTCGACAAATCGCCATTGATGAAGGACGAACGGGTCATGTCGGCCACCCGAACCATCCGCGAAATCGTGTCGCGGCCTTCGCCTTCGGCGAATTTCTTGACCTTGGAAGCGACAATGGCGACTTCCTGGTCATGCGGCAGATAGTTCAGCGTGGTGACGATCGACCAACGGTCCATCTGCGCCTGGTTGATCTGCTGGGTACCGTGATACAGCCCGGTGGTGTCGCCCAGGCCAACCGTGTTGGCGGTCGCAAACAGCCGGAATGCCGGGTGCGGCCTGATGACACGGCTCTGGTCGAGCAATGTCAGGCGGCCGGAAGATTCGAGCACCCGCTGGATCACGAACATCACGTCCGGACGACCGGCATCGTACTCGTCAAACACCAGTGCGACATTGTGCTGATAGGCCCAGGGCAGGATGCCGTCCTTGAATTCGGTAATCTGAAGCCCGTCGCGCACGACGATCGCATCCTTGCCGACAAGATCGATACGGCTGACATGACTGTCGAGGTTGACGCGCACGCACGGCCAATTGAGCCGTGCCGCGACCTGTTCGATATGGGTCGACTTGCCGGTGCCGTGATAGCCTGAAACCATCACCCGGCGATTGTGGGCAAAGCCCGCCAGGATCGCCAGCGTGGTGTCACGGTCGAACAGGTAATCCTCATCCAGGTCCGGCACATAGGCGTCCCGTTCCTTGTAGGCGGGGACCACCAGATCCGAATCGATGCCGAATACGTCCCCCACCTTCACGGTGGTGTCGGGCAAGTTGGTAATGTCGAGGTCGATCTTGCTCATCATGTCTCCAAGGCCCGGCGTGTTAAGCCCACAGGCCGTCTCTCATGTCGGGTCCCGCACAACCGCCGGACTCAGTAGTTTATCGCTTAGCAGAAACCGGACTGCTTTAACAATTGGTAGGCCTGGATGACCTCGCGGAAACGGTCCTCCGAGCCCCTGTCGCCGCCATTGGCGTCGGGGTGGTGCTGCTTCACCAGATCCTTGTAGCGCGCCTTGATCTCCGCCGTCTTTGCGTTTGCGGCCAATCCGAGCGTTTCGAACGCCTTGGACTCCAGCGCCTTGATCTTGCGCGCCCGCACCGGCTTGTTGGCCTTGGGGTCGTTGAAGAACCCAAACGGGTCCTTCATCCGGGCTTGGGCGCCGGCCGACCCGGAGCGGGCGGTCGATTGTGTCGGCCCACTTCCTGCCGAGCGGTCCACACCCATTTTCCAGGTTGGCCGGTGACCGGTCAGCGCTTCTTTTTGATAGCGCGCGATCTCTCCATCGGAGAGGCCCGAAAAATAGTTGTAGCCTTTGTTGTAGTCACGCGCGTGCTCGAAGCAGAACATGAAGTACTGCCCCTCGGCGTCACGGCCGACCGGTGCGCGGTGGGCGCCCGGCTTTTCGCATCCATCCCATTGGCACTGTGGCGTGCTGGGTTCGGCTGGGCGCTCGCCGCGGCGACGCACCCGGATACGGTCAAAATATTTCGAATCCAATTCCATGGCCTCGATTATGCTGCTCTGAACGTTAACGAACAAGGATTGACAAGGATGATTCAAGCTGCGTACCCCGTCTTGATCCCGAATGCCACCTCGCAAATCAACACGAACTGATTTTATGACCGGTTCAACCGCCAGGAGCGACACCATGTCCCGACAGAGCCGCATCGAAACAAGGCTGACAGAACACTTTCAACCTGAGCGACTTTCGGTGGTCAACGAAAGCCATTTGCACGCCGGCCATCACAACACCGACAGCGAGGGCGACGCAACCTTTGACGGCGCCGGCGAAACCCATTTCCGGATTCGCATCGTCGCCGCAGCCTTTGCCGGGGCCAGCCGCATCGATCGCCACCGCGCGGTCAACGCGGCACTCAAGGACGAGCTTGAAAGCGGCCTGCATGCCATGGCCATCGAAGCTTCATCCCCCGGCGAAACGACCCGCTGGTAGCCGTTGCCGCGCTGCCGGCATCGGCACCGCGCATCCTTAAAGCTTGTCGGCTGGTTTGATTCGCAGCCTGGTGATCCGGTTGCGGTCACGTTTCATGACAATGAACCGCTTGCCGTGAAAGGTGAATGCCTGTTTTTCCTCCGGGATCGTCTGGGATTCGTGAATCACCAATCCGGCCACCGTGGTGGCCTCGTCATCGGGCAGCGACCAGTCAAGCGCCCGGTTGATATCGCGAATTGGCACCGAGCCATCTACCACAACCGATCCGTCAGCCTCCTGGTGAACACCCTGCACTTCGGTATCATGCTCATCGGCAATCTCGCCGACGATCTCTTCCAGAATATCCTCAAGCGTCACCAGGCCTTCGACCTCGCCATATTCATCAACGACGATGGCGAAATGCGCCTTGCGGCGGAGAAAGGCGTTGAGCTGATCCGGCACGCTGGTGGTATCGGGTACGAACCACGGCTTTTGCGCGATTTTGACGATATCGATCCGCTGCGGATCATTGGAGGCGTCCGCCAGCGCCCGCAGCACATCCTTGGCGTGGACGATGCCGATGATGTTGTCCATCGACCCGCGCCAGATCGGCATCCGCGTGTAGGAGCTTTCCAGCACCGCCCGAACATTGACTTCCGGGGGTTCGTCAGCGTTGAGCATGCGCATCGAGGTGCGGTGAATCATCACATCGGAAACTTCAAGCTCACCCAGGTCGAGCACCCCGCCGAGGCGGTCCCGGTCGGCCTTGACCACTGCCCCCTCGCGATGCAGCAGGTCGACAGCGCCGCGAATTTCTTCGTGCGCCGACAGCATCGAGGTTTCCGAGGCGAAGGTGACGCCGAATAGCGACATGATGTGGCGGACGATCCAGTTGACGAAACTCGACATCGGACCGACCACCACGACAAAGGCCTTGACCATCGGCGCAACCGCCATGGCGAACCGGTCAGGGCGCGAGATCGCCCAACTCTTGGGCAGCACCTCGGCAAAAATCACCAAAAGCAGCGTCATCGTCAGCGTCGCCACGGCAACACCGGAATCGCCGAATATCGACAGCAGCACGCTGGTGGCCAGCGCCGAAGCCAGGATGTTGACCAGATTGTTGCCGATCAACAGGGCCCCGATCAGCCGATCCTTGCGTTCGATCAGCCCATTTACCGTGGCCGCACGAACCTCGCCGCTGGTTTCCAGCGAATGCATCCGCGCCCGCGAAGCCGCCGTCAACGCGGTTTCCGAGCCGGAGAAAAACCCCGACAGGGCAATCAGCACGATGATCGCCAGGATCGTCAGCCCGTGCTCAATCAGCAATTCGCCTGCATATTCCAGCATCATCATGCTCGCTTGTCTTCCAAGAATCGAAAAACCTCATCCTGCGGCACATCATTGGCGATGAAGGACTGGCCAATGCCGCGGGTCAGGATGAAGGTCAGCGCACCGCGCTGGACCTTCTTGTCCTGCGCGATGTGTTTCATCAGTATATCGGTTGCCGGCAGCGAACCTTCAATATCCTGCATTCGGGTTGGCAGACCAACCTCTCTGAGATGGTGCTCGACCCGCGCCGCATCATCCGGGCTTGCGAGGTTCATCCGGGCCGAGAACTCATGCGCCAGCACCATCCCGATCGCCACCCCCTCGCCATGCACCAGTCGCCGGCCGTCATAATCGGTCGCAGCCTCCAGCGCGTGGCCGAATGTGTGACCGAGATTGAGTAGCGCTCGTGCGCCGTGTTCGCGTTCATCGGCGGCAACCACCTCGGCCTTTGCCTGGCAGCTGGTGGCGATCGCCCGTATCCGTGCAGGACCACCGGCGAACACCTCACGCCAATTGGCTTCGAGCCAGTCGAAGAATTCCGACCGGTCGATCAGGCCGTATTTTGCCATTTCCGCATAGCCTGCGCGAAACTCGCGAATTGGCAATGTGTCGAGCACGTCGCTGTCGGCCAGCACCAGGTCGGGTTGGTGAAACACCCCGATAAGGTTCTTGCCCTGGCTCGCATTGATCCCGGTCTTGCCGCCCACCGACAGAATCCACCTGGGCCAGCAGGCTGGTCGGAATCTGGATAAATTTCATGCCGCGCCGGACGATTCCGGCGGCAAAGCCTGTCAGATCACCAATCACTCCGCCGCCAAGCGCGATCACCGCGTCGCCGCGTTCGAGCTTCGCCCCGAGCACGTGATCGCAGACATGGATCAATTCCTCGAAGCGTTTGGTTTTCTCGCCTGGCTCCAGCACCAGCGGTGCCGCATCAATGCCTGCGCCGGCAAGGCTTTCGAGCAGACTATCGAGATGAACCGCCGCCAAATTCCTGTCCGTCACCACCGCGCAACGTATGCCGGGCTCACGCGCGGCAATCTCGGCGCCGGCGCCGGCAATCAGACCGGAGCCGATGACGATGTCATAGCTGCGGTCTGCCAGATCGACGCGGACAGTTTGCGAGGGGGTGGTTTGGTTCATGGCGTTGCTACCGTGTTCTGACCGCAATCCAGCAGCGCGATGGCGGCAATGGCTTCAGCGGCGATGATTTCCTTGGGCTCGTCCCGCGACTGTACCGTAAGCCGGGCCTGCGCATAGACAGGATAGCGCTGATCGAGCAAAATCGACAGAGTCTGCTTCGGGTTTGCCGTCTTCAGCAACGGCCGCGTGTCGCGTTTGGAAACCCGCGCCCACAATATCTCCAGATCCGCCTTCAGCCATACCGACAGACCGCTGCTCAGCACCATGGTCCGTGTGGCGTCGTTCATGAAGGCGCCGCCACCGGTGGAAAGAACCCGCGGCCCGCTTTTCAAGAGCCGCTTGATCACCCGCGCCTCCAGTGCCCGGAATTCCGGTTCGCCATAGGTCTGGAACAATTCCTCTATGGTCATCCGCGATACCCGTTCGATCTCGTGATCGGAATCGACAAAGGGAATATCGAGCATCTGCGCAACCAGCCTGCCAATGACGGATTTGCCTGCGCCCATCAGGCCTACAAATACCAGATTGCGGCGGCCAAGCACACGCCGCGCCTTGGCGATATCCTGCTCCAGCGCGCTTGTCTGCTCTTCCGTCACCTGGCTCCCCCGGCTTCTGGTCCATGGTCGGGCCTTCTATTGGCCATGTCCGGCGGCGCGTCAAGCTTGCCTCCCCTGCCACATTGCCTTGAAACGGCGGCCGCACTGCCGCATAACAGCGTGGATATCAGTTCGCCGGAGTCTCCATGCCATCCCTGTTTCGATTTCTAGTCTTGTGCGCCGTGCTTGCCGGGCTTGTTTACGGCGCCATGTTTGCCTTGATCATTTATGTCGAACCGGTGGAGCGTGACGTGACCATCCGCGTCCCCACCGACAGACTCAACAACTAGCCGGGGCCACCCCACACAATGCGCGATCTCAGCGCCGCCCATGCCGAAGCATTCCTCGAAATGATGAGCGCCGAGCGCGGCGCGGCAGTCAACACGCTCGATGCCTATCGGCGCGATCTCGATGACGCCTCCATGGTGCTTGCCGGGCTGGGAACCACATTGGGGCGTGCGCAGGCCGCTGACATCCGGGCCTTCATCGGCGATCTCGCCAACCGTGGCTTCTCACCTGCCTCTCAGGCGAGGCGGCTTTCCGCCCTGCGGCAGTTCTACAAGTTCCTGCACGCCGAAGGCCTGCGCGAAGACGACCCGACCGGCGTGGTTGATTCCCCGCGCAAATCGCGATCTCTGCCAAAGATCCTCAGCATCGATGAAGTCACCCGGCTTCTTGGCCAGGCCGAGACCGACATTGCCCTGGCACAGAATGATCCCGAACGGCTGCAGCGCATTCGCTTTCGCGCCCTGCTGGAATTGCTATACGCCACCGGCATGCGGGTAAGCGAACTGGTAGGCCTGCCCTACCGGGTGCTCGCCGATGGTGGCCGGTTTCTGATTGTCCGCGGCAAGGGCGCCAAGGAGCGCATGGTGCCGATGTCGCGCCCGGCACGTGCCGCTCTCGAGACCTGGCTGGCCCAGATCGGCGAGACCGCAGAGCAATCGGGGTTTCTGTTTCCGGCCAATTCCAGCGAGGGCCATTTGTCGCGGCAGGTGTTTGCCCGCGAGCTCAAGGATGCCGCCGCCCGCGCCGGCCTTCCTGTCGCCAAAATATCTCCGCATGTGCTGCGGCATGCTTTCGCAAGCCATCTTCTCGCCGGCGGTGCCGACCTGCGTGCGGTTCAGGAATTGCTGGGCCATGCCGACATTTCAACCACCCAAATCTACACCCATGTGCTCGATGAACGGCTCAAGCAGCTCGTCAATCAGCATCACCCCCTTGCAAATGCCACAAAGAATCGCGATTAAGCCCGCTCGCGACATATCGATCACTACGTGACAGATGCACTTAACTGCGCTTGACTGTGTGCAGCGAACGAAATTGCGGATACCCGCTCGGAAAAGAACTCAATGCATAATTACCTTGATTTCGAAAAATCCATCTCCGATCTGGATGGCAAGATCCTCGAGTTGAGGAAGCTGGCCGCCGAGGACGAGAGCATCGACACCGGTGACGAGATCACGCGGCTGGAAACCAGGGCGCGCGACGCCATGGCCGAGATCTACAGCAAGCTTAATCCCTGGCAGAAAACCCAGGTTGCCCGGCATCCCGACCGACCCCATTTCAAGGATTACGCCAAGGCGCTTTTCGAGGACTTCACACCGCTGGCCGGCGACCGCAAATTCGCCGAGGACCCTGCCATCCAGGCTGGTTTTGCGCGGTTCCGCGGCCAGCCTGTGGCTGTCATCGGCCAGGAAAAGGGCCATGATACCAAGACCCGTATCCGTCACAATTTCGGCTCAGCCCGCCCCGAAGGATACCGCAAGGCAATCCGCGTGATGGAACTTGCCGACCGGTTCGCCATCCCGGTGGTGACCCTGGTCGACACCGCTGGCGCCTATCCCGGCATTGGCGCCGAGGAACGCGGCCAGGCCGAGGCCATCGCCCGCTCGACCGAAACCTGTCTCAACCTTCGTGTCCCGCTGGTATCGATCGTGATCGGCGAAGGCGGCTCCGGTGGCGCCATCGCGATTGCCACCGGCAACCGCGTCTACATGCTTGAACACGCGATCTATTCGGTTATCTCACCCGAGGGCGCAGCTTCGATCCTGTGGCGCGATTCCACCCGTGCCCGCGATGCTGCCACCTCGATGAAGATTACCGCGGAAGATTTGCGCGGCCTTGGCATCATTGACGGCATCATCCCCGAACCGGTCGGCGGGGCGCACCGCGACCGCGACAGCGTCATTGCGCGCACCGGCGAGACGATTTTCGCAGCGCTCGAAGAACTCGCAAGTCTGTCGGGTGACGAGGTGCGCACCGACCGCCGTGAGAAATTTCTCAAGATCGGACGCCAGATCGGTTGATCGGCGCCGCATTCGGGCCACAATTTCCAAGCCATTTGTAGCCGCTTGAAATGGTCTTCCCTCGGGGCAGGCTGTGGTGGTAAGGCTTCATGAACCATGTTGGTTATAATATTGCGTTGATTTCTCAGGCCCGGTGGCACCGGCAGGGCCGTCAATCCGCAACAGCAATGGCATATTGCAAAATCCGAGAGCTCCGATGATGTCGATCAGAACATTGCGCTTTGTTCCCCTCCTCTTGCTGGGGCTGACCGGCTGTCAGGATGCGCTGGATTCGGTTGCCAACAAGGTTGAGCACCCGCTGCCTGCCAAGCTCGTCAACAAGATGAAGGCGAACGACATGAGCACGCGCTCGCCGATCATGATGCGCATCTTCAAGGAGGAAGGCACGCTTGAGATCTGGAAGCAGAAGGGCAATGGCCGCTTCGACCTGATCGCCTCCTACGAAATTTGCAAATGGTCGGGCAAGCTCGGCCCCAAGTTCAAGGAAGGCGACCGCCAGGCACCGGAAGGCTATTACCGGATCTACCCGTCGCAGATGAACCCGCGATCGAGCTACTACCTCTCCTTCAACATGGGCTACCCCAACAGCTATGACCGGGCCCATGGCCGCAACGGAAGCAATCTGATGGTCCATGGCGCCTGCTCTTCAGCCGGGTGCTACTCCATGACCGATGAACAGGTGCTCGAAATTTACGGCTTTGCCCGCGACGCCTTCAAGGGCGGCCAGGAATACTTCATGGTCGAAGCCTTCCCGTTCCGAATGACACCGGAGAACATGGCCCGCCACCGCGACAACGAACATTTCGAATTCTGGAAGATGCTGAAGGCCGGCTACGACCAGTTCGAACTCACCAAGCGGCCCGCCAAGGTCGAAGTCTGCGAGCGGCGCTACGTCTTCAACCAGGTGCCGCAGATCGAGAATGCAGCGTTCCGGTCAACCGAAGCCTGCCCGCCGGCAAGCCTGCCGCCAAGCTTGGCCTCGGCCTATTCCGGCTATGAGAAGACCTGGAACCAGAACTTTGCCAAGGCGGTTGCCAAATATGAGAATGATGATGCCAAGCAACTCGCTGCCGCTCAGGCCAAAGCCGAAGCTGAACAAAAGCGCGCCGAACGCGAAGCCGCACGGGAAGCAAAAATCGCCGCCAATGGTGGGCAGTCCGCTCCCGCGGTTCTGAGCCTGTTTTCAACCGGCAACCCGTTGAAGGCGCTGGCGGCTCAACCCACGCCTGCTCCCCAAAGCGCAGCACCTGCGGCACCTGTCGCTGCAGAAACCACCATGCCGGCTGATCAGATGGCCGTGGCGGCTGACGTGCCGGTACCGGCGGCAAACCCGCTGGCACCCGCGCCGGTAGTTGGTGCCACCGCGGATTCGCAACCGAAAAAGCCGCTCTGGAAAATATGGAGCCGCAATTGAGCGGCAACGAAGACGACGAACTCGACTTGCGCGGTTTGAAATGCCCACTGCCGGTGCTGCGCGCCCGCAAGTATCTGCGCGGCTTGAAGAGTGGTGCCCGCATCCGGGTTGAAACCACCGATCCGCTTGCAGTAATCGACATCCCGCATTTTTGCCGCGAGGAAGGCCACACCCTCATCAGTGCCGGGCCAGTTGACGGCGGTCACATCTTCGTGATCACCAAGACCTGAGGCCAGATCAACGCCGCACAGGCGCTCCGGGAATCGCCAGCGGGTTTTCAACCAGCGCCGCCCGGTCGGCACGGCCGATGCCCGGATCTCCGGCAAAGCCAGCAAACAATTCAGCGACAAATCCCTCCGGCATGTCCCGCGTGATCACCACCAGCCGGGTTTTCTCTTCTGCCCCTTCGGGCCAGGCCGATAGCCGTTGCGGTTCCGACATCAGGCTCTGAACCGCATGCAGCAGCAACGGCCGCGATGGATCGTCCGACAACCGAACGATCGCCTTCATCCGCAACAGATTGGGTCCATGCGCCGAGCGCAGCAGGTCGAGAAACATCGCCAGTGTTTCCGGCGAGATCGCCTGCTCACTGACAAACGTATCGGCACGGATATGCGAATCGTGCCGGTTCACATCATGGTGGTGCCCGTGCTCATGCCCCTCATGGGAATGGTGATGAGCGCCGCTCTCGCTTGCAAGCCAGCGCGTCACATCCATCGAGCGTGTCGCCGGATCATACACACCGCTGTCAAACAGGCTTTTGGCGTCGAGATCGGGATCTTCGGCGTCCACCACCCGCGCCAGCGGATTGAGCGCTGAAAGCCGGGCCCGCAAAGCCTCGGTGTTGGCCGCAAGACTGATCTTTGAAATCACCAGCGTATCGGCCACCGCCACCTGCCGGCGCGCTTCCTCGTGCGCATCAAGCGTTGCCAGGCCATTGACGGCGTCGACCACGCTTACCAGACCTTCAAGCCGATAGGACTGCCCCAACGCCGGATGACCGATCACCGATTGCATCACCGGCACCGGATCGGCCAGGCCGGTGGTCTCGATCACCACCCGCGAGAACGGGCGAATTCGGCCGGTCTGCATGCGGTCCATCAGATCCGCCAGGGTGTCGACCAGTTCGCCGCGCACCGTGCAGCACAGGCAGCCATCGGAGAGTTCGATAACCCCGTCCGCCGACCGCTCGACCAGCAGATGGTCAATGCCGACGTCGCCGAACTCGTTGATGATCAGCGCCGCGTCACTGAGCCAGGGATCGCCGATCAGCCGGTTGAGCAGGGTGGTCTTGCCGGCGCCAAGAAACCCGGTGAGGATCGACACCGGAACGGCGCGGGGTGCGCTCCATGACGGGGCGGTTGACGTATCGCTGGTCATTGTCAGGCCTTTTTGCGCAATCAGATTTCAGGCCGCGGAACCGGAACCGGCACTGTCTTGGCGGGGCGTAACGGCATGGTTTCCGCAGCCGCGGCCGGCGTTGTGAAGGCGGAGGCCGAAAACGGCGCTTCGCTTCCCGCCAGCGTGTCCCGAGGACGCGGAACCGGGATCGGGATTCGAGCGAGCGCCAATTCAGAAGGCTTCAGTGCCGGACTCATCTGGGCTTGAGCCAATCTCGGCTCGCGGGTCATCGTCACGATATAGGGTGATTTGAAGACAATTTTCCCATCGACATCGCGGCCGTCATAACGCTTCGCGCGCGCCTCCGCCGTGCAGATCTCGCCGGAAATATCGGCTACCACGTCACGCCCTTCACCGTAGGGTGCAAGGGTCGACAGCGTCGGGCTACCCAGAACGGGCGCAGTCAGCGCCTCCTGCAGCAACCGTGCGGATTCATCTGCACGGGCCTCCTGCGACGGCGCTCCCAGCACCACCGAGATCACGGTCTTGCCATTCCGCGTCGCCGAAGAGACCTGGTTGAAGCCGGAGGCGCAGATAAAACCGGTCTTCATGCCATTGGCGCCGTCAAACCGACCGATCAGCAAATTGTAGTTCGTGACGGCCTTTTTGCCGACGGCAAAGCCTTCATAGCCGAAATAGCGTGCGAATTCAGGGAAGTCGCGGCGTACGGCAACGGCCAGCAACGCGAGATCATGCGCGGTCGTGTACTGGCCCTCGCCCGGCATCCCATTGGGATTGATGAACCGGGTCGATCGCATGCCCAGCCGCAGCGCCGTCGCATTCATTTCAGCAACAAACGCCTCTTCCGAGCCCGACACCGCTTCAGCGAGCGCCACGGCAACATCATTGGCCGATTTGACCAGCAGGAATTTCAACGCCGAATCCAGCGGAAACCGTTCCCCCGGCTTGAAATACATCTTGCTCGGCTTTTCCTTAGCCGCCCGAACTGACATCGTGATCGGCGTATCGAGCGTCATCTGGCCGGATTTGACGGCACGGAAGGTGACATAGGCGGTCATGATCTTGGTCAGCGAGGCAGGGTACCAGCGCTGGAATGCCTCTTCATGCTCGATCACACGGCCCGAACCGGCATCGACGACAATTTTCGGCTCGGCCGAGGCCTGAAGCGCCGGCAGCAACGCCAACGCCAGCAAGGTCAATCCGGCAACAGTTCGGCGCATTTGCGACAACAAGTTCATTCTGGACTTCCGGTTTTCCATGATTTTTCAGTGATTTCCTGTCGCCGCCTGGTGAATCCACGCACCTTCAAGGCCGTTCCACCCGACGCTTTACTCTCGTCAACTGCGCCTACTTAGCCTATATGGCAGATAGATGGCAAAAGGCGATATCAAGGGTGCAGCCTTTGCCGCAGGAACACCGATACAACAACCATAGGGGTGGAGAATGCAACTGGTTGATGGCGTTGTTGCCAACAAGGACGAAATTGCCGAGTGGCGCCGCGCGCTTCATGCCGCTCCCGAATTGCTGTTCGATGTACATAACACGGCCGCTTTTGTTGCCGACAAGCTCAAGGCCTTCGGATGCGATGAAGTCGTCACCGGTATCGGCCGCACCGGCGTGGTCGGGATCATCCACGGTCGCCCCGGCGGCAACGGTCCGGCAATCGGCCTGCGCGCCGACATGGACGCCTTGCCGATCGAGGAAGTGACCGGCGCACCCTGGACTTCGCGCACGCCCGGCAAGATGCATGCCTGCGGCCATGACGGCCACACCGCCATGCTGCTGGGCGCGGCAAGGCATCTGGCCGCAACCCGCAATTTCACCGGCTCTGTGGCGGTGATTTTCCAGCCCGCCGAAGAAGGCGGCGGCGGTGGCCGCGAAATGGTCAATGACGGCATGATGGAGCGTTTCGGCATCACAAAAGTGTTCGGCATGCACAATTTGCCAGGCTTGCCTGTCGGTCAGTTTGCCATCTGCAAGGGTCCGATCATGGCGGCAACCGACATCTTCGACGTGACCATTACCGGGCGCGGCGGCCACGCTGCCATGCCGCACCAGACCGTCGATCCGATCGTCGCCGGCGCCGCCATCGTCTCCTCGCTGCAATCGATCGCCTCGCGCCAGGCCAATCCGCTGGAGCCGTTAGTCGTCTCGATCACCAAATTTATCGGCGGCTCCGCCTACAATGTCATTCCCGAAACCGTTGAAATGGCTGGTACCGTGCGCACGCTGTCACCCGAAATGCGTGACATGGCCGAAGCCCGGATCGGCGACATTATTCGCGGCGTCGCGATCGCACATGGCGCCGAGGCGAAACTGGAGTACCTGCGCAATTACCCGGTAACCTTCAATCACGCCGATGAAACCGATTTCGCCGCCGATGTGGCCGAACAGACTGCCGGCCCCGGCAAGGTCGACCGTTCCGTGGCGCCGTCCATGGGTGGCGAGGACTTCTCGTTCATGCTCGAGGCCCGTCCCGGCGCCTTTATCTGGGTCGGCAATGGCGACACCGCCAACCTTCATCACCCCGCCTATGATTTCAACGATCAAGCGATCCCGCACGGCGTTTCCTATTGGGTCAATCTCGCCGAAAAGGCACTGGCTGCCTGACAGGATTTTTCAGGTAGGAGGGCGCATGACCGCCCTGCCGCCACCTCTCCCTGATACCGGCAGACCGCACCTGTCGGCAGTGCAAAACCTCCACACCGCCACCATCGCTCCGGCAGATACCGGCGCGGCGCAATGGCGTCGTTCGCATATTGTGGAACGTTGCGGTTTTCTGTATGCACATTCGCGCGTGGTCCCGTAGCTCAGGGGATAGAGCACAGGATTCCTAATCCTGGGGTCGAAGGTTCGAATCCTTCCGGGATCACCACCCTGCTTAAGTCCATTCCGAAAACAGACCCGCTCCACGACAGCCCCTCAGGCCAGCACGGCCTCCCCCGTCTTGCCCGCGACTTGAGCAATATCAGCACCATAATGCCGATATTGAGGAAGTTCCAGGCGATCCCGTTGAGGAAGGCGGCCTGGTAGGATCCGGTCAGATCGTAGATCCAGCCCGACATCCAGCCGCCCAAGGCCATGCCGATGATGGTCGCCATGATGACGAATCCGACCCTTTGACCGGCTTCCTTCGCCGGAAGGTATTCGCGCACGATCAGCGCATAGCTTGGAACAATGCCGCCCTGTGACAAACCGAAGATCAGGCTGACGATATAAAGCGGCACCATCGCGTCAAACGGCAGATACAAAAACAGCGCGATACATTGAAGCGTTGAACCTATCAGCAGCGTCATCACCCCGCCCAGCCTGTCGGCAACCAGCCCGGACACCAGCCGCGACACGACACCACCCATCAGCATCAGCGACAGCATTTCCGCACCGACGGTGGGGCCATAGCCAAGGTCTGTGCAGTAAGACACGATATGAACCTGAGGCATCGACATCGCCACGCAACAGCCGATGCCGGCCAAGCCGAGCATCCATTGCAGCGCGGTCGGCGAAAACCGCACTGACCGCGCATTGGCCAGCGACAGCCTGTTGGCATGTGCCGTTGCCTCTTCGGGAACCCGGCGTCTGAGCAGAAGCGAAAGCGGAATAATCAGCACCACCGGCACGATCGCCAGCACCACATAGGCAGTGCGCCAGCCATACTCACTCAGGACGCCGCTCAACAGAAGTGGCCAGATCGCACCCGACAGGTAATTTCCGCTTGCTGCCACCGCCACGGCTATGCCGCGCCGCCGATAGAACCAGTGCGAGATATCAGCAATCAGCGGTCCGAAGCCGACCGCCGTGCCAAATCCGATGATGAACTGCATCACCGACAGCATCACAACTGACCCGCTTGCCGCCGCAAGCGCAAAGCCCGTTGCCATGGTAATCGCCGATAAGATCAATGCGATGGTCACGCCAAACCGGTCGACAGCCCGCCCGATCACCAGATTGCCCAGCGCAAAACCAATCATCGTCAAGGTGTAGGGGAGCGATGCATCCGCCCGGGCGACAGCAAATTCCGCCTGCACCGCCGGCATGATGACAATAATCGACCACATCCCGACATTGCCGGTGACGGCGATCGCCAGCGTCACCGCGAGCCTGGTCCAGGAATAGCGACCGTCAAGAATATCGGAACCAGTCATCATCATCACGCTGTTGGATGCACCATCCTACGTACAACCGGCACGATCAAATCTGCAAGCCCCTAGCGAGTTTTCGCTGCTTTCGAATTCACAGCGCCCGCCGCAGCCTCAAATGCGCTGCCATCTGCTACCCGGTACTGACTTATCGCAGGCCATGCGCGCGCCCTCCTGCCTCCGAAAAATGACATTGAAATGCTTTGCCCTACGCACAAAAAGTGTAGCCTTGGAGTGCGCTGGGTGCGAAGCAATGTAAACATACGATATGCCCGCCTGGTTTCAGGTAGACAATACGCGACGAATCGAGAGGGCCATTCATGACAAAATCAATAGCGCTGCTGGGCGTCGGGCTGATGGGCCTGCCAATGGCCAGACGGCTGTTGGCTGCGGGCCACGACCTTACCGTGTGGAACCGCGATCGCGCCAAGGCGGAGGTCCTGGCAGCCGAAGGCGCCCATGTCGCTGATACACCCGCCGATGCTGTCCGGGCCGCATCCCACGTCATCACCATGCTTACCGAGGGGACGGTGGTCAAGAAAGTGCTGTTCGAATCAGGCGTCGCCGAAGCGCTGCACTCGGGGGTCGCCGTCATCGACATGAGTTCGATCCGGCCTTCCCAGGCGCGTGACCACGCCACGCGGCTGGCCAAACAGGGCGTCGCCCATCTCGATGCACCGGTCAGCGGCGGCACCAAGGGGGCGGAAGCGGGTACGCTGGCGATTATGGTCGGCGGCGATCAAACCGTTTTCGACAGCGCTAGTGCCGTTTTCGAGCCACTGGGCCGTGCCATTCGGGTCGGCCCTTCCGGCTCCGGCCAGCTTGCCAAACTCGCAAACCAGGCGATAGTCGGCATCGCCATCGGCGCTGTCGCCGAGGCAACGCTGCTGGTCAGCGAAGGTGGTGGCGATCTCGACGCCTTCCGCGCTGCGCTCAGCGGCGGCTTTGCCGATTCAACAATTCTGCAATTGCACGGCCAGCGCATGCAGACCGACGATTTCGCGCCGCGGGGCCGCGCTTCAGTGCAGCTGAAGGATCTCGACAACATTCTGCTGGAAGCAGAAGAATTCGGCATCCGGCTGCCGCTTGTCACGGCGGTGCGGGACCGGTTTGCGCGCCTTGTCGGCCCGCTGGCAGGCGCCGATCTGGATCATTCCGCCTTGTATCTGGAACTGCTAGATCTTAATAACCGGACCGGCCGTTGACTTTGGCTGATCAGAAACCGCAAGCCATCGGCATGAGAAAATGAGCAATGCAACCGCCCCGCAACGACGCCGTATAACCATCCTGGGCTCCACCGGCTCGATTGGCTGCAATACCCTTGATGTGATGGCTCATCTTGGCGGCAGCACAACCTTCGAGGTCCCGGCCATCACCGGCATGGGCAACATCGAATTGCTCGCCGAGCAGGCCCGCGCAACCGGCGCGGGTTTCGCCGTCACCGCCGACGAGCGCCGCTACAACGATCTCAAATCGGCACTTTCGGGCTCAAGCATCGAAATCGGCGCCGGGCCATCGGCGCTGATCGAGGCGGCTGAACGCGATACCGACCTCTTGATGGCCGGCATTGTCGGCATTGCCGGACTGGCGCCGACTTTGGCTGCGGTCGCAAAAGGCGCCGATATCGCGCTTGCCAACAAGGAATGCCTGGTTTCTGCCGGCGACCTGTTCGGCGCGGCCATGGCCCGGGGCGGCGGCAAGCTGTTGCCTGTCGACAGCGAGCACAACGCCATTTTTCAGGTTCTCGATCAACATCAGCGGCACGCTGTCGAGCGCATCATTCTGACAGCCTCGGGCGGACCGTTCCGCAATCACACGCGCGAGCAGATGGCGCGGGTCACGCCGGAATCGGCCGCCGATCACCCGAACTGGTCGATGGGCCTGAAGATCTCCATCGACAGCGCCTCGATGTTCAACAAGGCGCTGGAAATGATCGAGGCTCGGCACCTGTTCAACATGCGCCCCGAGCAGATCGAGGTGATCGTTCATCCGCAATCGGTGGTTCATTCGATGGTCGGCTACAGCGATGGATCGGTGCTGGCGCAGCTTGGCGCGCCCGACATGCGCACCGCCATCGGCTATGCCATCTCCCATCCCCGCCGCGCCAGCCTGCCGGTCGAACGGCTGGATCTGGCTAAACTCGCCCGTCTCGATTTCATTGCCCCCGACGAGACGCGGTTTCCGGCGCTGGCCCTGGCCCGCATCGCCATGCAGCGCGGTGGCCTGCAGGGCGCCGCGCTCAATGGCGCCAAGGAGGCAGCGCTCGATGCCTTCATCTCGGGTCACATCGGCTTTCTCGACATGGCTGATGTGGTCGCCAGGGTGATGGACCAGCTCGATGATGGCCGCGGCGCCAACAGCATCGAGGATGTCTACGCGGCTGACAGCGAGGCCCGCCAGATTGCCGCGTCCATGATGCGCAAATCGGCCTGAAGGGCGTAATCAAAAACCGGGTTGCCTGATCTGCTCCACAGTCTTTGCCGGTATCATTCGGCCAGAATGCAGGCCACCTGACGGCCGGCGACAAGGCGTTCCGGCGGGATCGCTTCAGCGCATTTTGACACCGCGATCGGACAGCGCGGATGGAATGCGCAGCCGCTGGGGATATCGAGCGGTGACGGCAATTCGCCTTCCAGCTGCACCCGTTCCCGCTTCTTGGTCGGATCAGCAACCGGCGTCGCCGACAGCAGCGCCTGAGTATAGGGGTGCTTCGGGGCAGCAAACACCGTTTCTGCGGAACCCGATTCCACCGGACGACCGAGATACATCACCATCACATCATCAGCGATGTGCTTGACCACCGAAAGATCGTGGCTGATGAACAGATAGGCAAGCCCGAATTCTTTCTGCAGGTCGATCAACAGATTCAGTACCTGCGCCTGAATCGACAGGTCCAACGCCGACACCGGTTCATCCAGCACCAGGATCTTCGGATTGAGCATCAGCGCCCGGGCGATGGCAATGCGTTGCCGCTGGCCGCCCGAAAACATGTGCGGGTAACGGTCGTAATGCTCCGGCCTTAGCCCCACCCGCTGCATCATGGCGCGGGCCTTTTCCTGCCGCGTCGCAGCATCATCCCTGGTGTTGACCTTGAGCGGTTCCTCCAGAATGGCGCCGACCTTCTGGCGCGGATTGAGCGAGCCATAAGGGTTCTGGAACACGATTTGAACGGTGCGCCGAAGGCTCTTGTCGGTGAGCGCCGCCGGTTTGCCATCGATCGTCAGCGCGCCCGAACTTGGTTCCTCGATCATGGTGACGAGGCGCGCCAGCGTCGACTTTCCGCAACCCGATTCACCCACCACGGCAAGCGTCTTGCCGGAACTTAGGTTAAAGCTCACACCATTGAGCGCGCGCACCAGCGCAGGCTTGCCGAACATGCCGCGCTTGACTTCATAATTGCGAGTCAGGTCAGTGGCGTGAAGAACGATACTCATGCCAGCACCTCCCGCGTCGGAGTGCCATCGACAGGAACGCCGTTTGCAAGCGGGTGATTGCACAAGGCGAGCCCCATCTCCTGTCCCTGCCGCACCGCGCCGGCGCGGCAACTGTCGGTGGCAAACGTACACCGCGGCTCGAACAGGCAACCCGGCGGCCGGTCGAACTGGCCGGGAACCACACCCGGGATCGAAGGCAGGTGCCCGCGTCCGGTGGCCCGTTCCGGCAGAGCCGACAGCAGTGCCGCAGTATAGGGATGATGCGGATCGGCAAACAGCTCCTCCACCTTCTGCTCCTCGACCTTCTGGCCGGCATATTGCACCTGCACCCGGTGCGCCATCTGCGCGACCACGCCCATGTCGTGGGTGATCAGCACCAGCGCCATGTCGAACTCGGCGCACAAATCCCGCAGCAGATCGAGGATCTGCGCCTGAATGGTCACATCCAGCGCCGTTGTCGGTTCGTCCGCAATCAGCAGTTTCGGCCGGCACGAGGCCGCCATGGCGATCATCACCCGCTGGCTCATGCCGCCTGACAATTGGTGCGGAAACGCTGACAGCCGCTGCTCAGGCGAAGGAATACCCACCGCCCGCATCAGCTCGATTGCCCGCCCCTTGCGCTCGGCGCGGCCAAGCTCGGTATGGCGCTTGAGCATCTCGCCAATCTGGAAGCCAACCGTGAAGCACGGATTGAGGCTCGACATCGGTTCCTGGAAGATCATGGCGATATCGCGGCCGATGATGCTGCGCTTGTCCCGTGCGGACATGGTCAGCAGGTCCTTGCCGTCAAACCGCATGACATCGGCTGTTACCGATGCGGTGTCGGGCAACAACCCCATCAGCGCCAGCATCGCCACCGATTTCCCGGATCCGGATTCACCGGCGATCGACAGGATTTCGCGACCATCGACATTCAAGTCCACCCCGTCCACGGCGCGGAACGGTCCGGACGCAGTGTCGAAGCTCACGGTCAGGTTCTTGATTTCGAGCAGGGACATCAGCTTTTCTTCAGTTTCGGATCGAGCGCGTCGCGCAGACCGTCGCCCATCAGATTGATCGCCAGCACTGTGACCAGGATCGCGACACCGGGGAAGGTAACCACCCACCAGGCCCGCAGGATGAATTCGCGCGCCTCGGCCAGCATCGTGCCCCATTCGGGCGTTGGCGGCTGTGCGCCCATGCCCAGGAAGCCGAGCGCCGCAGCGTCGAGAATGGCCGACGAAAACGACAGCGTTGCCTGCACGATCAACGGTGCCAGGCAATTGGGAAGGATGGTCAGGAACATCAGCCGCATCTTGCCGGCGCCCGCCACCCGCGAAGCGATGACATATTCCCGGTCACGCTCCGACATCACCGATGCCCGCGTCAGCCGAACGAAATGCGGCTGCAGGATCAGCGCGATGGCAATCATCGCGTTAAGCAGGCCCGGGCCCAGAATGGCCACCAGCACCAACGCCAGCAGCAGCGACGGGAACGCCAGGATCACATCCATGATGCGCATGATCACGGTGTCGACCCAGCCACGGAAATAACCGGCGATAAGACCGATCATCACGCCACTGGAAACCGAAAGCACCACCACGAACAGACCGATGAACAACGAAAACCGCGATCCGTACATCAGCCGCGATAGAATATCACGGCCCACGGCATCGGTTCCCAGCAGGTAGCTCATGTTACCCCCCTCCTGCCAGAATGGCGGCAGCAGGAAGGCTTCGCGGTTCTGCACGCTCGGCGAATGCGGCGCGATAAGAGGGGCAAAAATCGCGACAAAAACGATGATGGAGAACACCACCAGACCAAGCACGGCACCGTGGTTCTGGCTGAAATAATACCAGAACTCGGAAAACCGGCCGCGGCGCAGCGGCGTCTGGTCAGGAGAAGCAACTGTTGTGTCAGTCATGGCCCACCCTCAATGTCTGATGCGTGGATTGATCAGCCCATACAGCAAATCAACAATGAGATTGACGATCATGATGACGCCGGCGATCAACAGCAGGCCGCCCTGCACCACCGAATAATCGCGCTTGAACACCGAGATCGACCATCCACTTGCCGATGCCCGGCCAGGAAAAGATCGTTTCGGTGAGAATGGCGCCGGCAAGCAGAACGCCGACCTGAAGACCGATCGTGGTGATCACCGGGATCAGCGCATTGCGCAGCGCATGCACCCCGATCACCCGCCGTGGCGGCAGCCCCTTGGCGCGGGCGGTGCGGACATAATCCTCGCCCAGAACCTCCAGCATTGCCGAACGCGTCTGCCGTGCAATCACCGCCAGCGGAATCGTTGCCAGCACGATGGTCGGCAGCACAAGGTGGCTCAGCGCCGATTTGAAGGCGCCGGACTGGCCCGACAGCAGGCTGTCGATCAGCATGAAGCCGGTCACCTGCGGAAAGAAATAGATCAGCGAGATCCGCCCCGACACCGGGGTCCATTGCAAAATGCCTGAAAACAGGATGATCAGCAAAAGTCCCCACCAGAAAATCGGCATCGAATAACCAACCAGCGCGGTGCCCATCAGGCCCTGATCGAGCCACGAGCCGCGCTTCACGGCAGCAACCACACCGGCGGGAATGCCAATCAGCGTCGCCAGGATGATCGCGCACAGCGCCAGTTCAATGGTCGCCGGGAAAAGCGTCAGGAATTCATCAAGCACCGGTCGCTTGGTGACGATCGAGGTGCCGAAATCGCCCTGCAAAATATCGACGAGATAATTGTAGTACTGGACCGGGATCGACTTGTCGAAACCGAGCATTGCCTGCAGTTCCGCATAGCGCGCGGGGTCAACGCCGCGCTCGCCAGCAAGCAGCATGATCGGGTCGCCCGGCAGCAACCGGATGAAGGCGAAGGCCACGATCGAAACCCCGATGAAGGTCGGGATCAGCAGGCCCACACGTGTAAGGAAAAAACGCAGCATATGATCAATAGCAACGGGGGCGTCTGAACAACGCCCCCGTCTTTCCCTTTGAGGTTATTCGGCGATATCGACGCCGGTAAACCAATGGCCACCGAGAGGATCCATCACGTAGCCGCTAACCTTCTTGCTCATCGGCATGAAGACCACGGAATGAGCGATGGTGGCCCACGGCGCTTCACGCTTGAAGACAACCTGTGCTTCTTCATAGAGCTTGGTCCGTTCGGCCTTGTCGGAAACGGTCTTGGCCTTCTGGATCAACGCTTCGAACTCGTCGTTGCACCATTGTGCACGGTTCGAACCGCCAACACCGTCACAACCAAGCAGCACAGCCAGGAAGTTGTCCGGATCGCCATTGTCGCCGGTCCAGCCGAGCAGCACTGCGCCGTCACGGTCCTTGGCCTTCGACTTGTCGAGATACTCGCCCCATTCATAGGAGACGATTTCCACATTGACGCCGATCTTCGAGAAGTCTTCCTGCATCACCTCTGCCATACGACGGGCATTCGGGTTGTAGGGACGCTGTACCGGCATCGCCCAGATCTTCATCGACAGATCCTTCACGCCCTCTGCCTCAAGCATTGCCTTGGCGGCTTCGGGGTCAAAGGCGTCGTCTTCAATGGCCTTGTTGTAGGACCACATGGTCGGCGGGATCGGGTTCTTGGCGGCCTGGCCGGAGCCCTGGAACACGGCGTCCAGAATGGCCTGCTTGTTGATCGCCATGTTGAGCGCCTTGCGGACCTTGGCGTTATCGAACGGCGGCACAAGCGCGTTATAGGCCAGGTAGCCAACATTCAGGCCTTCCTGTTCCATCACCTCAAGATCTGCATTGGCCTTGAGCGCATCCAGATCGGCAGGGTTCGGGTAAGGTGCCACGTGGCACTCACCAGCCATCAGCTTCTGCTGGCGCACGGATGCGTCGGTGGTGATGGCAAATACCAGATCGTCGATCTTCTCCTTGCCGGCCCAGTAGTCCGGATGTGCCTTGAAGCGGATCACGGCGTCGGGCTGATAGGCCACGAACTGGAACGGACCGGTGCCGATCGGCTTCTGGTTGAGGTCAGAGGCCTTGCCTTCAGCTTCGAGCTTGTCGGCATATTCCTTCGACATGATCGACGCGAAATCCATCGCCATGTTGGCGATAAACGGTGCTTCCGGGCGATTGAGTACGAACTTGACCGTCATGTCGTCAACCTTGTCGATCGACTTCAGCAGGTCCGGCATCGACATGCCGTTGAAATATTCCCAGCTCGCGCCTTCGACATACTTGTTGAAGGGATTGTCTTCCTTGAGCTGGCGCTCGAACGAGAAGATCACGTCGTCTGCATTGAGATCTCGCGTCGGTGTGAAGAAATCGCTTGTGTGAAACTTCACACCGGGGCGAAGCTTGAAGGTGTATTCAAGGCCATCCTCGGAGACTTCATAGCTCTCGGCCAGGCCGGGCTTGGTCTCGGTGGTGCCGATGTTGAATTCGACCAGACGGTTGTAGATGTTTTTCGACGAGGCGTCGAAGGTGGTGCCTGATGTGTAGAGCGCGGGGTCGAAGCCTTCCGGCGATCCTTCCGAGCAATAAACCAGCGTCTTGGCCTGAGCGGTCGAGACCAGCATGGTCGCAAGAACCGTCGTGGCCAGAAGTGAGCTTATTCTTTTCATGGCGCATCCCCTATGGTTGTACGCATTGTTTTTGTGTTTTCACCGGGGACCGAGTAACCAAGCCCCCCAGCTTGGACGCGATCAAACGCCAAACGTCATTTCAATGCAAGCTCGTTTCCTTTCGTATTCACCGGGACCCGCGCAATTTCTTGAAATGTAAAGGGCGGATCGCGATGATCCGCCCTCAATAATAGTTAATTCGGGCTCAAACCGAAAACGCTTCGAAACAGCCTTATCCGGCCGCAGCCACCGCCCGCTTGGCCATTACCTTGACCAGGCTGGCGCGATACACCGACGAGGCATGCATGTCTGACATCAAATCAGAATCATCGACCTCGACACCATCAAGCGCCGCAGCAGAGAAATCTGACGTCAGCGCCTGTTCCATGCCCGCATGGCGGAATACGCCATCCGAGCCTGCGCCGGTGACAGCCACCCGCACCGACCCGTCACCCGCCTTGGCCACGAACACGCCGGCCATGGCGTAACGTGACGCCGGATTGGGGAACTTCGAATAACCGCTCTTGGCAGGTGCGGTGATTTCCACAGCAACGATAAGTTCGCCCTCGTCAAGCGCCGTGTCGAACATACCGGTGAAAAAATCACCGGCCGTCAGTGAGCGCTTACTGGTGACGATGGTGGCATTGAGCGCCAGCAGACCCGCCGGATAATCCGCCGCCGGATCGTTGTTGGCGATCGACCCGCCGATCGTGCCCATGTGCCGCACATGCGGGTCGCCGATATGGGCTGCCAGATGCACAAGCGCCGGACAGGCGTTCGCGATCTCTGACGATCCCGCCACTTCGGCATGGGTCGTCCCCGCACCGATACGGATGGAATTGCCGTTGACCGAAATGCCCTTCATGTCGCTGACATGACGCAGGTCGACCAAGTCCGAAGGCGCGGCCAGCCGTTGCTTCATCGTCGGAAGCAGAGTTTGCCCGCCCGACAGATACTTGGCTTCGTCCGAGCCCGAGACCAGTTTGACGGCTTCCTCCACCGAGGAGGCGCGGTGATAATTGGTTGCATACATGATGTCTGCCTCCCTTTCCTACTGTGCCGACCGCAGCGCCGCCCAGACCCGTTCGGGGGTCGCAGGCATTGCCAGGTCATTGTTGCCGATTGCATCGGTGATGGCGTTGATGACTGCCGGTGGCGAACCGATCGCTCCGGCTTCTCCACAGCCCTTGAGACCAAGCGGATTGGACGGGCTTGGCGTTGCCGTGGTCGAGACCTTGTAAAATGGCAGGTCGTCTGCGCGGGGCATGGTGTAATCCATGTAGCTCGCCGTCAGCAATTGACCGGTCTCGGGATCGTAATGCGCGGCTTCCAGCAGCGCCTGGCCAATGCCTTGCGCGACCCCGCCATGCACCTGGCCTTCGACGATCATCGGGTTGATGATATTGCCGAAATCATCAGCCGCCACGAACTGCACAATCTCAGTCTTGCCCGTCTCCGGATCGACTTCGACTTCGCAGATGTAGCAGCCGGCCGGGAAGGTGAAGTTGGCCGGGTCATAGAACGCGCCCTCCTTCAGACCCGGCTCCATTCCGCCCGGCAGATTGTGCGCGGTATAGGCCGCCAGCGCCATCTGGAACCACGGCACGCTCTTGTCGGTGCCGGCGACCTTGAGTTCACCGTTCTCGATGACGATGTCGCTTTCGTCCGCTTCCATCAGATGAGCGGCGATTTTCTTGGCCTTGGCCTCGACCTTGTCAAGCGCCTTGACCACCGCCGACATGCCGACAGCACCCGAACGCGAGCCGTAGGTGCCCATGCCCATCTGTACCTTGTCGGTATCGCCGTGAACCACCGAAACACTGTCGATGCCGACGCCGAAGCGCTCGGCGACCAGTTGCGAGAACGTCGTCTCGTGGCCTTGCCCGTGGCTGTGCGAACCGGTCAGAACTTCAACCGTGCCCACTGCATTGACCCGCACTTCAGCAGATTCCCAAAGGCCGACGCCGGCCCCGAGCGACCCCACCGCAGCCGACGGCGCGATGCCGCAGGCTTCGATATAGCAGCTCATGCCGATGCCGCGTTTCTTGCCGCGCCCCTCGGCTTCCGCCCTGCGCGCGGCGAAGCCGTCATAGTCAACCGCCTTCATCGCCGCGTCGAGCGAGGCATCGAAGTCGCCGGCGTCATAATTCATGATCACCGGGGTCTGGTATGGAAACTCGCGGACAAAGTTCTTGCGCCGCAACTCAGCGGGCGTAACACCCAACTCTCGAGCTGCGGTTTCCATCACCCGCTCGACCAGGAAACAGGCCTCGGGTCGCCCGGCGCCGCGATAGGCGTCGACCGGCACGGTGTTGGTGTAGACTGTGCGCACATTGGCGTGGATCGCCGGGATCGCATACTGGCCCGACAACAACGTCGCGTAGAGATAGGTCGGAACCGAGCTCGAAAACAACGACATATAGGCGCCCAGATTGGCAATCGTATCGACCTTGAACCCGGTCACCTTGTTGTCGGCGTCAAACGCCATCTTGATGGTCGAGACATGGTCGCGGCCATGGGCGTCGGTTAAAAAGGCTTCCGTCCGGTCGCAATTCCACTTGACCGGAACACCGGTGCGCTTGGAGGCCCACAGGCAGACGATCTCCTCGGGATAGATATAGATCTTCGAGCCGAAGCCACCGCCAACATCGGGCGCGATCACCCGAAGCTTGTTTTCAGGCGCCACATTGTAGAACGCGCTGAGCACCAGCCGCGCCACATGCGGGTTCTGCGAAGTGGTCCACAGCGTGTAGTGATCCTCGCCCTCGTCATAGACGCCAAGTGCCGCGCGCGGCTCCATCGGGTTGGGCACCAGACGGTTGTTGACGATCCTCATCTCGGTGACATGGGCGGCCGAGGCAATCGCCGCATCGGTGGCGGCGCTGTCGCCGATCTCCCAATCGAAAATTAGGTTACCCTTGGCTTCGGGGTGAAGCTGCGGTGCGCCATCTTTCAAGGCGTCAACAGCAGAAACCACCACTGGCAACGTCTCGTAATCAACGACCACGGCTTCCGCAGCGTCGCGCGCCTGCGCCTTGGTATCGGCCACCACGATGGCAACCGCGTCGCCGACATAGCGCACCGTATCCCGCGCCAGTGGTCGCCAGGCCCCCATGTTCATCGGCGAGCCGTCCTTGGAGTGGATCATCCAGCCGCAAATAATGTTGCCAATGCCGTCCTCTGTAAGCTGGGCGCCGTTGAGGATGCCGATGACACCTGGCATTTTTTCAGCTTCCGAGGTGTCGATGCTCTTGATCTTGGCATGCGCGTGCGGCGACCGCACGAAATGAGCATGCCGCATACCCTGCACCACCATATCGTCGGTATAGCGACCCTTGCCTGTAATAAATCTTTTGTCTTCCTTGCGCTCCACGCGGGCGCCAATGCCTTCAATTCCCATATCTCAAACTCCTCCGATTGAGTGCAGGCGAAAAAGTCGGGGCCAATCCGGCGTCTCATCACCAATGTCAGGAACCGTAAGGCTGCTGCGCCGTTCTGTCGCGCTTTGCTGCCCTCATCGTGTTGTCACGGTTCCCATCTTCCGATGTCACTCCGGGTCACCACCGCAAGCCCTCGCCTGTTACGGCGTTGCCTACTCGGCGGCCACTTTCGCGCTGTCACCCATTTTCGAGGCGGCATCGAGAACGGCTTTGACGATGTTGTGATAACCGGTGCAGCGGCAGATATTGCCTTCAAGCTCGGCGCGAACTGTCTTCTCGTCGAGCTGGCCTCCATGCCGCTTGATCATATCAACCGTGGACATGATCATTCCCGGTGTGCAGAAGCCGCACTGAAGTCCGTGATTTTCGCGAAATGCCACCTGCACCGGGTGCAACTCCCCGCCCGAGGCCAGGCCTTCTATGGTAACCACTTCCGAGCCATTGGCTTGCGCCGCAAGCATGGTGCAGGACTTCACTGCCTTGCCATCGACATGGACAACGCAAGCACCGCACTGGGATGTGTCGCATCCGACATGGGTTCCCGTCAGGCCGAGATTCTCGCGGATAAACTGGACCAACAATGTCCGGTCTTCGCAGTGGCCGGAAACGGATCTTCCGTTCACGGTCATCGATACATTCGCCATGAAATTCCTCCCTTGGGGTACAATCCTCAATTACCCAAGGCTGCATCATTTTCCTTTTTTCCAAAAGGATCAACCATTAAGATCAGGATTTGCACCCAATCCCTGCCCGCGGCCGGTCACACCCGACCAACCTCATGGTCGAACCCCAAATGCCTACAGCCGCCATCCGCAGCCGTTGCATCGATCTGCCGCAGTGGATTCTGACTGGTGACGATCCGGCAAAAAATAAAAATCTTGTGACTGCAGGTTATTGCCCCTATAAACTGACCGGGCGGTCGGTCAATTGGATTGCGCGTGCCATCCGGGAGGAGGTTCTGGAATGGCATGCGGTAAACCTGATGGCGCCGCATGTGGCAGTTGGTCGTTGTTTTCCGCCTTCCCTGTCGCGTCCTGAACGGGCATGGTCTCATATCGGCGGGCTCCGAATGGCACCGCAAGACACCGTGAGGCCGGCGGATGGGTCGGGCTCTAGGCAGTTACAAAAATAGCCCCTAGTTTCGGGGGAACCGCGGAATGAAAACCGCGTAGTCAATCTGGGAGGATACTATGAAAAAACGCAATTTCCTGAAGTCTGCCGCAGCCGCGGCATTGGCGGTTTCCGCTCTTGGCCTGTCATCCGCTGGCGCCATGGCGCAGGAAGTCACGCTGCGCATGCACCAGTTTCTGCCGCCGCAGGCCAATGTTCCAGCCGGGGTTCTGATCCCCTGGGCCGAGAAGATCGGCACTGAATCAGGAGGCCGCATCAAGGTCGAGGTGTTCTCCGCAATGTCGCTCGGCGGCACCCCGCCGCAGTTGATGGATCAGGCCCGTGATGGTGTGGTCGATATCGTCTGGACCCTTCCCGGCTACACACCCGGCCGCTTCCCGCGCGCCGAAGTGTTCGAGCTTCCCTTCATGATGACCAACGCGGAAGCCACCTCGCGCGCCTATTGGGATCTGTTCAAGTCCGACATGGAAATGCAGGATTTCAAGGGCATCAAGATCCTTGCCACCTGGGTCCATGGCCCCGGCGTGATTCACGCCAAGGGCGAAGGCGTACGCAAGCTCGAGGACATGCAGGGCAAGAAGTTGCGCGGCCCCACCCGTGTCATCAACGGGCTGCTCGCCGAGCTCGGCGCGGAGCCGATCGGCATGCCGGTTCCGGCCATCCCTGAAGCGCTCTCCAAGGGCGTGATCGACGGCACCGTGATCCCGTGGGAAGTGACCCCGGCGCTCAGAATCGCCGAACTGGTCAACACCCACACCGAATTCTCGGGTGATACCGCGCTTTACACCGCAGCCTTCGTTCTGGCGATGAACCAGGCCAAGTACGATAGCTTGCCCGATGATCTCAAGAAAGTCATCGACGACAATACCGGCGCCGAATTCTCTGCCTTTGCCGGCAAGACCCAGGCCGCCTTCGATGCGCCCAGCCGCAAGATCGCCGAAGCCACCGACAATGACATCGTCATTCTCGATGAAGCCGAAGTCGCCCGCTGGCACGAAGTCGCCGACAAGGTAGTCGACAACTGGTATGGCGAAATGGAAGCCAAGGGTATCGACGGCAAGGCGCTCCGCGCCAAGGCCCAGGAACTGATCACCAAATACACCAAATAGGTCGATCGCCTTGAAAAAGTTGCAACGGAGCCTGCACCTGGAGGCGGGTTCCGTTCGACCCAATCGGTGAGTTCCGTCATGACCATTCTTGTTGCCGGTGCGGGCATCGCCGGACTGACTTTCGCCCTGACCTGCCATCAGATTGGCGTCACCGCCAGACTGTTCGAACAGGTCAGTGAAATCCGCCCTCTGGGCGTCGGCATCAACCTTCAGCCCCACGCCGTTCGTGAACTGGTGGAACTCGGCCTCACCGACGAGCTTGAGGCAATCGGCATCCGCACCCGCGAAGTCGCCTATTTTTCCAAGCATGGTCATCTGATCTGGTCGGAAGTCCGCGGCCTCGACGCAGGCTACGACTGGCCGCAATTCTCGGTTCACCGCGGCAAATTGCAACTGATGCTCACACGCGCCGTGCAGCAACGACTCGGCCCCGACGCGCTTCAGACCGGCTGGAAGGCCGGTGGCTTCTCGCAGGATGGCGACCAGGTGTCGCTGCATCTGAAAAATCGCGAGGGCGACACGCGTACCGAGCACGGCCATTTGCTGATTGCCGCCGACGGCATTCACTCGGCGATCCGGGCGCAGATGAACCCCGACGAAGGTCCGCCAATCTGGGGCGGCGCGGTGCTGTGGCGCGCCACTAGCCACGCCAAAACCTTCCTGACCGGTGCCTCGATGGCGATGGCCGGCCATGAATGGCAGAAATTCGTGACCTACCCGATTTCCGCGCCAGATCCGGAAACCGGTCTCGCCGAGATCAACTGGGTGGCCGAGCTGAAGAAAAAACCGGACGCGTTGTGGAACCGGGAAGACTGGAACCGCCCCGGCAAGCTGGCCGACTTCCTGCCCTCCTTCGAAACCTGGCGTTTTGACTGGCTCGATGTTCCGGCGCTGATCAGGAGTGCCGAGACAATCTATGAATATCCGATGGTTGACCGCGATCCACTCGACAATTGGCGCCAGGGCCGTGCCACCCTGATCGGCGATGCCGCGCACCCAATGTATCCGATCGGCTCCAACGGTGCCTCCCAAGCTATTCTCGATGCCAGGGTGCTCGGCCAATGCATCGTCGCCCGGGGGCTGTCGGAAACCGCCCTCATCACCTATGAAGAACAGCGTCGTCCCGCAACCAGTCGTATCGTCGCCGCCAATCGCGGCAACGGACCGGACCAGATCATGCAGGTGGTCGAGGAGAAATGCCAAGGCATGTTTGACACCATTACCGATGTAATCAGCGCTCGCGAACTGGAAGATCACGCCGCCCGCTACAAGGCGCTGGCAGGGTTCGACCGCGAAACGCTGAATTCCCGTCCGCCGCTGATTTCTCCCGGCGACCGCGCTGCTGCCATTGCAGGCAGGTCCGATGTTTGAGCGGATTGACCGGCTGATCCGTTGGCTCGCTGCCGTGATGGCAATTCTCGGAGGCATCGCGCTGATCGCGGTCATCCTCTCCACCGTCGCTTCCGTCAGCGGCCGGGCGTTGCTCTTCATCGGCCTCGGCCCGATCCGTGGCGATTTCGAACTTGTAGAACTTGGCACCGGCTTCGCGGTGTTCGCCTTCCTGCCCTGGACCCAGATCAACCGCCAGCATGCCTCGGTGGAAATCCTGACCATGCACATGGGCGGCGTCATCAACCGGCTGATTGATCTCGTCGGCGACGGATTGATGTTTGCGATCGCCGTGCTGCTGGCATGGAAGCACTGGCAAGGCACCCTCGACAAGCTCGCCTATGGTGAAACCACTTTCGTCATCCAGTATCCGCTCTGGTGGGCCTATGCGTCCGGCCTTGTTGGCGCTTTCGGCTTCGTATTGATCAGTTTCTGGTGCGTGATCCTCAGTATCCGTGCATTTGTCACCGGGCGTGACCAGGTTCACGGGGAGATCGTGCATTGACCAACATCGATATCGCGCTTCTGTCGTTTCCGGTCCTGCTTGCGTTGATCTTTCTGCGCATCCCGATCGGTCTCGCCATGCTGATCACCGGCATCGGCGGCAGCTATTTCATCAACGGCTCGTTCCTGATGATCTTCGCGCAATTGAAGAACCTCACATGGGGCACGTTTTCAGGCTACTCGCTGTCGATCATTCCGTTGTTCCTGATAATGGGTCAGTTCGCCACGCTCGGCGGAATGTCCCAGTCGCTGTTCAAAGCCGCAGAAACCTGGCTCGGGCACAGAAAGGGCGGAGTTGCCATGGCCGCGGTCGGCGCCTGCGCCGGCTTTGGCGCAATTTGCGGCTCCTCGCTGGCCACCGCCGCCACCATGGGACAGGTCGCCCTGCCCGAGCTTCGCCGCTATGGCTATTCCGGCGAGCTGGCAACCGGGGCGCTGGCTGCCGGCGGCACGCTGGGCATCCTGATCCCGCCTTCGGTGATCCTCGTCATCTACGCCATTCTCACCGAGCAGAACATCGCCAAGCTGTTCGTTGCCGCCTTCATCCCGGGCGTGCTGGCCGCGATCGGCTACATGATCGCCATTGCCATCTATGTCCGGCTCAAGCCGGGCTCGGCGGGACAGCGCGAGCGCGCAAGCTACCCCGAACGCTTTCAGAGCCTGCTTGCGGTCTGGCCGGTATTGATCGTCTTCATCGCCGTCGTCGGCGGCATCTATGGCGGTATCTTTACTCCCACCGAGGCCGCCGCCATCGGCGCCTTCGGCACCGGGGTGATCGCGCTGATGAATGGAGGACTGACCCGATCCTCACTGAAACTGTCGATCCTGACCACTGCCAGTGCCACCGGGATGATCTTCCTGATCGTCTTCGGCGCCGGCGTCTACAACGCCTTTCTGGCGCTCAGCCAGTTGCCTCAGACCGCAGCCGCCTATGTCGGCAGCCAGGGCTTCAATCCCTGGCTCGTGATGGTGTGCGTGCTGCTGCTCTATCTCGTTTTCGGCTGCGTGATGGATTCGCTGTCGATGATCCTGCTCACCGTGCCGATCTTCTTCCCGATCATGTCGGCGCTGGATTTCGGCCTGACGCCTGAGGAATTCGCCCTCTGGTTCGGCATTATCGTGCTGATCGTCGTCGAGGTAGGATTGATAACGCCACCTGTAGGCATGAACCTGTTCGTCATCAACGCGATGGCCAAGGACACACCGCTGTCAGCCACCTATCGCGGGGTGTTTCCGTTCGTGCTCACCGATGTCATCCGCGTGGCCATCCTGACCATGTTCCCGGCCATTACCCTGGTCGCGGTCCGGCTCTTGTACTGACCGGCAATGCGCTAACAGTAGTACCGGCGTCATAATACTGGCCGCACTCATGCTCGGCCACCGAGCACTTCCAGCACCTTGTCGGCAATCAGCTCGCTGACGCGCCGGTTGGATTCGCCGGTCACCCCGGCGATATGCGGCGTGAGAATGGTATTGGCGAGCCCTTTAAACCTGGCGCCTGCCTCCGCACTCAGCGGCTCGATCTCGAACACGTCCAGCGCCGCCCCACCTAGCCGTCTGGCAGCCAAAGCCGCGGCCAGTGCAGTCTCGTCGACAATACCGCCACGGGCTGCGTTGATCAGCACCGCGTCCGACTTCATGCTCGACAACGTCGTCGCGTTTATCATGTGCCGCGTCGCCTCCGTCAGCGGCGTATGCAGCGACACCACATCGCCCAGTTCCAGCGCCGCATCGAGCGATACGTTGCGGGCGATCTGCCAGCCCGGATGATCGGCGGCGAGATAGGGGTCGTAAGCAACGATCTGCATGCCCATCATATGCGCCCGCCAAGCCACTTCCTGAGCAATCTCGCCAAAGCCCACCAAGGCCATGGTCTTGCCGGCCAGTTCGCGCCCCATCATCGATTGCCGCGGCCAGTGCCCATCAGCCACCTCGGAAGAACCCATCCAGGCGCCGCGCAACAGCATCAGTGCCGCAGTGATCACATATTCAGCCACGGAAAGATTGTTGGCACCGGTGGCTGGAATCACCTTGATCGAGCGCGCCTTGCAGGCCACCACGTCAATATTATCGAGTCCGACGCCGAGCCTGCCGACAACCTTGAGCCTCGGCCCCATGCTCAGCAAAGTCTCATCCACCTGGGTACGGTTACGCACGATCAGCACCCGTGCCGCGGCGAGATGGTCATGCAGGGCCGCCAAGTCATCGGCGAGACCGGAATCATAGAGCGTATCGTGGGTGTGAGCGAGGCGGGCAACCGCGGCCTCATCCATAAATTCGGTGATAACGATGTCAGCCATGACAACTCTCTGCGTTGAACGTTGGAAAATTATGCCGAACATAGAGCTTTGTCATCGAAAATTCACGATGTCCGAGCGCTTCGGCAGCAGTATTGCGGCCATTGCAGGTACGGATAATCATCTCGATCAGCGCGTCCCCGGCCTCGTCAATGGTCATCTCGCGGCGTAAGATCCCCGAGACATCAAGATCGACATGTTCGCCCATGGTCCGGACCGTAAGCTGGCTGGCGGAGATCTTGATCACCGGCGTTTCGGCATGACCACATCAAGCCTCGTTTGCCCCGGCGGCACCACGCCAATTGTCACAGTTTCACCGGACATGACCATGCCCCCTTACATCATCGCTTAAAAACACTAGATTGCTGGCATGAACCTGTTTGCAAGACGTTGGCCCTTGGCCGTTATTCTCGCCTTGGCGCTTACTGCCATTGCCCCCATCACCAAAGGCTCCGCCACCGAAGCTGCCTGGGCACGTCTCAACCAGGGCGGCTACACAATCCTGCTCGGTTTTGCGCGCTCGCCCGGGGGTGAACCGCTGCGTCCGGATATCGGCGATTGCGACAAGCGCAAAAGCCTGACCGATCGCGGCATCCAGGAAGCCCGCCGCATCGGCATGCGCTTTGCTGCCCGCGCGGTCTCCGTCGACGCGGTCTATTCCGGCGAATTCTGCCGCGCGCTGCAGACCGCGCAACTGGGTTTTGGCAAGTCGCGGGTAGAAACCAAAGCCTATCTCAATTCCATTGTCGGCGGCGCCGACCCCAATGACATTCCTCCTGAACTGATCACCGCGGTAGAAGAATTTTATGGCGCGGGCAACCAGCTGATGGTCACCCATCCGGAACTGATCCGGGCCATTTCAGGAACCATGCCGCGCGTCGGCGAAGCAGTGATCATCGCCCCGGCGGCCACGCCCGGCGGTATACCGCGCGTCGTCAACCGGTTGCTGCTCGACTAAACCCGGCAGCCGCATCAGCCGAAATCACCGTAGCTTTGCCGAACACTCGCATCCGCCGGTGAGAACGCGGCCACTTTATGGGTGGCTGAATGAACTGTCAGCGGCCCGACGCCGCCGCCTTTATCAAGACTGTATCTTTTCTGTGAGCGCGGAGGTTCAATCGCGCATAAACACATGCTCGGTGTGCTGAACGCATTTTTCTCCGGGCCGCAGCACCGCGCCGGCAAAGCCCGGTTGGTTGGGGCTGTCGGGCCAGCTTTGTGTTTCAAGGCAGAAACCGGCATGCGGCTGATAGGGGCTGCCCGAAAGGCCGGGCACCGACGGGCTGATCTTGAAACCGGTATAAAACTGAACGCCGGCTTCCGTCGAACGTAGCTCCATGGCCACCCCCGAGCGCATCGACCGCGCCAGCGCGATGGTCTGCACCGGGCCGCGCGCGTCAGCCACGCAGAAATTATGGTCATATTCCACCTGCCCGGCAGCATTCTCGCGGCGGATCGGCCGCATCTCCCGAAAATCGAAATCGGTGCCCTCTACCGAGGCGATCTCGCCGGTTGGAATCTGGGTGGCATCGACCGGCAGGTAATGATCGGCGGCAATCATCATGTCGTGGTCGAGAATATCAGTAGATCCATCAAGATTGAAATAGCTGTGATGGGCGATGTTGGCGAGCGTCGGCCGGTCGGTCACGCTGGTATAGGTGATCGCCATGCAGCCACCGGGCCTGAGCTCATACCGCGCCTCGATCTTCATGGTGCCGGGATAGCCGCATTGGCCGTCGGGATCGACAATCGAGAACACCGCGAAATCCGGCCCATAGCTGTCAAGTGTCCACAATCGGGTGCCGGTGCCAGCGCTGCCGCCGTGCAAATGATTGATGCCACGCTCGTTGCACTCAAGCTGATAGGCGACGCCATCAAGCGAAAACCGCCCGCCGGCGATACGGTTGGCGTGCCGCCCCGGCGTCTGCCCGAAATAGGGCGAATGCGCCGGGTAACTGGCAAAATCCGGAAATCCCAGCGTCAGTGGCGCAGCATGACCCTCAAACCTGAGGTCCTGCAGTGTCGCCCCCCAGGTCATGATTTTCGCAGTCAAACCACCGCCTTCAAGCGTCACTCGATGCACGGTTTCGCCATTCTGCATTTGTCCAAAGGCTTCTACCGCCATGGTGCGTCTCCCATCAGCTGGATCGGAATTCTTGAGAAATAGGGCATGGTCCGAAACGCTCCGGCGCGCAAGCACCACCCCGTAGGAGGCGCGGTCATCATCAACGTGTCAGCTGTCTTGTCGCCGTCTCCAGGCCCGACAGCGTCATCGGAAACATCCGGTCGGAGAACAACTGCCTGATCAGCGCTGTGGAATGGGTGTAGCCCCAATGTGCTTCCGGGACCGGATTGAGCCAGGCGACCTTGTGGAAATGATCAAGGACCCGCGTCAGCCAGACCTGTCCCGGTTCCTCGTTCCAATGCTCGACGGAGCCGCCTGCGGTGACAATCTCGTAAGGGCTCATCGCCGCATCACCGACAAAGATCACACGGTAATCGGATCCGTAGGTGCGCAGCAGTTCCTCGGTTGACAGCAGTTCCTGCCGACGCCGCTGGTTGTCACGCCAGACACCCTCATAGAGGCAATTGTGAAAGTAGAAATACTGCATGTGCCGGAATTCCGACTTGGCGGCGGAAAACAGCTCCTCCACCACCTTGATGTGGTCGTCCATCGAACCGCCAACATCGAAAAACATCAAAAGCTTGATCGCGTTGCGCCGTTCGGGCCGGGTCTTGACATCAAGCCAGCCATGCTCGGCTGTCGCCTGGATCGTGCCGGGCAGGTCGAATTCGTCGGCCGCCCCTTCGCGCACCCAGCGTCTCAATCGTCTCAGCGCCACCTTGATGTTGCGCGTTCCCAGCTCCACCGTGTCGTCGAGATTTCGGAACTCGCGCTTGTCCCAGACCTTGACCGCACGTCGATGCCGGCTTTCGTCCTGGCCGATACGCACACCCTCGGGATTATAGCCATAGGCGCCGAACGGCGAGGTGCCGGCGGTGCCGATCCATTTCGAACCGCCCTGATGCCGCTTCTGCTGCTCTTCAAGTCTCTGCTTGAGGGTTTCCATCAGCTTGTCGAAACCGCCAAGCGAGTCGATCAGCTTCTTTTCATCATCGCTCAGATGCTTTTCCGCCATCCGCCGCAGCCATTCCTCCGGCAGATTGCGGGCATCAATCCCGGCCTCGCCTGAAACCGCTTCCACACCACGGAAATAATGCGAGAACACCTGGTCGAAACGATCAATGTGACGCTCGTCCTTCACCAGGCTGGCGCGCGCCAGATAGTAGAACTCCTCGACGTCGAAACGCGCCAGCCCGGTCTCCAGTGCCTCAACCAGCGTGAGGTACTCGCGCAACGAAACCGGGATCTTGGCGGCTTTGAGTTCTAGAAAAAATGGCAGAAACATGGGCGCGACATTAACCGCATCGAGTGCTGAATGCCAACCGCTTCAGAGCTTTTAGACGCACAAATCAGCTACCACCCAATTCCGGATTCGGGTGATAGCCGGGGCCGATAACGAGCGGCTTGTCGGGCACCACCGTGTCGTCGAGCTGGCTGACAAAATCCTTCTCGCCCGCCCACAACAACTTGGTTCGGGTGCGGTTATAGAGCCCGATCGAGACATGATAGGGCTTGCCTGCCATGACACCACGAATGCTCGGCGAACGAACCCCGTAGCGGACGCTGCGCGCATGCAACCGCGTTTCGACACTCATCGGCGGTCCGCCGTCGGGATCCTCGAATTCGGCGATCAGCCAGGATCCGATCGGCAGCGGCTTCATCACGTAGGCGGTGAAGCCGTAAAACACATCGGCAACCCTATAATTGTAGACAAACCCGCCGCCGGCGATCTTGAGGTAAGGTTTTTCCGCCGGATCGTCGCGCGTGGCCCAGCCATAAGCAAACAGCACACCGGCGATGGCGATCAAGCCGATGACGACTTTTTCAAACGTCCTGTCTTCGCGCACGGCCATGTCCGTCGCTCCCGACGCAATCCACCGTAAAAGCACCCCATCAACGGGTCATCATTGAAGAAACACCTTGCCCGCAGTTTCTCATATCTGCAGGCATCAGGCCAGACGGGGGAAAGAACTCGAAAACGGCCATGGCCGGCTTCCCCTGATGCAGCCATGACGGCTCATCGTTACCGGCTGTATTTGACAAACGGGGTCAGCGTGGCGATGCGGTCATAGAGCTTGCGCGCCTGCGCGTTGAATTCCTGGGTCATCCAGTAGACATTGGGGCACCCGTCCGCATCTGCCTGGGCATAGACAGCCTCGATCAGCGCACGTCCGACACCCGTACCGCGCACGTCCGGCGCAGCAAACAGATCCTGCAGGTAACAAACCTGTTCGATACGCCAGCAATGACGGTGATAGAAATAATGCACCAGACCTACCTGCTTTCCATCGAGCAGCGCCAACAATCCGCGGGGTTCGTAAAACGAAGCGTCCCCCGCCGCATGATCCGAAACAAGCCGTGAGAATGTGGTCTGGTAGACCTCGTCGGGCACGCTTGATTCGTAAAACTCGAGATAAGCCTTCCACAGGGCGCGCCATGCCACGGCATCGTCAGCGGCAATCGGTCGAATTTCCAGCTTCGCTGCCATCAATTCACTCCCCCGCCTGCGCCAACGAACGATCTTCACCGATGTCTTCAATATTGAAAGGCGTGGTCTGGTAAACCTGATTGATCCAGTTGCCAAACAGCAGGAACGCATGGCTGCGCCAGCGGTTCTGCGGCTTTTTTCCAGGATCATTATCCGGAAAATAGTTGTGCGGCAACGCCACCGGCGTTCCCGCCTTGGTGTCGCGGAAATATTCTTCCGCCAGCGTGCCGGAATCATACTCGATGTGATTGAAGATATAGAGCCGATTGGCGAACGCCTCGTGCAACAGGCAAAGTCCGGTCTGGTCGCTTTCCATCAGCACTTCGAAGTCCGGCGTCAAATCCTCGCGCCGCACCTCGGTCCAGCGCGACACGGACACCTGGAAATCATCGGAAAATCCCATCAGATAGGGCGAGGCCGGGTTGAGATTGCGGTGCCGATAGATGCCGAATGCTTTTTGCTCAAGCGCCCGCTTGGGCACCCGGTGGAAATGCCAGGCAGCAGCCATCGCCCCCCAGCAGACGAAGAAACTTGAATGCACATGGGTCGTCGTCCAGTCGAGGATTTCCTTGAGTTCTTCCCAATAGGTCACATCGTCGAACGGCAATGTCTCGATCGGCGCACCGGTGATGATGAAGCCATCAAACTTGCGGTGCTTCACTTCCTCCCAAGTATGGTAGAAATTGATCAGATGATCTTCCGAGGTGTTCTTTGCGGCATGCGAGCCAATTCGCACCAGGGTCAGTTCGACCTGCAGCGGCGAGGCCCCGACCAGCCGGGCGATCTGCGTTTCGGTGGCGATCTTGTTGGGCATCAGGTTCAGCAGCCCGATATGCAGCGGGCGAATATCCTGCCTGACGGCAATCGATTCATCCAGAATTTGCACGCCTTCCTTGACCAGCACCTTGCGGGCGGGAAGACCATCGGGAATACGGATCGGCATGACGCACTGACCTCCAACAAAAAACCGGCCTGCGGGAATACGCTGCCGGTCCGGAGGGAGGTGGTCCCGTCGGCCATTTAGCGAGTTGTTTTACGTGGCTGCAAGCCGGCCGGCCAAATCACCACGACGTAAAAATTAGCGGCTTGCCCGGGGCGGGTCAAGAAAAAGCGGCAGCCGACGATCCGCCACTGCCTGTCACCCGGCCATGCGCACCAGATTACGGCCGTCATTCTTGGCCTGGTACACAGCGGCATCGGCATTGGCCATCGCCGCGCGCAGATCGTCTGCCGGCGCCAGTTCACACCAACCAAAACTAGCCGTCAGCGTCAACTGGCCAGTCTCTACACCCAGTTGCATCTGCTCGATCGCCACTCGCAACCGCGTGGCGACCAACTGAGTCATTTCGGCGGTTGCCCCCGTCAGCAAGACGCAAAACTCCTCGCCGCCGAGCCGCGTGCAGATCGCTGTATCAGGAGCCTCCTCGACCAACAGCTTGGCGAAAGCCATGAGCGTCCGGTCACCCACTTCGTGCCCGTAATTATCATTGATGCGCTTGAAGTGATCGATATCGCAGACAATCAGGCCGGTTGGCAGTGGCTCTGAAACCGATCGGAGCGTTTGCGCCGCTGTTTCAAAAGCCCGCCGGTTGAGAAGCCCGGTCAGCGGGTCGGTGCCTGCCAGCCGCGTCAGTCGCTCGACTTCGATTACGCCGAACCGGACAAACAACCCGATCCCGAGCGCGATACCGAACAGCGCATTGGCGGTTCGCATGGTAATGGCAAAATGCGAGGCTCCAAACGTTGCCATATTCAACTTTTCCGCCCCGGGCATAAGCAATTGGCCGACGAGCAGACTGATAACAGCCGCCTGGCACAGAAAGATCACGGCGATGACCCTGTCGATGTGGTGGGCCGCACTGCGCCAGGCAATAACCCCGCACATGATGTCAACAACCACCATGAACCCGTAAACCCCCGCAATCCTTAGCCCCAACACAGCCGGATCGGATTTGGATGCCGCAAAAAAGCCGACGGCGACCACGCATGGCAGCAGGAATAACAGCAACGGAAACGGGCGCTTGTGCAGCCGCGACATCCCCTTCAGCAACAAGACATAGCTGCCAAATGCCGTCAGCATCGTCACCAGCACGCTGGCCCGCCTCAAGTCTCCATCAATCAGCAGGATCTGCGTATATCCCACGGTGGCGCAAAAAAACGCCCCGGAGAAGTGCAAGGCAGCTGTGCGTTTGCGGTCATGCAGGAACAACAACAGAAATGCCGCTGCCATGGAAATAAATATTCCAGGTCCAAGCCATTGATATGACACGTCGGCATATGGCAACAGGCTGACCTTTCGCTATTTCGCTTCCCGAACAGGATGGCAGCAAAAAGTCGCTATTTGATTACCTGCACCAAGAAAATTGGCCGGAAGCCTAATTTCCTCGCTGGCGCGCCAGAAATGCCAACCGCTCGAACAGGTGCACATCCTGCTCGTTCTTGAGTAGCGCGCCGTGCAGTTTCGGCAGTGCATTTCTGGCGTCGCCTCGCAGCGTCTCGGGTGTCACGTCATCGGCGACCAGCAATCGGATCCAATCCAGCGCCTCGGATGTGGAGGGTTTCTTCTTCAGCCCGCCGGTTTCGCGGATCGCATAAAACTGGGTCAACGCCTCGCGCACCAGCGTCTGCTTGATGCCGGGATAGTGCACATCGACGATGCGCTGCAGCGTTTCCATTTCCGGAAACCGGATATAATGGAAAAAGCAACGTCGCAAAAACGCGTCGGGAAGCTCTTTTTCGTTGTTGGAAGTAATGATCACGATCGGCCGCTGCCGGGCGCGAATCGTCTCGCCGGTCTCGTAGACAAAGAACTCCATCCGATCGAGTTCCTGCAGCAGATCGTTCGGGAATTCGATATCGGCCTTATCGATCTCGTCAATCAGCAACACCGTCTTCTTGTCGGCCGCAAACGCATCCCACAATTTGCCGCGGCGGATGTAGTTGGCGACATCGTTGACTCGTTCGTCTCCGAGTTGGCTATCCCGCAAACGGCTGACCGCGTCATACTCGTAAAGCCCCTGCTGCGCCTTGGTGGTCGATTTTATCGACCATTCGATCAGGTCGAGCCCGAGCGATTGCGCCACCTGGTGGGCCAATTCGGTCTTGCCGGTTCCTGGCTCGCCCTTGACCAGAAGCGGTCGTTCCAGCCGGATCGCCGCATTGACCGCGATGGTAAGGTCCTTTTCGGCAACATAGGCCGCTGTGCCTTCAAACTTCATAAGCTCTCCTGCGCCGCCCCAATTGCGGCCTCGTTTCATGCCACGTTCAACACCATAACCGGCGCTGCGCGCAACCCGCTAGCATAACTTGCGCCAGATCAATGCGGATCGATCACGGTCGGCACACGATAGACCTGACCCGGAAAAAGCCAATCGACTGGAGACCAATATGACGCTCTACCACATTCACCTGACCATGGCCCGCAACAAGGATTTTCCCGAAGGCAACCAGCATCGCGGCTACGACATTCATGCCCCGCTCGACGCAGATGGCCATCTTGACCAGGCGGCCTGGGAGAAATCGCCGTCATCAGCCACCGTCACCCGCTTCTGGGACGGCGAACGGTCCGAACTCGGCTATCTTGTTCACCACCCCAAAGGTGGCTGGATTATCGACTATGAACCCGACAGAGATGACGACGATGAAACCGGTTTCCGGTTCTCCAACCACGTCTTCAAACCGGGCGAGTATGTGTCGATCCGCGATCACGGTGAAGATGAGCTGCACACATTCGTGGTTGCGTCGGTGGAAGAGGCAAAATAGGCCGCCCGCTTTTCAACCCTCGATTTCCTCGCGCAGCATTTCGAGTTCCATCCATTCGCCTTCCAGCGCCTCGATCTCGGCTTTCAGCGCCAGGTGCGCCTTGGCGCGGGCGGAAAACCCGTCGGGGTCCTTGGCAAATAGCGCCGGATCGGCCATTTCGGCCTCGATTTTCGCAAGTTTTTCTTGCCCGGCGGCGATCTTGCCGGGCAATGATTCAAGCGCAAATTTCTGCTTGTAGGACAGCTTGCGCGCATTTTCGCGCGCAGGCGCAGCGGGCTTTGAACCAGCGGACGTGCGGCCCGCCTCCTGAGCCTGTTTTGCCTTTTTCTCGCGCGCTTCCTCGCCGCGCTGGGCCAGCATGTCGGTGTAACCACCGGCATAGGCGATCCAGCGTCCGTCCGGATTGGCCTGGTCGGCCGGCGCCAGCGTCGATGTCACAGTACGGTCGAGAAAATCACGGTCATGGCTGACCAGGATCACGGTGCCGGGATAGGATGAAACCACCTCCTGCAACAGGTCCAGCGTTTCCATGTCGAGGTCGTTGGTCGGCTCGTCAAGGATCAGCAGGTTTGATGGGCGCGCCAGAATTCGCGCCAGCACCAGCCGGGCCTTTTCGCCGCCCGACAGATTGCGGATCGGTGTGCGCGCCTGCTCCGGCTGGAACAGGAAATCCTTCATGTAACCCGTAACATGCTTGGCTTCGCCGTTGACCAGAAGATTGTCACCGCGCCCATCGGTGAGATAATGCGCCAGCGTCTCTTCCGGATTGAGTACTTCGCGGCGCTGGTCGAGCACGGCGATATCGAGCTTTGAGCCGTGTCGCACAAAACCGGTATCGGTCTTGAGTTCCCCGATCAGCATCTTCAGCAAGGTTGTTTTGCCGGCGCCGTTCGGACCAACAATACCGATGCAGTCGCCGCGATTGATCCGCATCGAGACATCGCGCACCACCGGCGCTCCGCCATAACTCTTGGATATATTTTCCGCCTCGATTACCAGCTTGCCCGAATCGCGACCCTCGGCAACCTGTGCGTTGATCCGCCCTTGCGGGCCCTTGTGGCCACGATGCTCGGCACGCATGGTCTTGAGGTCAGACAGCCGCCGCATGTTGCGCTTGCGTCGCGCGGTCACGCCATAGCGCAACCAGTGTTCTTCACGCTCGATTTGACGTCCCAACTTGTGCTGCTCGAGCTCTTCGTTTTCGAGCACGGAATCGCGCCAGGCTTCAAAATGTTCAAACCCGCGGTCAAGTCTCAGCGACCGTCCCCGGTCGAGCCAGACCGTTGCCCGGCTGACGCGCTCGAGAAACCGCCGGTCATGCGAAATCACCAGCATTGCGCTGCGGCTGCGCAACAATTCCTCTTCCAGCCATTCGATCGTCGGCAGGTCGAGATGGTTGGTCGGCTCATCGAGAAGCAGGATATCAGGCTCCGGCGCCAGCACCCGTGCCAGCGCCGCCCGTCGCGCCTCGCCGCCCGACAATGTCTGCGGATCGGCGTCGCCATCAAGACCCAGGTGTTCGAGCAGGTAGTTGACCCGGTGCACATCGTCATTTGGTCCCAGCCCTGCTTCCGCATAGGCCTGAACCGTCGCGAAACCTTCGAAATCCGGCGCCTGCGGCAGATAGCGGATGGTTGCCGACGGATGCCGGAAGATCTCGCCCGATTGCGGCTCAACCTGCCCCGCGGCAATCTTGAGCAGCGTCGACTTGCCCGAGCCGTTACGCCCGACAAGGCAGATCCGCTCGCCCGGCTCGACCTGCAGCTGGACACCATCAAGCAGCGGGTCGCCGCCGAACGACAGGCAAATATCATCAAGTTTGAGAATTGGCGGTGCCATGCTCAAGCTCCGGTTAAATCATGAGGACGGGCGAGCAAAAGCGCGCGCCCGGATTCGAGGCTGACGGTAACCGCGCCCATAGCGACATTGGATATGGTGCGCGATGCGGCAAATGGAATGTCAGCCTTTTCCAGCGGGTATTTCACACCCGATAGGCTCAGACCAGTTAGTGCGCCGAGCGCAATCACCGAAAACAGCGATCCGACGGGCAAATCCAGCACGCGCTCTTCCAGGCGCAGAGGAACAGCCTCTTCTGTGCCCGATGTCAGCACCACGTCATATCCGCGTTCGCCAAGAGCGACAGCCTGGAAAAGATGCGCAAGCGCGTGATCGCTGCGTTCGCCAGCCAGTGCCCCGACCATAACCAGCCGCTGCGCACCGCGCTCGATTGCCTGTTCAACCGCGATCTCGCCATCGGTCAGGTCCTTGGCCGCAGCGAACGGCAGCCGCGGCACATCGCCATGGCGCGCCAGCAACGCGTCATCGGCAGAATCGAAATCACCAACCCACAGTTCCGGCGTCAGCCCCAGCGCCCGGGCATGGATCATCCCGCCATCGGCGGCGATCGCCCGCGCGCCTCGGACCAGGTCAAGAACCCGGTCGTCAATCTCGAGCGCACCGCCCAGCAGGATCGCAAATGTCAAATCAGCTCTCATCGCGGACAGCCAATAGCAGCTTTGCGCCCACTTGCCAGCGTCAGGAAGAAATTCTATGTCTTGTCTCGCTCTAACGGGGTGCCCGGCGTCAAAACCGTGCTGAGAGGCCTGACAGCCAACCCGAAGAACCTGATCCGGTTTGTACCGGCGGAGGGATTAGACGTGCTCCACGCGCCTATTCCTGTTTTTTGAACAAAAGGAGGCGCGATCAATGCGCAAATCATGGTTTCTCGCGGCTGCCCTTGCGACGGCTCTCCCCCTTGCTGCCAATCCCGCGGCCGGCGCAGACAAATCGCTGACTGTCTACACCTATGAAAGCTTCATCGCCGAATGGGGTCCCGGTCCCAAGATCGAGGCGGCGTTCGAGGCCGAATGCGGCTGCGATCTCAAATGGGTTGGCGTGGCCGATGGCGTGGCGCTGCTCAACCGGCTCAAGCTCGAGGGCGCCAAGGCCGAAGCCGGCATTGTGCTCGGCCTCGACACCAACCTTATCACTGACGCCAAGGCGACCGGCCTGTTCGAAGTCCATGGCCTCGACACCGCGGCCATTTCGGTCCCCCGCGACTTCAGCGATGACACCTTCATCCCCTATGATTATGGCCATTTCGCCGTGGTTTACGACAGCGAGGCAATCGAAACGCCGCCGACCAGCCTCAAGCAACTGGTTGAAGGTGATCCCGCGCAGAAAATCGTCATCCAGGACCCCCGCACCTCGACACCGGGGCTCGGGCTGCTGCTCTGGGTCAAGTCGGTCTATGGCAATGATGCCGCTGCGGCCTGGCAGAAGCTGAGCAAGCGCGTGCTCACCGTCACCCCGGGTTGGTCCGAAGCTTATGGTCTGTTCACCTCGGGCGAGGCGCCGATGGTGCTGTCCTATACCACTTCGCCAGCCTACCATATGGTAGTAGAAAAGACCGGCCGCTATCAGGCTGCCGAATTCTCCGAAGGTCATTATCTGCAGATCGAAGTGGCAGGAATGCTAGCCAACGCCCCCGACAAGGATCTGGCGCGCGAGTTCCTTGCCTTCATGATGACGCCGGGCTTTCAGAACGAGATCCCCACCAACAACTGGATGATGCCGGCCGCGGCGATCGACGTGGCATTGCCGGAAGCCTTCAGCAAGTTGGTGTCGCCTGCCAAGTCCTTCCTCTATGCGCCCGACGAGGTCGCCGCCAACCGTGCCGCCTGGATTGACGAGTGGCTTGCCGCCATGAGTCGCTGAGCAGGGTGCAGCTTTGATGCTGACCCGGGCTGAACACCGCGCAGCGAGGGCCGGCGGCATTGCCGCCCTCGCTGTCATCGGCCTGGCTCTGGCCTTGCCGATCATCGTGCTCGTCTCCTATGGCCTAAGCAGCGATGCCGGCACCAGTCAGGGCAGCTATCTCTACCGGATCACCCGCTTCACCTTGTTGCAGGCAGGTCTTTCGTCCCTGCTCAGTGTCGTCTTCGCGGTTCCGCTGGCACGTGCACTGGCCCGTCGCCCGGTTTTCCCGGGACGGCGCTGGTTGATCATCCTCTTCACCCTGCCTCTCGGCCTGCCGCCACTGGTGGCTGCCCTTGGCCTGATCGAGATCTGGGGCCGCAACGGTGTTGCCAACACCGCCCTGGGTTATCTCGGCGCACAAACTCCCTTCTCGATTTACGGCCTGGGCGGCATATTGCTGGCGCATGTGTTTTTCAACCTGCCGCTCGCCACCCGCTTGATCCTGCCCGGCCTTGAACGGCTGCCGCGGGAATACTGGAAGACCGCCGCCAACCTCGGCATGGGCGGATTCAGCCTGTTCCGGCTGGTCGAATGGCCGGCAATGCGCGGGTCGATTGCCGGCGCCGCGGGTCTGGTCTTCATGCTCTGCGCCACCTCGTTCACACTCGTTCTGGTGCTTGGTGGCGGGCCGCGGGCGACAACGCTGGAAGTGGCGATCTACCAGGCGCTGCGGTTCGATTTCGATCCCGGCCGGGCGGTGCTCTTGTCGACTATCCAGATCGTCCTGACGCTGACCATCATGGCAGGCCTCAAGCTTGTTTCCGCGCCGGCCGATCCCGGCAATACCAAGGGTGGCAGCGCCCACCGGCCCGATGTCCGCGGCGGCGTGCACGCAATTGCCGATGCGGCTCTGATCCTGCTCGCGGTCATTTTCGTGGCAGCGCCGATGCTTGCCGTGATCGGCGCCGGACTGGTGGCGGATCTGCCGCGCCTGCTTTCCGACGCGATTTTCTGGCGGGCAACCGCAACCAGCCTCGGCATCGGCATCGCTTCGGCAGTGCTGGCCCTGTTGCTCTCAAGCCTGATGGTGCGAGCCCGACATTCGGCCAACGCCCCGACGTCCGCACCAGCGCCACGCCGGTTGTCAGGCCTCCGTTTGTTGTCCGCAATGTGGGGCGCTGCCGGATCACTGACGCTGCTGGTGCCGCCGGTGGTGCTGGGCGCCGGCTGGTTCCTGATGCTCGGCGGCGGCGCCGGGCAACTCGTTGCACCGCTCACCGCGATCGTCACCATCAACGCGCTGATGGCCCTTCCCTTCGTCATGCGGGTGATCGAGCCCGCCTATAATACCGCCATGGCGCGCAACAGCCAGCTGGCGCTGTCACTCGGCATCACCGGCATTAACCGCATAAGGCAGATCGACCTGAAGGCGATGCTGCTGCCGTTGGCGACCGGGTTTGCCTTTGCCTTGGCGCTGTCACTGGGTGATCTCGGCGCCATCGCCCTGTTTGGCAGCGATCGCATCATCACCTTGCCATGGCTGCTCTACCAGAAGCTCGGCAGTTACCGCACCACCGACGCCGCCGGGCTGGCGCTACTCCTGGGAATCGCCACAATGGTGCTTATCTTCATCGCCGACCGGCTCGGCAACCGCGGCGGGACCCAGCAACCATGACCACAAGCCCAGCCATCGATTTCGCTCATGTGGCCTATGGAATCGGCGATCTCAGCGCCGAATTCTCATTTGCCCGCGCCCCCGGTACGGTGACGGCCATTCTCGGGCCTTCCGGCGCCGGCAAGTCGACGCTGCTCAATCTCGCCGCCGGGTTTCTCACCCCGCGCTCCGGCGAAATTCGGATCGAGGGCCGCCGGGTCAACGATCTGCCGCCGTCCGAACGCGGCATTTCCATGGTGTTCCAGGACAACAACCTGTTTGCCCATCTCGACATACGAACCAATATCGGCATCGGCCTCGATCCGGCACTGCGGCTCGACGCCAGTGCTTGGGCACAGGTCGAAGCAGCGCTCGACCGGGTCGGGTTGCCCGGCTTCGGGCGGCGGATGCCTTCCACGCTCTCAGGCGGCGAACGCCAACGTGTTGCCCTTGCCCGTGCCTTCGCCCGTCGCCGCCCGCTGCTGCTGCTTGATGAACCATTTGATGGTCTCGGCCCGGGTCTGGCCGCCGACATGCTCGGTCTGATGCTCGACATCCGCGCCGAAGTCGGCGCTACCGTGTTGATGGTCACCCACGACCCCGACGAGGCCCGTGCGGCCGCAGACGAAGTGTTGTTCATCCACAAGGGGCGTATCGCCGCCGATGATCCGGCACAGGGCTTTTTTGAACGCCGCGATCTGCCCGATCTCGAGGCCTATCTCGGTCGTCAGAGCGGAAACTGAGCTTCCGCCACAATTTGGTCGCGCAGGTTTGCCACTGGAGAAGCGCCGCGAAGTAAGCTAAACCGTGGAACCGCCCCGGTTCCTGATGCTCCCCAGCCTCCGTCCCGGCATAGCTCAACCGAAAACAGACGCGGACAATGGCCAAGAACCCAAGCCCACTTTTGACCATGACTGCCCCTGGCAGGAGAACGCCCCGGCTGGCTCTGGCCGTGCTCGGCGCCGCGTTGCTGTTGTCGGGCTGCCAGACCCTTGGTGTCGACGTCTACGAACCCAGCCTGAAGCCCTCGGATGCGCCACAAACGGCCGAGAAGGCCGGTGCGAGCGATCCGCGAACTCGCATTGGCGCCGATCAGCATCCGCGCATCATCGCCAGTTACGGTGGCGAATTCCGCGACGCCAAGACCGAGCGGCTGGTCGCCCGCATTGTCGGCGCGCTCACACTGGTGTCGGAAAACCCGCAGCAGGCCTATCGTATCACCGTGCTCAATTCGCCCGCCGTCAACGCCTTCGCGCTGCCCGGCGGCTATCTGTATGTGACAAGAGGACTGTTGGCGCTCGCCAACGACGCATCCGAAGTTGCCGCCGTTCTGTCTCACGAAATGGCCCATGTTACGGCCAATCACGGCATCGAACGGCAACGCCGCGAACAGGAAGTCGAACTCGCGGGCCAGGTGGCCGAGGAGCTGTTTTCCGACTCACTCGCCGGACGGCAGGTACTCGCCCGGGGCAAGCTCTCGCTCGCGGCGTTCTCGCGCAACCAGGAACTTCAGGCCGATGTCATCGGGGTAAGGATGCTCGGCGAGGCCGGCTACGATCCGTTTGCCGCCGCCCGGTTCCTCGAATCGATGAACGCCAACCAGCGTTTTGGCGCCGTCGATCCTGAAGCCGACGCCAGCCTCGACTTTCTCGCCAGCCACCCCAACCCTCCGCAACGGGTGGAACTGGCCAAAAATCACGCGCGCGCCTTCGGCCAGGAAGGCGTCGGCGACCGCGGCCGTGACTACTACCTCGACGGTATCGACGGGTTGTTGTTCGGCGATAGCCCCAATGAAGGCTATGTGCGCGGCAATGAATTCCTGCATCCGGTGCTAGGTGTTCGGTTTGCTGTGCCCGAGGGTTTCCGGATCGACAACCAGGCCGAGGCGGTGTTGGCCACCGGGCCACGCGATCTGGCAATCCGCTTTGATGGCGTCACCGACAAAAGCCGGCAATCGCTGGCAACCTACATCGCCAGCGGCTGGGTCACCGGTCTTGATGAAAGCTCTATACGTCAAACCCGCATCGGCGGCCTGCCGGCGGCTACCGCCAAGGCAAGTGCCGATAAATGGGATTTCGACATCACCGTGATCCGCATCAAGGACCGGATTTACCGGTTCCTCACCGCCGCACCACGCGGCAGCAGTGATCTCGCCGCGACCGCCTCGATCATCCGCTCCGGGTTCCGCAAGATGTCGTCAAGCGAGATCAAGGCACTCAAGCCGCTGCGCATCCGCATTGTAACAGCGTCTGCGGGCGACACGCTCACCTCGCTGTCAGCACGGATGCGCAAGGTCGAGCTGTTCAGGCTGCTCAACGCGTTATCACCCGGCCAGACCATCAAGCCCGGACAACGGATCAAGATCGTCACCGACCAGTAAGAGGGGCGCCCGCCAAGTCGGCAGCGAGCGCAAGCTCCTCCGCGCGGGTTCCTGATTTGGCGCGCTTTGCCTGCCGGCAAAGTGTCACCCCGTCATGGCTGACCAGACCATTCTACAGACTGGCAATTTCCGGTGTCTGGGTCGAAAGCACCGCCCGGAGTTTTTCCAGCGCGCGGTTTTCGATCTGCCGGACCCGTTCCTTGGAAATGCCAAGCGCCGTGCCCAGCGATTCCAGCGTTGCCCCGTCTTCAGCCAGCCTACGCTCGCGAATGATTCTCAGCTCGCGCGGATTCAGCGTGTTGAGTGCGTCTCCAAGCCAGATGCTGCGCCGTTCCTCGTCAATGATTGTCGACACCTGCTCATCGGGCAGCGGTTCGTCGCTCTTGAGGAAGTCCATCCGATCCGAAGACGCGCCGCCTTCGCCGTCCGATATCGGCGCGTTGAGTGACGAATCCGACCCTGAAAGACGCGCGTCCATCACGGCAACATCCTTGGCCTTGACGCCAAGCGTGCCGGCGATCTGCGTATGGATGGCGCTTTCGGTCAGAGTCGGGTCGCCTTGGGCCAGCCGCGCCCTCAATCGCCGCAGGTTGAAAAACAGCGATTTCTGAGCCGAGCTGGTGCCGCCACGAACGATGGACCAGTTGCGCAGAATGTAATCCTGAATCGATGCCCGGATCCACCAACTGGCATAGGTGGAAAAGCGGACTTCGCGTTCCGGATCGAACCGGGCCGCTGCTTCCAGCAACCCGACATATCCTTCCTGCACGAGATCGCTCATCGGAAGGGCGAAATTGCGGAATTTCGACGCCATGGAAATAACCAGCCGCATATGCGCCATGGTGATCTTGTGGAGTGCATCCTGATCCCTGTGGTCTTTCCAGGCCACGGCGAGGTCATGTTCCTCCTCACGTTCGAGATAGGGAGCAGCCATTGCCGCGCGTACCATTTGCCGGTTTGCGGAAGTCGCTGTCATGACACCCTCCTTTCGATCTTATGTCCTATTCATATTACGCGCCTAACCGGACTTCGGATCATCAAGACCAATGACATCACCGTGATTGCACTTCCTGCCCTGGTTCCATGCCCTGCGATGGATGCAGACCGAATACGCCGCAATCAACCAATCTCGTTACGGTCTGCGCGTGTAACTCAACGGATGACAGAGCCGAAGGTTCCAATCAGAGCGTCGTCCTATTGATCGAATGAAGCAGCATAAAAAAGGCCCGGGTCGCTGCATGCGGCCCGGGCCTTGAAAGACTGCTGTGGGAAGCTGTTACGCAGCTTCTTCCTGGGCGCCATCTTGCGCGCCGTCCTGAGCGGCTTCCTCGTCACTGGCCTTGCCACGCTTGGGGCCCTTGTTGAGGTTGGTCTCGATCAGACGAACCGCCTCGGTGTCCGACATCTTGTTGACGGCCCCGAGTTCACGCGCCATCCGGTCGAGCGCTGCTTCATAAAGCTGACGTTCGGAATACGACTGTTCCGGCTGGTTTTCGGCCCGATACAGATCGCGAACGACTTCTGCGATCGAAATCAGATCGCCGGAATTGATCTTGGCATCATATTCCTGCGCACGGCGCGACCACATGGTGCGCTTGACGCGGGCGCGACCCTGCACAACCTTCAATGCGCGCTCAACAAAGTCGGTTTCCGACAGTTTGCGCATACCGATGGTTGAAGCCTTGGCGACCGGCACCTTGAGCCGCATCTTGTCCTTTTCGAAATCGATCACAAAAAGCTCAAGCTTGTGACCCGCCACTTCCTGTTCTTCAATGGCGACAATCTGGCCAACGCCGTGAGCCGGATAAACAATCGCTTCACCGGTCTTGAAACCCTGTCTCTGTGAAGGCTTTTTCTGCTGGGTTGTCATGCGTTTTCAAAACTCCCTGTTACGGAACCGGACACTGGAGCACGGACATGGTTTGTCCGGACAGGTCCTGCGCACGCCGGGGGGCGTATGCCCTAACAAAACCACGACGCGGGCAAAACCGGCAAAACGGACGAATTGGACAAACGTCGCGCGGCGAGTGCCGTTCCGCCAGCACTTGCGCTGAGAGGAGGTCGGTCGCCGTTGGTAAGGACGTTTACTTCCGTTTTTGCTTCTTGTTTCGCCCCGACGGCGCCTTGAAGATGTCAGTAAGACGAAACCTATCACAAAATATGACGGAAATCAACGATTTGCGCGCGCACGTCGCTGCCGCCCATCATCATCGATGTCGGCAATCGTCCTCCATGATGCAACGCAACAGTCAAATTGCTGCAAAGCAACATCAAATGGCGTGATCAGTCGCCCTCGCCGGGCTCCGCCGAAAAGTACTTTTCGAACTTGGCAGGCGTACCGTCAAAATCCTTGGCGTCGGCAGGCGGGTCGCGCTTGATTGTAATGTTGGGCCATTTATCGGCGAATTCGGTGTTGACCTCAAGCCATTTCTCAAGCCCCGGCTCGGTATCGGGCTTGATGGCCTCGGCCGGACATTCCGGCTCGCAAACGCCGCAATCGATGCATTCATCGGGGTGAATGACCAACATGTTGTCGCCCTCGTAGAAGCAGTCCACAGGGCAGACTTCAACGCAATCCATGTATTTGCAGCGGATGCAATTGTCGGTCACCACATAGGTCATCTGTATCTCCTGGCGTTTTGACGCGCTGCGCGTTCGTGCAATTGGGCGAATGCCGCACCGTCACTGTGTATTCATGCAACCGCGTTTTGGCTCAAGGAAAATTATTCCAATGCGAGACGCATTCATGAACAACGGCGGTGAGGTACCGGCTTTAAGCACGCTTTGCAAGACTTCCAGCGCCACCAATTTGCCGCACCGCGACAGACGCCCGCCATGTGCGACAAATCGTCAGCCATTCGCAAACAAGGCACACCCCGCGCGCGATCGGGCCGCAGCGGTCAATCGTCTGCATCTGACTGGAGAAACCGGTCGATTACCCGCCGGTCACGTTTGGTCGGACGGCCGGCGCCGGGTTCCCTCTGGCCCACGGCATTGATCTTTTGTGTTTCGCTCGGCGCGGGCGTGAGGTCATCATACAGCGCCTGGGCTTCCGGCGCGGGACCGCGCCGATGGCCGCAGGCAACGATTCTGAGCACCAGGATACGGCGCTCCAACGAAATCGTCAGCACGTCCCCCGGCTTGACCGAAAGACTCGGCTGATCGATCTTTTCGCTGTTGACCCGCACATTGCCACCGGCAACAAACTTGCCGGCAAGGGTCCGGGATTTGAGCACGCGCGCGAAAAACAACCATTTGTCGATTCGCAGGCGCGCCGGTTGATTCATTCAGGCCCGGCCTATTTTTTCAGCTTGTCACGCAAGGCCGCCAGAGCAGCAAACGGTGAATCCGGGTCAATCGGCTTTTCCCGTTGTGGCGGGCGCTCGGTCCGCGGCGCGCGATGGCCCTCACCAACCTTGCCTGCGCCAGCCTTGCCGTAACCGCCCTTGCCGCCACCCGGCTTGCCACCCTTGCCGTGAGGACCGGGCTTGCCTCGGTGGCCACGGTTGGGGCGGCCTTCACCGCCCGCATCACCATCCGTAGCGCCGGTCTTCTCGCCACCACGCGCACCGCGATTGCCGCCATCACGCCTACCCCGGCCTTCACCGGCGCCTGGGCGCGCTCCCCGTTGCCCACCAGGGCGCCACAACAGCACCGGGCGTGGTGTTTCGGCTTCATCAGCCTCGGTTTCTGCGCCAGCGGGAGCATCAGCCTTTACCGCATCGGATTCAACCGCAGCGGCCACGGGCTCGGCCTGATCGCCGTTTGCCGCGACTGCTTCATCCGTCGAGGTTTTCACATCCGCATCGCCGGTCTCAGCGGCTGCGGGCGTAATCTCCGCCGCGGCCTCGGATGTTTCAGCCGGCACGATCGCCTCGAACACCCCAGTCGGCTTCGCATCTTCCGCCACAGCAGGTGCGTCGCCTTCAACCGATGCGGTGGGCTTCAGCGGGCGCTCTGCGGCCGTACGTGAAACTACGACCTCGACCACCGGCCCCTTGCTGTCGCCGCCTACAGTGTTGACCTGAGCCGCTTCAAGGGCGGCGATGTGAGCTTGCGCCGCTTCGGCCGGAACCTCATCGGCACGATAGCCAAGCCCCTTGAGGATTTCCTCGATATCGTCCTGGGTAGCGCCCAGGATCGACAGCATGCCGGTTGTAGTGATGAAACGTCGACCGTCATAAGCCGCTTCCGGCCGCGCGCCAGCAGCTCCCGGGTTCCACTGCAGTGCCGGACGGATCAGATCGGCCAGACGCTCCAGAATGTCGACCCGCACGGCGCGTTTTCCCAGGAACCGGAAACCGGCCAGCCGGTAGAACTCGCGATCAATCGCCGGATCAGTGGCAACCGAGGTGCGACCAGCAGCCAATAGCGGCGTCACATCACCATAGCCCGGCTTTGTGAAGCCATCATTGACCAGCGCCCACAACAGCGTCACCAGTTCGGCCGGCGCCGGCTTCAGCAAGGCCGGCATGAAAATATGATAGGCCCCGAAGCGGATGCCATATTTGCGCAGGCTTGCGCGCGCCGACTGGTCAAGATCCTTGATCATGTCGGTAACGTCGCGACGGAACAGAATGCCGAGGCTTTCAGCCAGCCGGAAAGCCAGCCCCCGCGCCAGACCGTCAAGATCTTCCGCCCGAGCCAGATCATCGAGAGGCTTGAGCACGGTGGCGATATGATGATTGACAAACCGGTCGATGCGCGCAGCAACGAAATCGCGCGCAGCACCGCTCAGTTGTTCGTCGGCAAGCAGGATCGCCCGCGGTTTGAGCACATGGTCGCCGGCGGCCAACTTCGCCACCGGATCACCGAGCCAGCGCACCGTGCCGTCCGCGCCAATGGCGAAATCGGAATTGCCCGAAGCGTGCAGCCGTGCTGCCCGCGCCTCGTACTCCAGCGCCAACGCCTTTTGCGCGGCCGCACTGACCGCCTTGGCGTCGGTACCTTCCGCCGAGGTGTCAGCCACGAACCGGAATCCGGCTAATTGTCCAATCAGGTGACCTTCTACGAAAACATCACCATTCACACTAATTTCTGCTTCGAGCATAGAATTCTCTCTCAGGCGCCTCATGAGCACAGATGTCCTGCGGTCAACGAAGCGTTTCGTCAACCTTTCATGCAGTGCATCTGACAATCGATCTTCAATTTCGCGAGTCTTTTCCTGCCAGTGTGTCGGATCGGCAAGCCAATTGGGCCGATTTGAGATATATGTCCAGGTTCGGATCTGTGAAATCCGCGCCGACAAAGTGTCGATTTCGCCATCGGTAGAATCGGTTCGGCGCACCTGTTCGGCAAGAAAATCCTCGTTGACGGCTCCGCGGCGTATCAGATCGCCATAGATCGTGGCGATCAGATCGGCGTGTTGGGCCGGTGCGATACGCCGGTAATCGGGCAAAGCGCAAACATCCCACAAGGTGGCAACATTGCCCGGCGTGCTGGCGAGGTCACGAACTTCGAAATCATTAACCAGATGTTCAAGTGCCCGCTGATCGACCGTCGGCAGCGCCCGTGTCAGCCCCTGGAGCGCCGGAACCTGTTCCAAGCTCGCCTGCAATGTCTGCAGGCTGGAAAAATCCAGTTGCTTGGAGCGCCACTGCAGAATCTTGACCGGTTCGAATACGTGGCTTTCCAGCCGCTGCACCAGATCATCGGCCAATGGATTGACCTGGCCGGTGACGCCGAAGGTGCCATCGCGCAGATGCCGTCCGGCACGGCCGGCGATCTGCCCGAACTCCGACGCGGTCAGTTGCCGGTAGGAATAGCCGTCGAATTTGCGCTCCTGGGCGAAGGCGACGTGATCGACATCGAGATTGAGCCCCATGCCGATTGCGTCGGTAGCGACCAGGTAGTCGACATCACCATTCTGGTAGAGCTCGACCTGGGCGTTTCGGGTGCGCGGGCTCAGCGCGCCCAGCACCACCGCAGCCCCGCCACGCTGGCGGCGCACCAGTTCGGCGATGGCGTAGACCTCGTCGGCGGAAAACGCAACGATCGCCGAGCGCCGCGGCAGCCGGGTGATCTTCTTCGAACCGGCATAGTGCAGTTCCGACAGCCTTGGCCGCTCGACGATGGTGATCCCTGGCAACAGGTGTTCGAGGATCCCGCGAACGGTGGCAGACCCCAGCAGCAATGTCTCCTCGCGACCGCGCAACGACAGGATCCGGTCGGTAAACACGTGCCCGCGCTCCAAGTCGCCGGCAATCTGCACCTCATCGATAGCCACAAAGGCGGCGTCAGTCTGCTGCGGCATCGCCTCCACTGTGCAGACCGAATAGCGCGCGCCCGGCGGGGTGATCTTTTCCTCGCCGGTGACCAGAGAGACATGCTGCGCACCGACCTTGTCGACCATGCGGCCATAGACTTCGCGCGCCAAAAGCCTCAGCGGCAAGCCGATCACCCCGGAGGAATGCGCGGCCATGCGCTCGATCGCATAATGGGTCTTGCCGGTGTTGGTCGGCCCAAGCACGGCAGTAACGCCGCGGCCAGACAGAATCAGCGGTTCGGGAGGGTGGCTGCGGGAAGCGGGCATCATCGTCCGTTTCAGGATCAGTACAAGCTTCGTCCTAGCACATTGGCAGGTTCGAAACAGTGCTAAAATCCGTTCCCATCACGGCCGCCGCGTTAACCAGGGGAACAGTGACGGAACAAACCAGCGACGAATCAATGACTCATCCATATTCTGCTTTTGTTCACCGCAACATATGGGAAAACCGACCGCGGATCGCACTAGATGCTGAATCAGCACGGCAACAACCTACGCGAATATCGGGGTGGCTGTTAACCTTTGCATCCAGCCGCTCCGGCACCGCAACCGGATTATTCGGCAATTTGCTCGACTTCATATTTCATTAATTATTCCAAACAGATCCCTAACGAAATCACTGGCATTTTCGATCCCGTGTTAACTTTCGGAACAGCGCCGGAACGAATCGGCGACGAATCACCTACCTGACTTGTTTCTCTGTTTGTTCACCCCAACATGTCGCAACAACGGCACAATCCCCTACCAGATACAGAACCGCCTGTTCGCCGAACCACGTCAAATGGGCCGCCACTGTTAACTTTTGCCAAACCATCGGCTTCCCTCCGGCACCATTTCGTTAGGAATTGATTAATCTTTCCAGACGGTTCGCGTGTACACGCAACAACAGCTCAACCCGCCACGTTAACTTTCAGAACAGCAGCGGAACGAATCAGCGATTTGCGGGCGTTGGCCGTTTGTTCACCGCAAAATCTGGTAGGAACTGCGTTCCCTGGGCACCATTTCCGGCGCCGCAGCCCCATTCCGCATCCGAAAATTCGTGCCAGAATTAACCTTTGTCCGGCTCACTTCGAGATACGCGGCGGGCGCAAATGAAAACGGCCCCCGAAGGAGCCGTTTGTTGTCGTGGCAGGATCAATGGCTTGATCAGCTGAAATACTGACCGCCATTGGCCGAGATCGTCGATCCAGTGATGAAACCGGCGTCGTCGGCCGCCAGGAACACCACCGCGCGGGCGATTTCCTCGGGCTCGCCAAGCCGGCCCACCGGAATCTGCGGGATGATGCGCTCCTTGAGTACCTTCTCGTCGATGGCCTTGACCATGTCGGTGCCGATATAGCCGGGGCAAATGGCGTTGACCGTGATGCCTGCGCGCGCGCCTTCCTGGGCCAGCGCCCGCGTAAAGCCGATGTCTCCGGCCTTGGCTGCCGAATAATTGACCTGTCCCGCCTGGCCCTTCTGGCCATTGATCGAGGAGATGTTGATAACACGGCCGAACTTGCGTTCGCGCATGCCGCTCCACACCGGGTTGGTCATGTTGAACAGGCCTGACAGATTGGTGGAAATCACTTCGTTCCACATCTGCGGCGTCATCTTGTGAAACATCCCGTCGCGGGTGATGCCTGCATTGTTGACCAGCACCGCCACCGGGCCGAGATCGGCTTCCACCTGGGCAATGCCGGCGACGCAAGCGTCGTAATCGGCGACCGACCATTTGAAGGCCTTGATCCCGGTTTCCGCGGTGAATTTCGCAGCCGCCTCGTCATTGCCAGCATAATTGGCGGCGACCGTATACCCGGCCGCTTTCAAGGCCACTGAAATCGCCGCCCCAATGCCCCGTGACCCTCCCGTCACGATTGCTACTTTACTCATGCCGATCCTCCCAGATTGTTATGATTATGTATTCAGTCGCGTTCGACACACATGGCCACACCCATGCCGCCACCGATGCACAGCGTCGCCAGGCCTTTCTTGGCGCCGCGGCGCTTCATTTCGAACAGCAAAGTGTTGAGAATGCGTGCGCCGGAAGCGCCGATCGGATGACCAATGGCAATCGCGCCGCCATTGACGTTAACGATCGCCTCGTCCCAACCGAGTTCCTTGTTGACCGCGCAGGCCTGCGCGGCAAAGGCTTCGTTGGCCTCGACCAGGTCTAGATCGCCGACACTCCAGCCTGCCTTTTCAAGGGCCTTGCGCGAAGCCGGGATCGGGCCTGTGCCCATGATCTGCGGATCGACGCCAGCGGTTGCCCATGAGACAATCCGCGCCAGCGGCTCGATACCACGCTTCTTGGCTTCCTCGGCACTCATCAGCACCACAGCACCAGCACCATCGTTCAACCCCGAGGCGTTGGCGGCGGTTACCGTGCCTTCCTTGTCGAAGGCCGGGCGCAGCTTGCCGACGCCATCGATCGTGGTGCCGGCCTTGATGTACTCGTCATGCTCAACGGTGACATCGCCCTTGCGGCCCTTGATCACAAACGGAACGATCTCGTCGGCGAACCGGCCTGCCTTCTGGGCGGCTTCCGCCTTGTTCTGCGAAGCCACGGCGAAAGTGTCCTGCTGCTCGCGGCTGAGCTGCCATTTCTTGGCGATGTTTTCGGCAGTCACGCCCATATGGTAGCCGTAGAACGCATCGGTTAGGCCGTCGCTCAGCATGGTATCGGTAAACTTGACGTCGCCCATCTTGGTACCAGCGCGCAGATGCGCGCAATGCGGCGCCATCGACATGGATTCCTGCCCGCCGGCGACTATGATCTTGGCATCGCCCATGGCGATCTGCTGCATGCCGAGCGCGACCGCGCGCAGGCCCGAACCGCACAGCTGGTTGAGCCCCCAGGCAGTGGTTTCCTGCGGGATGCCAGCCGCCATCGCCGCCTGGCGCGCCGGGTTCTGGCCTTCGCCCGCGGGCAGCACCTGCCCCATGATGACTTCGTCGACATCGGCACCATCAACGCCGGCGCGTTCGAGCGCCGCCTTGATCGCGGCCGCGCCAAGCGCGTGGGCGGAGACATTTGCGAATGCGCCGTTGAAGGACCCAACGGGGGTACGGGCGGCGCTGGCGATAACGATTGAGCTCATGACGAAATTCCTGTCATCTGAAAGTGTGAGGCTGGATCGAACGTGACGGAGCTTGATCCGGCTGTCAAATATCGCACTGCAAAAAACACGGCGCAATCGATATAATCAAAACTATTGTATGACCTGCGGAAGGCCGCATTCACCGCAATGCACAAAGGAATTGTCATTCCAAGGCATTTTCGCCTACAGTCCTGTTCAAACTATGACATTCAGGATCAAGATCCTGGGTCCAACAGGACCTTGAAGGAGAGCGAAGATGGCAAAAAACAGTGGCCCGGTAACAATCAAGAAATATGCCAATCGCCGTCTCTACAATACCGGGACGAGCACCTATGTGACGCTCGATGACCTCGCGGTGATGGTCAAGAAGGGCGAGGATTTTTCGGTTCTGGACGCCAAGAGCGGCGACGACATTACCCATTCGGTTCTCACCCAGATCATTTTCGAGCAGGAATCCAAAACCGGCAATACTCTGCTGCCGGTATCCTTCCTGCGGCAACTGATCTCGTTTTACGGTGACCAACTGCAGATGGTGGTGCCAAGCTATCTCGAACATTCGATGTCGGCGCTGACCGACCAGCAGGAACAGATGCGCGCCCAGCTCGCCAGCACCAATGGCAACAATCCGATGGCGCCCAACATCCAGCTACCGTTGCAGCTGGTCGAGGACCAGGTGCGCCGCAACACCGAGATGTTCCAGAAGGCGATGCAGATGTTTTCGCCGTTTGCGTTGGGTCATTCGGGCGAGCCCGAGGACAGCCAGAAGAAGTCTGACACGTCCAAGGACATCGACGATCTGAAAGCGCAACTCAAGGCCTTGCAGGACAAGATCAACTCGATCGGCAATTAAGCGGTACGCGCTTCTCCAAGCAGCGCCGTACCCGGAGTGGCAGCGCCGCTTCGGCTGCGCCACCTGCGCCCCAACCCGACGCGTCCGGCCTTAGCTCGGCCGATTGTATCGCTATTCCGATAGCAGCTTCCCGCCTCATATTCCGAACAGATAACTGGCGTCCCCGCCGCTTTGATGCGTATACCTGTTTCGATTTTTCCAACGATTTCATGAGAGGTATGCACCATGACCGACCTTACGCTCGCCAAGTCGCTCAAGATCATCACAGCGGCGCTCGCCAAGGGCAAGGAACTGGATCTCAAACCGCTGAGCGTTGTCGTGCTGGACGCAGGCGGCCACCCCAAGGCGTTTCAACGCCAGGACGGCGCCTCGATGATGCGCTTTGAAATAGCCAGCGGCAAAGCCTATGGCGCGCTGGCCGTTGGCGCCGGCTCGCGCTGGCTCAACGCCCAGGCTGAAACCCGGCCGCATTTCCTCGAGGGGCTGTCGGCGGTCTCCGGCGGCAAAATCGTTGCCGTCCCGGGCGGTGTTCTGGTCCGCGACCGCAAGAGCGCCATCATCGGCGCGGTCGGAATCACCGGAGATTCATCCGATAATGACGAGATCTGCGCCATTACCGGCATCGAAGCCGCAGGCTTAACCGCCGACGGCGGCTGAACCACTACAGACCGATGGAAACATCGCGGCCGGCCGAGCGGATAGCGACGGAAAAACCGGCGATCACGTCGATTAGAGCCGTCACCATCAGGATGAAAAACACCTGGGTGGCGGCATCCCGCACGAGCAGAAACTCGACCAGAAACGCCACGAAAACAAACATCGACAGCATGTGATCGATCACTGACCAGGCGCCGGTACGGGTTGCTTTCAGCACTTCGATGAACAACAGCCCCAGCGCGATGACAATCAGCAGGTCACCCAGACTCATGGTCCAGGTTGCCCCCGACATCATCGACATCGAGGTGACGGTAGAACCCAGCCCGGCAATACCGCCGCCGACGATTCCCAGCATGACAAGATTGTAGAGCACCAGTGGCACGATCATCAGCGGAATGGCGGCAAGCATGGGATATATCCTCGTGGTGGCAGATAAGGCGCACCCGGCCCCGATGGAGCCAGGCGCGCGCAAGAGACGCATTGCGACATTGCGAAATCATCAGCCCCGGCGCAAGCCCGAAGCCGGGCATCGAAACCCACAGGCACGCGCCCGCGGTTTAACTCAGGCGTAAACCACCAGCAGATCCTTGGCGTCGATCTGATCCCCGGTCTTGACCAGAACTTCTGCCAGCGTGCCATCGCGCTCGGCATGGATGGCCGTTTCCATCTTCATCGCCTCGATCGACACCAGCACGTCCCCGGCCTTGATTTTCTGACCCTGGGCCACCGCCACCGTCGAGATCACGCCCGGCATCGGGGCCGCGACATGGGCGTCATTGCCGAGTTCCGCCTTGCGCCGCGCCGCAGATCCCGATGCGCCATGTGCCCGGTCCGGCACCTTGATCCGCCGTGGCTGGCCGTTGAGTTCAAAGAACACCGTAACCAGGCCCTTATCGTCGGGCTCGCTCTGGGCAAGGTTCTGGATCACCAGCGTCTTGCCTTTCTCGATCTCGACCAACAATTCGCCACCAACCGAAATGCCGTAAAAATAGGCTGGCGTCGGCAGCATGCTCACTGGCCCATAGGTCTCGCTGACCAGCGCGAAATCGGTAAACACCTTGGGATACATCAGGTACGAAGCAAATTCGTTTTCGCTGATCTTCCGCTCCAGCTTGGTCTCGATCTCGTTGCGCTCGGCGTCGAGGTCGGCTGCGGCCAGCAATGATCCGGGTCGCGCCGTATAGGCCTCTTCGCCCTTCAGCACCTTGCTTTGCAGAGCCTCCGGCCAGCCGGAGGGCGGCTGCCCCAGATCGCCGCGCATCATCGAGACCACCGATTCGGGAAAGGAGACGTCCTTTTCCGGGTTTTCGACGTCGCCGACGCTCAGATCCTGGCTGACCATCATCAGCGCCATGTCGCCAACCACCTTCGAGGAAGGTGTCACCTTGACGATATCACCGAACATCTGGTTGGCGTCAGCATAGGCCTGTGCCACTTCGTGCCAACGGGTTTCAAGCCCCAGTGAGCGCGCCTGCTCCTTGAGGTTGGTAAACTGCCCGCCGGGCATTTCGTGCAGATAGACTTCCGACGCCGGTCCTTTGAGGTCGCTCTCAAAAGCGGCATACTGGTTGCGGACGGCCTCCCAGTAAAACGAAATCCGGCGAATCCATTCTGGATCGAGGCCGGGATCGCGCTCATCGCCGCGTAGCGCCTCGGCGATCGAGCCGAGACAAGGCTGCGAAGTGTTCCCCGACAGCGCGTCCATCGCCGCGTCGACCGCGTCGACCCCGCTATCGATCGCCGCCAGCACCGTGGCCGCCGAGATACCGGACGTGTCATGGGTGTGGAAATGGATCGGCAGGTCGGTGGCATCACGCAAGGCGGTAAACAATTGCCGCGCTGCCGCCGGCTTTAGCAGACCGGCCATGTCCTTGACCGCGATGATATGCGCGCCGGCTTTTTCGAGCTCGGTGGCAAGCCCTGTGTAATATTTCAGATCATATTTCGGCCGCGCCGAATTGAGGATGTCGCCGGTATAGCAGATCGCCGCTTCGCAAAGCTTGTCTTCCGCGCATACGGCATCCATCGACACCCGCATGTTTTCCACCCAGTTGAGGCAGTCGAACACCCGGAACAGGCCGATGCCGCCCTGCGCCGCCTGGCGCACGAAGTGCTTGACGACGTTGTCGGGGTAATTCTTGTAGCCAACACCATTGGCGCCGCGCAAAAGCATTTGCAAAAGCAGGTTGGGCGCACCCTGGCGTACCAGATCAAGCCGCTCCCACGGGCCTTCGGTCAAAAAACGCATGGAAACATCGAAGGTTGCCCCACCCCAGCATTCCAGCGACAGCAGGTTCGGCAAGGCCCGTGCATAGGTGCCGGCAATCGACGCGATGTCGTGCGTGCGCATCCGCGTCGCCAGCAGCGACTGATGCCCGTCGCGCATTGTCGTGTCGGTCAGCAGCACCTGGGTCTGCGCCCGCATCCACTCGGCAAAGCCTTTCGGACCAAGCGCATCGAGCCGCTGCTGGGTGCCGTCGGGGATGGCTGATTCGACAAAGGGCACACGCGGTGCTGCAGCATCCTCGACCGGCATTGGCCGGCCTTTGGTTTCGGGATGTCCGTTGACCGTGACATCGGCAAGGTAGGTGAGAAGCTTGGTGGCCCGGTCCTGCCGCTTGACCTGCTCGAACAGTTCCGGCGTCGTGTCAATAAACCGTGTCGTATAGGTGTTGTCGAGAAAGCTCGGGTGCGTGATGATGGCTTCCAGGAAGGTCAGATTGGTGGCCACGCCACGAATCCGGAACTCCCTGAGCGCCCGGTCCATCCGACGAATGGTCTCTTCCGCCGTCGGCGCCCAAGCGGTGACCTTTTCGAGAAGCGGGTCATAAAACCGGGTGATCACCGCGCCTGAATAGGCGGTGCCGCCATCAAGCCGGATGCCGAAGCCGGTGGCGCCGCGATAGGCGGTGATGCGGCCATAGTCGGGAATGAAATTCTGTTCCGGATCCTCGGTGGTAATCCGGCATTGCAGCGCGTGACCATTGAGGCGGATATCGGCCTGCGCCGGAACCCCGGATTCTGGCGTGCCGATCACTTCGCCGTCAAGAATATGGATCTGCGCCTTGACGATATCGATGCCGGTCACTTCTTCAGTGACCGTATGCTCGACCTGGATGCGCGGATTGACTTCGATGAAATAGAACGCACCCGTATCGATATCCATCAGATATTCGACCGTACCGGCACCGATATAACCGGTGGCATTGGCGATTTTCAGCGAATAGGTTGCCAGCTCCTGGCGCTGCGCTTCGCTCAGATAAGGCGCGGGTGCGCGCTCGACGACCTTCTGGTTGCGCCGCTGGACCGAGCAGTCGCGCTCGAACAGATGAACCGCGTTGCCATGGGTATCACCCAGAATCTGGCTTTCGACATGGCGGGCCCGCTCCACCAGCTTTTCAAGGTAAACCTCGTCCTTGCCGAACGCAGCCATGGCTTCACGTTTGGCTTCGGTCACTTCACGGGCAAGGTCCTTGGGGTCGCGAATGGCGCGCATCCCACGACCACCGCCGCCCCAGGAAGCCTTCAGCATGATCGGGTAACCGATCTTCTCAGCCATCCGGGCGACTTCATCCATGTCATCAGGCAACGGCTGGGTCGCGGGCACCACCGGAACATCGATCTCGATGGCAAGGTTGCGCGCCGCCACCTTGTTGCCAAGCCGGCGCATGGTGTCAGCTTTCGGGCCGATGAAGGTAAGACCCGCAGCTTCGCAGGCGTCGACGAATTCCGGGCTCTCCGACAACAACCCGTATCCGGGGTGGATCGCGTCAGCCCCCGACAATCTTGCCACCCGGATGATCTCTTCAATCGAAAGATAGCTTTCAATAGGGCCCATGTCGTGTGCCAGGTGTGGCCCGCGGCCGACCTGATAGGATTCATCCGCCTTGAACCGGTGTAGCGAGAGCTTGTCTTCTTCCGCCCATATGGCGACGGTCTTCAGCCCCAACTCATTGGCCGCGCGAAACACGCGAATGGCTATTTCAGACCGGTTGGCAACAAGAATCTTGGAGATTGGCACAAACAGGCTCCCGGGTTTGGGCGAAGGGATCGGGGTCCAACCCGACCCCGCGCCCATTCAATAGCGTCTGTTTTGCTGCAGTGCAAATTAAGAGATGAGCCCGAGTCTGAATGCGATCGCCACAACATGGTGCCGGTTCTTGGCCTGCAATTTTTCCTGGATACCGTTCATGTACCAGTCGATGGTGTGCGCCGAGAGGCCAAGCGTCTCTCCCATCTCGTTGGAGGTCATACCATGGCCGAGATATTCGAGCGTCTCCATCTCGCGCTTGGTCATCTGCACCACCACCGGGCGGCTGAGCCGTCGATGGGCGGCCGGATCCTGTGTCTCGAGCAGTCCCCAGAACGCCTTTTTGGCCAAGGCATCCATCATCGCCATTTCGGATGGCGAAAGATCAATGCTGTGACCGGCCACCGTCAACACCCCTACCAGCCCGCGCCGGCCGTGAACCGGAAACACATAGCCGTCTTCCAGTCCGTGACGGCGCGCATCCACCATCATCCGTTCCATCCGCTTGCGCTGCGGATCAAACTCAAAAGCCTGCATCGGTTCACGCCAACGAAACCCGCACTGGCTATGCCCGAGATATCGGACCATCGGATCAATGGTGGCATATTTGCGCTTCACATAAAGCTCGGGCCAGCCTTTCGGCCATTGGCCTGCCAGCATGATGCCTGTCGAGATCGCTTTCGGGCCCCGGTTGCCTCACAAGCGTGAAAAAATCGAATCCGAGCGCACCAATGGCATGGGCAAGCCGCGCGCGTATGGCCTCGGCATCGTCCTCGTCATGGTTCTCGGCTTCCAGGAACTGCAGAACTGGGTTCATGTTCATGGCTTCCTCCGCTGGCAGCTGATTGCGCGGGCCCCCGCGGAAATCGGCGATGCCTGTGAGTCAAATCACGTTCTTGAAACGATTGTAACCCGAAATCTTGCACATATAGCAACCCTCCATTGCGTTTTGCGCAAGTCTCGCGCGGATCCGCCTTTCAGGCACGCCTCATAAAATGAATTATCGTGAAAAAACAACGCCATTCCGGCATTTGCCGCACACCAGCGACGGCTCGGGAAAGGCAAATCTATACATCGCAAGCTGCGCCGCATGCCCGAAAGGCACGCGGCGCAGCAGCAAAACTTCAGATACAGGCTTCAAACAGGGCCCGTGTGTTCTCTGCAGTCATGGTCACCGGATTGCCGCCGGCGCTCGGATCTTCAAGCGCCATTTCAGTCATTTCATCAATCCGGTCACGGCCAACGCCAAGTGCTGCCAGCTTGTCGGGGACACCGAGATCGGCGCGTAGGCCGAGCACGAAATCGTAAAACCCGTCAAACCCGCCCGAAATTCCCAGATAGTGCGAAGCCCGTGCAATCCGCTCCTCGATCGCCGGCCGGTTCATCACCAGCACCGGAGACATCACCACGGCATTGGTCATGCCGTGGTGGGTGTTATAGACGGCACCGATCGGGTGCGACAGCGCATGGATGGCGCCGAGGCCTTTCTGGAAAGCCACCGCGCCCATCGCCGCCGCACTCATCATTTCAGCGCGAGCGTCGATATTGGACCCATCAGCAAACACCAGCGGCAGGTTTTCCTTGACCAGCCGCATGCCTTCGAGCGCGATTCCCTGGCTCATCGGATGATAGAACGGCGACGAGTAGGCCTCCAGGCAATGCGCGAACGCGTCCATGCCGGTGCCCACTGTGATGATCTTCGGCATGCCAACGGTCAGTTCCGGGTCGCAGATGGTAACCGAAGGCAGCAACTTGGGATGAAAAATGATCTTCTTGACGTGGGTTACCGAGTTGGTCAGCACGCCCGCACGGCCGACTTCCGAGCCGGTGCCCGCAGTTGTCGGCACGGCAATGATCGGAGCGATGGCATCACCATTGGCGCGGGTCCACCAATCACCCACATCCTCGAAATCCCAGACCGGACGTGTTTGCCCGGCCTGAAACGCGATCAGCTTGCCAAGATCGAGCCCCGAACCGCCACCAAAGGCGATCACACCGTCATGACCACCAGCCTTGAACACCGCAACGCCGGCTTCGAGGTTTTTCTCGTTCGGGTTCGGATCAACCTCTGCAAAAATCGCCCGTCCAAGGCCTGCGGCATCCAGAAGTTCAAGCGCATTGGCGGTAATCGGCAGCGAGGCCAGTCCCCGGTCGGTAACCAGCAACGGCTTTTTCATGCCCGCTGCAGCGCAAGCTTCAGCCAGCTCCGAGACGCGCCCGGCGCCAAAACGAATTGCAGTGGGATAGGACCAGTTGGCGCGCGGGCTCATGCGGATTTCTTTCTCAGGTGGTAGGATTTGGGACGGGTGAGGTTGTGAAAGCCGATTTCCGACAGCGAACCGCCGCGGCCGGTGGCCTTGCAGCCGGTCCAGCACAATGCCGGATCGAGATAATCGGCCCGGTTCATGAACACCGTGCCGGTTTCGATTTCGGCACCGATGCGGGCCGCACGTTCGGCATCATTGGTCCACAGCGAGGCAGTCAGGCCGAATTGGCAATCGTTCATTAACGTCAGCGCTTCTTCATCGCTGTCGACCGGCATGATGCCGACCACCGGCCCGAAGCTTTCATCGCGCATCACCCGCATGTCGTGGGTCACGTCAACCAGCACCTGTGGCATCAGGTAGGCGCCACCATCATCAGCGGGGAACTGTTTCGGATCGATCAGGCCGCGCGCGCCACTGGCGATGGCTTCCTGCGTCTGTGCCCTGACCTCTTTGGCGAAGCGGACATTGGCCATAGGCCCGATGGTGGTGTCCTGTTCCAGCGGATTGCCGAGCTTGAGGCCAGAAGACACCCAGGCCGCGGCCTTTTCGACAAACGCGTCATAGAGTGGCCGGGCAATATACAGCCGTTCGATGCCGCAGCAGCATTGCCCGGCATTAAACATCGCCCCATCCATCAGCACATCGACCGCCCAGTCAAGATCGGCGTCTTCCATTACATAACCGGGATCCTTGCCGCCAAGCTCAAGACCTATCCCCGTGAAGGTTCCTGCCGCGGCCCGCTCGATTGCCTTGCCGCCACCCACCGAGCCGGTGAAATTGATGAAATTGAAGCTTCCCGCTGAAATCAGCTTCTCTGTTCCGGGATGATCGAGGAACAGGTTGATGAACACGTCTTCCGGCAGGCCCGCCTCGCGGAACGCGCGGGCCATGCGTTCGCCAACCAGCAAGGTCTGCGTGGCGTGCTTGAGCACCACCGTATTGCCGGCGATCAGCGCCGGCGCAACTGTGTTGATCGCCGTCATGTAGGGATAATTCCAGGGTGCGACCACAAACACCACGCCGTGCGGCTCGCGGACAATGCGGCGTTCGAACTGAGCCGAATTCTCGATCTCGATCGGCGCCAGCGCCCGCGCGGCAATCTCGGCCATATAGGTAGCGCGCTCGTTGACGCCACCGAACTCGCCGCCATAGCGCACCGGCCGACCCATCATCCAGGCCAGTTCCGGCACCACCTCATCGTTCATCTCGTGAAGCCGGGCAACGCCAGCACGGACCAGCGCGATGCGCTCGTCGAGCGGCCGGCGGGCCCAGTCCTTTTGCGCCTTGCGGGTCCGCGCCACAGCAGACGCGGCCTCCTCGACGCCCATCACCGGCCGTTCGGCGTACACCGAGCCATCGATCGGCGATATGCATTTCAAAACGCTCATTGCATTGAACTCCTAATAGATGGCCTGCCGGCCTGACTGGTAACGATCCGCACCGCCCTTACGCCCGTTCAAAGCCGCGCGCAATTTCCCAGTCGGTCACAGCCTTGTCGAATTCTTCCTGCTCCCATTCGGCGCAGCGTACATAGTGATCAATCACGTCATCACCCATGGCTTCACGCAGCATTTTCGAACTGCGCAAGGTCTCAGTGGACGCTCGCAGCGTCGAGGGAATGTGCCGGGCCTCCGCGTTCTCGTAGATGTCGCCGCCGGTCGGTGGCGCCAGTTTCAGCTTGTCCTCGATTCCCCTGATACCCGCGGCGAGCAGGGCGGCCTGGGCAAGATACGGGTTCATGTCCGAGCCGCCGATGCGGCATTCAACGCGGACCGCCTTGCTGCCTTCGCCGCAAAGGCGGAAGCCGGCGGTGCGGTTGTCAACCGACCAGACCGTGCGGGTCGGCGCGAAGCTGCCCTTCATGAAGCGCTTGTAGCTGTTGACATAGGGCGCCATGAACCAGGTGTAGTCGGACGCATATTCAATCAGGCCCGCCATGAAATGGCGCATCAGCTCCGACATGCCGTATTCACCGCTCTCGTCGCGGAAAACCGGGGTCTTGCCGCTCCACAGCGACATGTGCACATGCGACGACGAACCGACCTTCTTGGGGTGCCATTTCGGCAGAAAAGTCACCGACCGGCCCTGCGCCCAGGCAATTTCCTTGACCGCATGCTTGGCAATCGTGTGGTGATCGGCGCAATCGAGCGCTTCGGCATAGCGGATATTGAGCTCTTCCTGGCCGGTCTCGGCCTCACCCTTGGAATTCTCGATCGGAATGCCGGCAGCAAACAGGTGATTGCGCACCGGGCGCATGATGCCCTCTTCCTTGGTGGTCTGGAGAATGTGGTAGTCCTCATTGTAGGCGCTGATTGGCGTCAGCTCGCGATAGCCCGATTGGGCGAGCTCGCGAAAGCTCTGCTCGAACAGGAAAAACTCAAGCTCGGTGGCCATCATTGCCTCGTAGCCCAACTCCTTGAGCCGGGCGATCTGGACCTTGAGAATCTGCCGCGGTGACTGCGGCACCGGTTTGTGGGTCTTGTGATCAAGCAGATCGCACAACACCATCGCCGTGCCGTCCAGCCACGGCACGCGGCGCATGGTGGAAAGGTCGGGCTTCATCACGTAATCGCCGTAGCCCGCCCGCCAACTGGTGGTGGCATAGCCATCCGGGGTCGCCATCTCGAGATCGGTTGCCAGCATGTAGTTGCAGCAATGGGTCTCCTGATGGCTTGAATCGATGAAATTCTGGACATGAAACCGCTTGCCCATCAGCCGCCCCTGCATGTCGACACAGCACACCAGCACCGTGTCGATATCGCCGGAGCGCGCGGCGGATTTCAGCTCGTCGAATGTAAGGTTTCCGGCCATGGCAATCTGATCCTGATAGGCGGTAAGCGCGCATTGTCTCATTCCAGAAACGATCTGAAGCGGCACACGCGACATCGAGAAGGTGCAGTGGTCCGATGCTGGCATGACTGGCGCCCGGCGGCACTGCGGCAAACCGCCCCCGGACGAGCCGGGAGGCGGAGATTTCAAAGGCGCGTTGCCTCAGCTTTCGCCGTAGGGGAACCCGGCACCGTTGATGACCTTGTTGTAATCCTTGAAGATCGAGATCACCTTGGCCTTGGTTTCGCTTTCCGCGCCGATTTCATCCCAGAACTTGATGGCAGCATCTTCGACCTGCTTCCAGTCCTTGGCCGGAACCGAGCGGAGCTTAAGCTTGTCGCCGGTGGCGCGCAGCTTGGCTTCCCCACCCCAATACCACTGGTTGCGGAACGTGTGGCTGGCTTCCATGCAGGACATGTAGAGCGCCTTGAGATGGTCGGGCAACTCGTTCCACTTTTCCTCGTTGGCAAACCACGAACCGATCCAGGCGCCGGAGATATTGTTGGTCAGGAAGTAATCGGTCACATTGGCCCAGCCGACAGTGTAGTCCTCGGTGATCCCCGACCAGGACATGCCGTCGAGCTCGCCGGTCTGCACCGCAACTTCGGCGTCCTCGTAGGGAATTGACAGCGGCACCACACCGAACTGGGTCAGGAAGCGACCGGCCGTCGGGAACGTGTAGAGCTTCAGACCGTCGAGATCGGCAACGCTGGTGATTTCCTTCTTGGTGTTGAAGTTGCACGGGTCCTGGCCAGCTGCCGAAAGCCAGACAACGCCAGTTCCGGAATAGGCTTCGCGCCAGATATCGCCCAGGCCGTATTGCTGGAACAGCACCGGCACATCGAGAATCGAGCGGGTGGCGAACGGGAAATAGCCGCCGAACAAACCCACTTCGACGGGCGATGCCATCGAGATCATCGTCCGAGTGGACGGCATCAATGGTGCCAGCCTGCATGGCACGGAACAATTCGCCGGTCGGCACGATCTGGTCGGCGAAGAACAGCTCGATCACCATCTCGCCATTGGCCGCCTTGTTGAAGGCATCGACGAAGGGCTGGGTTACAAACTGGCCCAGGGCCGCCCCGGCATAGGTCTGCATACGCCAGCGGATCGGTTCCTGTGCAATCGCGGCAGGCGCCGCGAGGGCTGTTCCGGCCGCCGCGCCGGCAGCAACGCCGGCCTTGGTGAGAAATTGACGCCTCTTGATATTGCTCATGCTGTTCTCCTTTTCGGTTTCATCTTCTTAGGATCTGCTCATGTCAGCCTCGTAATTTGCCCTGGAACTGCTGCGGCAACCACAAGGCCAGCTCCGGGAACATCATCACGATCACCAAGGTGAGCAGCATGACCGCGACGAAGGGAATAACAGACTGGTAGATATGACGAATCGTGATTTCCGGCGGCGCCATAGCCCGCATCAGGAACAGATTGTAGCCGAACGGCGGCGTCATGTAGGCGATCTGGCAGGTGATCGTATAAAGGATGCCGTACCACACCAGATCGAACCCCAATATCTTGACCAGCGGCACGTAGAGCGGTGCGACGATCACCAGCATTGCCGTATCATCAAGAAAGGTGCCCATCAGCAAAAAACTCAGCTGCATCAGGATCAGCACATGCCACGGCTCAAGCCCGAGTTGGCCGAGGAAGAAATCCTCGATGGCGCGCACTGCGCCGAGCCCGTCAAACACCGCGCCAAAGCACAATGCCGCCAGAATGATCCACATGAACATGCAGGAAATGCCGAGCGTCTTGCGCACCGTGTTTTCAAACACCTCGCGGGTCAAACGCCGCTTGATGATCGCAGCCAGCATCGAGGCCAGCGCGCCAACCGCCGAGCTTTCCACCAGGCTGGTGTAGCCCATCAGGAACAGGCCGTTCATCAGGAAGAAGATCATGAAGGGCAGGATGCCGGCACGCAGCAGGCTTATCCGTTCACTCCAAGTGATGGCATCGCGTTCTGCTTTTGAGAGCGGCGGCCCCAGATGCGGCTGCAGCTTGCAGCGCACCGCAATGTAGAGAATGAACAGGCCGGCCATCAGCAGCCCCGGAAATACCCCCGCCAGCCACAGCTGGCTGACCGGCTGCCGGGCGATCATGCCATAAAGCACCAGCACCACCGAAGGCGGTATCAGGATCCCCAGACTGGATCCCCCCTGGATCACCCCGGTGATCATCACCTTGTCGTAGCCGCGGCGCAGAAGTTCCGGCAACGCAATGGTCGCACCGATCGCCATGCCGGCCACCGACAGCCCGTTCATTGCCGAAATCACCACCATCAGCAGAATGGTGCCGATCGCCAGCCCGCCCGGCACTGGTCCGAACCAGACATGGAACATCCGGTAAAGATCATCAGCAATGCGGCTTTCGGAAAGCATGTAGCCCATGAAAATGAACATCGGCAGCGTGAGCAGCGGATACCATTTCATCAGCTTGATAGACTGCGCGAAGGCGATTTCAACGCCGCCCGTACCCCACAGCGGCAGCGCCGCGATCACCGCCACGGCGCCGATCACGCCGAACACGCGTTGCCCGGTCAACAACAGCGCCATCATGGCGGCAAACATGAACAACGCGATAAGTTCGTAGCTCAAAGGCCCGCCTCGCTTTGGTGGTCGACGCTGACGCCGCGCAAATAAAGGATGTCACGAAGAAACTCGGCAAATGTCTGCAACAGCATCAAGAAGATGCCGATGCCGCCGATAAGCTTGACCGGCCACATATAGGGCCGCCACACCGAGTGGGCGCGCTCGCCATATTCGATGGCATAGGTGGTGCTGGAAACCGCGCCGTAGAGCAGCACGCAAAGGTAAAACAGCAAGAACAGCACGGTCACCGCATCAACCGCCGCCTTGCGCCGTGGCGACCAGCTCGCATAGACCAGATCCATCCGCACATGGTCGCCCAGTTGCATCGAATAGGCCCCGCCCAAAAGGTAATAGGCAACCATGATGAACTGCGCCATTTCCAGCGTCCACAGCGCTGGCGACCCGGCATATTTGCTCACCGACGACCACAACAGCACGCCCATCAGCGCGAAGATCAGATACATCGCAAACCGGCCGACACGACGGTTGAAGGCGTCGACCACACGAATATAGCGTTCGGCCAGCTTCATGCTTGCCCCCTCCGCTCACACACCACCTGCCACAGGCGGGTCGCCATTCCAGGCATCGCAAGTTCAGGCATGCAGGCGCCCTCCCTGTTCTTCGAGATCGGAAAGTGCGGTGCGAAGCAGCCTGGCGATCCGGTCCGCCCAGAGCTCTTGACCAGGCGCATCGGCAATCAGGTCATTGCGGATTTCCAGCATCACATTGGCGATTTGCCGGGCCAGGCCATGCCGCTTGAGGGTGTGCGTGACGCCGTCGTCGGCACCATAGGGATAGTTTCGCCGCACGCCTTCGAGCTTCTCCTTTGCAACTGCCGCAAGCATCGCATCGGCAAGCCGGCTATCCGCGTCGTGCAGAATACCGAGCAATCCATCGCGCGGTTTGCCGAAATAGACCGGGGTGAAGGAATGCACGGTGACCAGAACAACCCGCCGGCCCACGCTCAGACGGCTGTCGATGAGAGCATCAATCGCATTATGAAACGGGTGATAGAGCGCCTCGGCCCGGCATGCACGGTCCTCTTCGCTCAGGTTCTGATTACCTGGAACCGAATAAATCTCACTGCGTTCGGGATAAGCGTCAGCGGCTTCGGGCGGGCGGTTGCAATCATAGACCAACCGCGAAAACCGCTGCATCACCAGCGGCGCGTCGAGAATTTCGGAGAGCCGTTCGGCAACATTGGCCGCGCCAGGGTCCCAGCCGATATGGCTTTTCAGGGTGGCTTCTTCCAGCCCAAGCGTGCCCAGCTTGCGCGGAATGGTATGTGCCGCGTGTTCGCAGACCAGCACCACATCGCTCGCCCCGTTTTCACGGTGAACGGCAAAGACAGGACCTTCTGAAGGATCGATCAGCATGCGGTCTCGCACCTTGATAACTGTTCCCGATAACCTGCGGCCTGTGCCGGCCGCTTGCGTAACATTGATTAGTATTGTGTGCTCCCTGTCAATCCTGTAATTTTTATTACATATTTGGAATCAACAGATCGGGAACCGGAAATGGCCATACGCGAACAGGTGCAGGCAGCTTTGGGCACGCTGCCGGGCGCGGAAAAGAAGGTCGCCCACGCTTTCCTTGCCAATTATCCCAGCATCGGGCTTTCAACCATCGCCGAACTCGCAGCCCTTGCCGGAACCAGCGCGCCCACGGTGTTGCGGTTCGTTTCCCGGCTCGGCTTCGACTCCTATCCGGAATTCCAGCGGGTGCTGCGCAAGGACGTGCAGGCACAATTGATGTCGCCGCTCGAACGCGCCCGCAGCTCGGCGCCGGCAGCCGACAATCCTGCACTCAAGGCCAGTTTTTCGGTGATCTCCGCCAATCTCGAGGCTACTCTGAAAGCAATCACGGAGAGCGAATTCGAGGCGGCCTGTGAACTGCTCTCCGATCACAAATCGACCTGCTATTTCCTGGGCGGTCGCTTCACCGATACAATCGCTGCTTACATGGCCGCACACCTTACGATCATCCGTCCCAATGTCAGGCATTTCAGCGGTCAGACATCGACATGGCGCGACCAGTTGCTCGATGTCCGTCCCGGAGACGTAGCAGTGCTTTTCGATATCCGCCGCTATCAGGCCGATCTTGTCCGGCTGGGTGAATTGATGGTCGAGCGCAAGGCCCGCATCCTGCTGATAACCGACCCGTGGCTGTCACCGATCGCCCGCTCCGCCCGGGTGGTGCTGCCCTGCGTCGTTGATGCCAACCGTACCTGGGATTCCAGTGTTACCCTGCTGGCTCTGGCCGAAGCGCTGATCGACCGGGTCTCGCGGGCCCAGTCCTCGTCCGCCCGTACCCGCATGCAGACGCTTGAGGATATTCACTGGAACAACCCGCCACAGCGGTGATCCCGCAGCGACATTCAGGGCGACAATCGCTGCCGCTGCGCGCCGTCACCGTCTTGCGCAAACCGGACCTATCCAATACCCATTGAATATGGATCAGCAGCGCGCCCTTGATGCCTTCGCAGCCCTTGGTCAGGAAACCCGGCTCGCCGTGTTCCGGCTGCTGGTATCGGCTGGCCCAGAGGGACTTGCCTCTGGTGAAATCGGTGAACGCCTCGGTGTCCGCCAGAACACAATGTCGACCAATCTCGGCATCTTGTTGAAGGCCGGTCTGGTACGCCGCGTGCGTGACGGCCGTACCGTGCGCTATCACGCTGATCATGACGGCATCAGCGGTCTGCTCGGCTTCCTGCTGGAAGATTGCTGCGGCGGCAACCCGACGCTGTGCCAGCCGGTGATCCGCCAGATTTCCTGCTCCTGATCCCCTACCCGACGAATGTTCTCAGATGGACACGCTCAAACGGGCGCAGATACGCGCCGGTAGAGGTGCCAGGTCGCGTGCCCAAGCACCGGCAGGATCACCAGCAACCCAACAAAGGCCGGCAGCAGCGCGACAAGCGTGGCCAGCCCGACGATGAAGCCGAACGCCAGCATTGGCACCGGATTCTTGACCACCGCGGCGACGCTGGTGATCATCGCGGTGACGAAATCCACCTCCCGCTCGGCCAGCATCGGCAAGGCGATCACCGTTGTTGAAAACAGCACACAGGCCAAAAAGGCACCAACAATGGTGCCCACGATCAGGAACCCCCACCCTTCCGGCGTCGACAGCACGATCTGCACAAATGCATCCCAGCTGGAAAACGACTTGAACCCCAAAAACAGCGCGAACAGCAGCCGCACCTGATAGACCCAGACCCAGAAAATGAACATCACCACAAAGGCCATCCAGCCAAGCTGGCGTTCACGCTGATAAAACACCTGGGCCAGAACTCCTTTGCGGGTGACCGGCTCGCCAGCCCGGCGCCGTCGGCTCACTTCATAGAGCCCGACTGCCACAAATGGCCCCAGCAGCGGGAAGCCGATTGCCAACGGAATGATCATCCACGGCGCACCGACCCGGTTGAGAAACGCCAGGATCAGCCATCCGCCGACCATGTAGATCCCGCCAAAAAACAGTCCGAAGCCCGGATGCGCGCGAAAATCCGCCCAGCCATCGGCAAGGCTGGCGCTTACATCGGCCAGCGAAACCTCGCGGATCGGCGGCGCCCCACTTCCCACCCCTGACGTGACGTTGGTCATGTCATCCTCCCTCTCTTCCCCACAACTCACATCCTGCTTTTGCCGACGATGGTGCATTCCGGCAATGATCCTGATCAAGCGTCACCCCTGCAGACCCCGGCCGAACGAAGGACCGGCATTGCCCTCAAAAGCAGACAGCCACCCATTGGAGCTACTGGCAAATCTGCGCCGCCACACTACCTTTGACGGGAGATCGGCGAGTCTGCGCAACGCAGCAGCTTCGCCATATCCTGCCACTGCCGTCCGGGGAACATCAAATGTCCGCCATCGTCATTACCGTGCTTGTGGTTGCAACCGCATCGAGCGGCGTCTTCTTCAAGCCCGGCGCATGGTATCAGGGCTTGCGCCGTCCTGCATGGACCCCGCCGAACTGGGCTTTTCCATTGGTCTGGACCATTCTTTACATTGCCATCGCCATCTCCGGATGGTTGGTCTGGCAAGCAAGCGGGATCAGCATCGCCATGGCGCTCTGGCTTTTGCAGCTGATCTTTAACGGCGCCTGGTCATGGCTGTTTTTCGGGCGTCACCGCATGGACCTGGCTTTCGTCGACATCTGCCTGCTACTGCTTGCCATTCTCGCCTATATCGCCATGGCCAGCACGGTCTCACAGCTGGCAGCCCTGTTATTTGTGCCTTACGCGGCGTGGGTGATCACCGCCGCCGCACTCAATCGTGCGGTCTGGCTGCTCAACCCGGTTTGACTAGTCCGTCGCCATCAAACTCCTTCCAATTGACCAGTTACCGTTTTAGGAAGTGACCAGCCCAAGGCTTCGCACCTTAGGCAAACTGCAACCCGAGGCCGCCCATGACCATTTCCCCCTTCATTGTCCCGCAGGCCCGTCGCTCAAGCGTCGCCGTCGATGTCGGCGGTGTTATTGTTGGCGGTGGCGCCCCGGTGGTGGTGCAATCGATGACCAACACCGACACCGCCGATGTCGACGGCACTGTGGCTCAGGTCGCTGCCCTTCACCGTGCTGGCTCCGAAATCGTCCGCATCACCGTCGACCGCGACGAGAGCGCCGCAGCCGTACCGAAGATCCGGGAGCGGCTTGAGCGGCTCGGCCTCGACGTGCCGCTTGTCGGTGATTTTCACTACATCGGCCACAAGCTGCTGGCCGATCACCCGGCCTGCGCCGAAGCATTGGCCAAATACCGGATCAATCCGGGCAATGTCGGCTTCAAGGACAAGAAGGACCGGCAATTCGTCGAAATCGTCGAAATGGCGATCCGCTATGACAAGCCGGTGCGGATCGGCGTCAACTGGGGTTCACTCGATCAGGTGCTGCTGACCCGGCTGATGGACCAGAACCACGCCGAAGGATCACCGCTGAGCGCCCGCGACGTCACCCGCGAAGCGATCATCCAGTCGGCGCTGCTTTCAGCCAAACTCGCCGAGGAAACCGGTCTGGCCCGCAACCGCATTATCCTGTCAGCCAAGGTCAGCCAGGTGCAGGACCTGATCGCGGTCTACACCGAACTGGCCCGCCGCTCTGACCATGCCCTGCATCTGGGTCTGACCGAGGCCGGCATGGGCTCGAAGGGCATCGTCGCTTCCTCCGCCGCCATGGGCATCATCCTGCAGGCCGGCGTCGGCGATACGATCCGTGTGTCGCTGACCCCTGAACCGGGCGGCGACCGCACCCGCGAAGTTATCGTCGCCCAGGAATTGTTGCAGGTCATGGGCTTCCGGCAGTTCCTGCCGGTGGTCGCCGCCTGCCCCGGTTGCGGCCGCACCACATCGACCGTGTTTCAGGAACTCGCCCGCGCCATCGAGGATGATCTAAGGCGCAACATGCCGGTCTGGCGCGACAAGTATCCCGGCGTCGAAGGCCTGCAGGTCGCCGTCATGGGCTGCATCGTCAATGGCCCCGGTGAATCCAAACATGCCGATATCGGCATATCTCTGCCCGGAACCGGCGAAAGCCCGGCGGCCCCGGTTTTCATCGACGGCAAGAAGGCCGGAACGCTGCGGGGCCCGAAAATCGCCGAGGATTTCCAGGTCATGGTCGCCAATTACATCGAAAAGCGCTTCGGCCAAGGCGACTGAACCAGCCACGACCGGGGTCCGGGGTCCAACGCTGGCATCTCAAATCAGCCCGCGGCGCCTGTCAATGCGCCGCGCGATAGGCATTATCGGCATTCTCCAGGGCGCCGGGCAGCCAGCGCTCGATCATCGCACCGAGCTTTTCCGGTGAAATAGGCTTGGAGAGATAATCGTCCATCCCGGCGGCCAGACACCGGTCCTCGTCACCCTTCAGCGAATGCGCGGTCACCGCGATGATCGGCGTCGGTGACAGCCCTTCGCGGGCTTCGATCGCGCGGATCTCGGCGGTGGCTTCAAGGCCACTGAGTTCGGGCATCGACACATCCATCAACACCAGGGTCGGACGCAGTTCCGCCCACAGGCGCACGGCTTCGCGCCCGTTGACCGCGAGCTTCTGGGCCAGGCCGAGCCCATCCAGCGATTGCTGGAAGACGATCTGATTGATGTGGTTGTCCTCGGCCACCAAAATCAGTGGTGCACTTCTCTGCGATGGTTCCGGCGCGACAATTGTCGTTGCTAAAACCGGTGCAGCCGGCGATGCGGTCGGCGCCTCGACCACCGTCGCTACATCCGCGCCAGCGCCGTCTCCGCCCGGCTGCGTCTGCCGCAGCGCTGCCTGTACCGTCTGCCGTAATTGTGCGGTACGCACCGGCTTGGTCAATTGCGCGAAAATGTCCAGATGGTTGAGCGATTCCAGCTGGTCTGCCTGATCGATCGACGAGAGCACCAGAATCGGTGTGTCGGCAATCAGCGGGTCGGCGCGGATCGCCCGCGCAACTTCCGCCCCCGACAGGACCGGCATCTGGAAATCAAGCACCACCAGATCAATGCCGATGCCATGATTAGCCCGCGCATGCCGCAGCAGGTTGAGTCCGATCTCGCCGCTTTCCACTGCCACGCAGTCGTACCCCCAGTCACGCATCTGCTCGGTCAGGATCATGCGGTTGATGGAGTTGTCGTCTATCACCAGCACGCGCCGACCGGTAAGCTCGTCGGCCGTCGAAACCTTGGCGACACTGTCGCCACCATGCACATCCATCTCCACCGTGAAGCTGAAGGTGGAGCCCTCGTCGGGCGTGCTTACGGCCGCCAGCTGTCCGCCCATCAGGTCGACCAGTCGCGTGGCAATCGCCAGGCCAAGCCCGGTGCCCTCGTGCTTGCGGGTCGACGAGCCGTCAACCTGGCTGAACTTGTCGAAAATGGCCTCAATCTTGTCGGCGGGAATGCCGATCCCGGTATCACGCACAGCAACCGAGATAGCCAACCGCCGATCGCCGCCGGAGCTGTCGACTTCGGCCCAGTTGATCTCGACCATCACATGGCCTTTTTCGGTGAACTTGACCGCATTGCCAACCAGATTGGTCAGAATCTGGCGAAGCCGACCCGGGTCGCCGATCAACTGATCCGGCAGTCCCGGCGCAATCCGGACCACCAATTCGATGTCCTTCTCGACCACCCTCGACGACATCAATGTCGCCACATCCTCGACCGTATCGACAAGGTTAAAAGATTTCGGGCACAAGACCATCTGTCCGGCATCGATCTTGGAAAAATCCAGAATATCATTGATGATCTCGAGCAGCGCATTTCCGGACTTGAGGATCACGTCGGTAAAGGTGCGCTGCCGCGTATCAAGCTCGGTCCGTGTCAACAATTCGGCCATGCCGAGCACGCCGTTCATCGGTGTGCGTATTTCATGGCTCATGGTCGCCAGAAACTCGGATTTTGCCCGATCCGCAGCCTGCGCCTTTGTCAGCGCGGCATCGATCTCACGACGCTTTTCCTGCAGCCGATTGATCATCTTGTGGATCATGATGTCGATCGGCAGGAAAATGCCAAGCCCGACCACCATCAGAACCACCATGGTTGCCGTCAGGTAGTGCTGCAGCAACTTGCCCTGGGCTAGCGACAGGCCGGCGAGGTAATCGCGGAACTGTTCCTGCACATACAGATTCGACGGCTCGACCACGCCCTGATAGAGCGCGTCGGTTTCGCGCCCGGTCCAGTACATATCCTTTTTGGTCCGCGCCGCATCGAGACGTTTTGCCTCGAGCATCTGGGCATGATTGAGAAATGGATCGGAATTGGTCATGTACCGCGAGTTTGACTGGATTTTGTGGATCAGGCCCACAGGCGCTTCAGCCCAGGCGTCCTTCAGCGCCTTGAGCTTCCAACGAGTCCTTTCCAACCGGTAGCGCAAGCTCGAAACCGCCGAAATGATGTCGGGATCCACCGCCAACGTATCGCGCACCTTATTTTTTTCGGCCAGTGTCAGATTGGAAAGCCTCGGATCGACAGAGTTTGCGTAATCGACATAGGTCTGCGCCAGCCGGTTGCTGCGATCGGCGATGGCCCGCATTCCATGATCGACTTCAGCAAAGGATTCCGACAGCGCGCCAATCTGCTGAATCTCTTCATTGTGAGCGATCTGCTCGACAAAAAAGAAAATCCAGATGATCGCAATCGCCGATAGCGAAACAATATAGCCAATGCGCAAGGCAATGATGGTTCGGCGTGCTGTGGCTGTCTCAGCCTGATCGTCAAGTGTATCTGTCATGGTCCGGCAACATCCATTTTGACGGATTTTGCCTTTAGTTGGTTAATAAACACGTATGGAGGGTAGGGGTGACGGACGCGATTTTCATCGCCAATCACTACCGGCGTCCATGAGAATCCCGCGGCTACAAATGCAGGACCCGCTCAGACCAATTCATGGAACGATAAACGGACATGCATTAAATCAAAGCCTTAATGCGATTTTTGTCTATTCGGGTGGCCGCGCGGCGATTTAACGGTCGCGATTGGCTATGAAACCGGCAGCCTCGACCAGCGTCCCGGCCGCGGCGCCATAGGGCTGCATCAGCAGCGTCGCCTCTTCCACAAGCCCATCAAGCCGCTGTCGCGCCACATCCACCCCGTGCAGTGACACCAGCGTCCCCTTGCCGCGGCCTGCGTCCTTCCCGGCCGCCTTGCCCAACGTCGCCGCATCCGAGGTCACGTCCAGCAGATCATCGGCCAGTTGAAACGCCAGACCGACAATCTCGCCAAACCGCGTCATCCGCGCCAGGCTTTCCGCGTCTGCTTGTGCGGCAATGGCACCGGCGGCACAGGCATAACGCAGCAAAGCGCCGGTCTTCATCGCCTGCAGCCGCACAATGCCGGCTTCGTCCGGCGCAACCCGCTCGGCCTGAAGATCAAGCGCTTGCCCGCCGACCATGCCGCCAACCCCCGCCGCTCGCGCCAACTGGTTGACCAGCGCCAGCCGGGTCGTGTCCGGCAGCGCGGTTTCGGGGGCCGAGAGAATGTCGAAGGCCAGCGTCAACAACCCGTCGCCGGCCAAGATCGCCGTCGCCTCGTCAAACGCGACATGCACCGTGGGTTGGCCGCGCCGCAAATCGTCGTCGTCCATCGCCGGCAAATCATCATGAATCAGCGAATAGCAGTGGATACATTCAAGCGATGCGGCCACGCGCAAGGCAGCGTCTTCCGGCGCCCCCAGCAGGCGGGCGGTCTCCAGCACCAGGAACGGGCGAATCCGCTTGCCGCCGTTGAGAACACCATGGCGCATGGCGGAGATCAGGCGCTCCGGGCGGGCAATCTCACCCTTGAGCGGCGTTTCCCGCAACATCAACTCCAGCAGGGCCGCCACCCGTGCTGCCGCGCCATCCAGCCGATTATTGAAACTGTCTTTGCCAACCTGATCCATGCCGGTCTCTTGCCATGCCGTCTTCTGTGCGGCAACGGTTTGTTTGTGCCTTCCTCGCCATAAAATCCGCGGTACGGCAGTCTGGTCTTGCGCCGTCAGGACCGCTAAAGACATCGGTCAACAGCCGTCATTGACGCCGAAACGCGCGCAGGAACCCCAGTTGGCCAAGACAAGTCATTCCAAGACCGCAAAAAACGGCCGCAATGGCAGCGGCCCGCAGCGACGTTCGCTTTTCAGGCGGCTAATCACATGGTTTGTGCTGATCATCGTACTGCTGGTGGGTCTGCCCTATCTGCTGATTCCGCTCTATGCCCTGCCGCAGATCCATCCGGTTTCAACGCTGATGCTGGCGGAAAATGCCGCCGGCCGTTCTTATGAACGGCAATGGGTCTCCTTCGACGCCATCGCCCCGGTTCTGGTGCAATCGGTGATGATGTCGGAGGACGGGCAGTTCTGCACCCACTCCGGCGTCGACTGGAAGGCGCTCAATCTCGTCATTGACGACGCGCTTGACGGCGAAGCGACGCGTGGCGCCAGCACCATCCCGATGCAAACCGCCAAGAACCTGTTTCTGCCCTCCACCCGGTCGGTGCTGCGCAAGGCGCTGGAAATCCCGCTTGCGCTGTGGATCGATGTCGTCTGGTCGAAGCGGCGGTTGATGGAGATCTATCTCAACATCGCCGAATGGGCCCCCGGCGTTTATGGCATCGAAGCCGCTGCGCAAGCCTATTTTGGTGTTTCCGCAGCCAAGCTTTCAGCCCGGCAGGCGGCGCGGCTGGCCGTCACCCTGCCCAATCCGATCAAGCGCAACGCGGCCAACCCGTCGCGCAGCATGCAGAAGCTGGCCCGTGTTATCGAAGGCCGGGCCAAACAATCCGGCGCTTACATCAAATGTCTTTATGACTGAGTTAAGCCAAATTGGCTTTTCGCCGCCGATGCCCATGCGAACATCGCACTCTGTGACAGCGCCACGCATTCATAAAATACGAGGCGCTATCGAAACCACCATCGAAAGCGCTGAACCATGCCCGACCCTATCCTCTATATCGGCAACAAGAACTATTCCTCCTGGTCATTCCGACCCTGGATCGGCATGCGCATGGCGGGTATCGCCTTTGAGGAAAGGCTGGTGCCTTTCGACATGGGCAATGGCAACCCGGCGTTCGTGAAATTCTCCCCCACCGGCAAGGTCCCGGTTCTCATTGACGATGGCGTCACCATCTGGGAATCGCTGGCGATCCTCGATCACGTCTCCCGCGCAAACCCGGCCTCGGGCTTGTGGCCCGACGACAACGCCCGACGCAGCCGGGCAATGGCGGTCAGCCTGGAGATGATCTCCTCGTTTTCAGCGCTTCGCTCCGCTTGCCCGATGAACATGCGCAGACCCCGCGCTGCAATTGCCACGACCGCTGCCATCGACGCCGACGCGGCTCGCATCCAGTCGCTGTGGGATGAGTGCCTCGCCGAAACCGGCGGGCCGTTTCTGCTTGGCAATTTTTCCATTGCCGACGCCATGTATGCCCCTGTGGTCAATCGTCTCGATGTCTATGGCTTTGAGACCACTCAGGCTTCAGCCGGCTACATGGCGCGCATGAAGGCGCTCCCGGCGTGGCAGGAATGGGAAGCAGCTGGCCGCGCCGAACCGTGGATCGTCGAAGAAGACGAGGCCTGACCGGCTCAGACGCCGATGATGCGCCATTGCGCAGTCGGGGGGGCTGGCCTATGACACCGGACGGGCTCAAAAAAATGCGGCACGATGCTGGTCAAATCCGGAAATGCCATGTATAAGCCCGGCAAATTTCCGAAATCGGCATGTGTCAATTTCGGCCCCTCGGGTCGTTCGTTGATCATGTCTGTATGTTGAACTGGAGTTCGTCATGGCTGTTCCAAAGCGTAAAACTACCCCTTCCAAGCGCGGCATGCGCCGTTCCGCCGACGCCCTCAAGGCCCCGATCTATGTCGAAGACAAGGATTCGGGCGAACTGCGCCGTCCGCACCACATCGACCTGAAGACAGGCATGTATCGCGGCCGCCAGGTCCTGACGCCAAAAGAATCCGCCTGATCTGAGTGATCTCGCCCGTCGCCTGCGTTCCGGCCGCCTGAGCCGGTTCCGCAGCTAACGACGCGCACTGGCTTCTTTGCCAATTCCGGAATCTGCAAGCCGGTCCTTCGGGGCCGGCTGTTTTCGTGTTTGTACGGTTTGAAAAATCCACTCCACTGGCAGCACCCCGCGTCAGGGGGTTCATCCTGACTGCGTTCAAATGCATCCGTGTGGGCGTCGCATATGGCATGAACCAAATGCGGTGAGGCGCCCCAGACGCGTTAAGTTGACTGCGCAACTCCCAAACGACAGCGTCAGACCTGAAACGGATGGCGGAGCACACGGCGGGCTGCATCTCTGCGCGGGGCCTCACCTCCGCCGCGGGAGCGGCAGTGTGCCGTCGCCTCTCCTGGGCCAGCTGTGGGGGCTTATGCGGACAGGTCGACATCCATCCCCACCATCGTCAAAATGCGCGCGCCCACAAAAAACGCCCGGAAACCGAAGTTCCCGGGCGTGATCTGATCACAACGGCCAGCCAAGCCAGCCGATGCTTTCTTGTTTTATTCAGGCAGCCTGAATGGTCGAAACGGCGGTCTTGCCGGTGCGACGATCTTCGGCGGTGTCGAACGACACCTTCTGGCCTTCGGCCAGACCGCGCATGCCAGCGCGTTCAAGAGCGGTTGCATGGACGAAAACGTCCTTGCTGCCGTCGTCCGGAGCGATGAAGCCGAAGCCCTTTTGATCATTGTAGAATTTGACTGTACCGGTTTGCATGGAAGGTCCTTTGTGTCCATGAATGTAGTTGCCAGCGCAAGCGCTCTTCAAAGCGCTCGGCGCAGGCGTTCGTCATCGAATTTTACGTGAAGTGTTGAGCGTCTGCCCGCCTCCGGCGGTCCGCGACCAAGTCGTCCGGTCAAAATCGATAGGCTATCCTTACACACTTTCTGACTTCAACACAAGCGAAAGCGCAAATGAGCCATTCCGACGTTGCGGCCACTGGGCTGCGTGGCGCCGGAATGGCAGTTTCATCAGGCAGCAGCGGCCATCCGGCCGTGCACCGAACGGAACGGCACAAGCCGGCGGCGCTCTTCATCCCACAGCGTCAGCGGCACGCAGCGGAAGCTCTCCCACAAGGTCAACCGGCCGATACTGGCAAGTTCGGGGAAATCCTTGAGCACTTGCGGCAGCCGGTAGAACGGAATCCGGCTTGAAAGATGGTGCACATGATGGATGCCGATATTGCCGGTCACCCACATCAACGGCCGCGGCAGATCGTAAAACGAGCTCCCGTGCAGGGCCGCAAATTCCCGCTCCCACTCCGGCGCATGATCCCAATGGGTCGGATTGAACTGGTGCTGGACATAAAACATCCAGACCCCGATCGAGGCGCCGATCAGCATGATCGGCAGATGAATGATCAGGAACGCCTTGAAACCGACCAGCATGCCCAGCCCGATCCACATGGCCGCAATTGCCAGATTGGTGATCATCACACTGGTCCAGGACATAACTCCATCCTTGAGTGCGGCCACCGGCAAGCGGTGTTCCAGCATGAAGATAAACGCTGGTCCAATCCCGAACATCACCAGCGGATGCCGGTAAAGCCGGTATTTCAGCCGGCCGACGCGCGACAACGCCAGGTATTCGGCCACTGTCAACGTATCGATGTCGCCCACGCCGCGGCGATCAAGGTTGCCCGATCCGGCATGGTGGATGGCATGCGATCGACGCCAATAGTCATAAGGCGTCAGCGTGATCACACCCAGCGCCCGGCCGATCCGGTCGTTCCACTTGGCGGTGGAGAACATCGATCCATGTCCGCAATCATGCTGGATGATGAACAGCCGCACCATCATCAGCGCGGCCGGAATCGACAGCGCCAGCGCCAGCACGATGCTGAACGACAGCGCATACCACATAAGCGCCCAGATCGAGATCAGCAGACCGAGGGTCAAGATCGTTTCAAAGGCGCTTCGCCGGTCACTTGGCATCCGGTACGGCTGCAATCGTCGAACCCATTCCCGTGCGGTTCCAGTCGCCATTCATATTCTCCTGATTATTTGCTCAGCCGTGGGCATTCTGCCCATCCGGCACTCCCAGTTGCGCGGACTTACCACGTCAGCGCCGCAAACGGCACCTTTTTCTGCCTCGCCATTCAAATATCCCGATGTGCCAGATCGTCGCCCCGGGCAAAGAACCATCCGTACTTTACCACAACCGCGGTTGTCTGTAGCTATCTGCTTCAATCGATTTAGCCACAGGTGCAGCATGTCACTTTCCTCAACAACCGCAGCGCCGGTCCTCACCCGCAACCGCCTTGCGGTATCCATGATGTTCCTCGCAAACGGGTTCCTGGTGGGAAGCTGGGCGCCAAAGATCCCCGAATTCGCAACGCGGCTGAGCCTCGACGAAAGCGACTTGGGACTGATGATCCTGGCATTCGGCATCGGATCGCTCTGCGCCATGGTGCTCGTCGGCGTGGCAATTGCACGGGCCGGATCCCGCCAGGTAGTTCGGCTGATGGCGGTACTGGCGGCGCCGAGCCTGCTGCTGGTCACACTGGCGCCGGCGATCTGGTCGGCCGCGGTGGCATTATTCATTCTGGGCGGCATGGTCGGTGGCATGGATGTGGCGATGAACGCCAACGCAGTCGAGGTCGAAAAGCACGAACGGCGCGCCATCATGTCGTCCTGCCATGGCTTCTGGAGCCTGGGCGGCGTGTTCGGCGCCGCACTTGGTGGCGTGATCATCGCCGAATACGGCACGCTGATGCATGCACTGGCGGTAACCGCATTCGCGATAATGGCCGTCGCTCTCGCCTGGCCGCGCCTTCTCGCCGACCCGCCACAAGCACACACCCAGCCGCTGGCCGGTTCACACGCTCCAGGCGTCGGGCGCAGCCTGTTCTCGGCCGGCGCAACAGTGTGGCTGACCGGCGTGATCTGCCTGTTCGCGATGACGCCCGAGGGCGCCATCCTCGACTGGGGCGCGCTCTATTTGCGTCAGGAACTGGGCGCCAGCCCTGCGCTCTCCGGGCTAGCCTTTGGCGCATTCTCCGCCGCCATGGCACTGATGCGCTTTCTCGGCGATATCGTGCGCGATCGGTTTGGCGCGGTGAGAACCTTCCGGGTCTCATCCGTTCTGGCGATCATCGGGCTGATCGCGGCCGGGCTTGCGCCCTCGCCGGAATGGGCCATCGTCGGCTTCGCGCTAACCGGGCTGGGGCTTGCCAACATGGTTCCGATCGCCTTCTCGGCGGCCGGGAACCTGCCAGGCCTGCCTCAGGGCCTGGCAATTTCGGTAGTCACCTTCATGGGTTATTCCGGAATATTGGTCGCGCCGTCGATCATCGGCTTCATCGCCGAGCATACCGGATTCGCACTGATCTATCTGGCTTTGCCTGTGCTGATTGTCGTGGCGCTGGCTTTCTCGCGGTTGACCCGCCATGCCGACATGACGCCAGGTTGACGGAATTCAACCATCTATGAACCTGACGCCAGCCGCTCCCGCCATCCAAGCCCTGCAAGCGTGGATCCGGCGGGCCGGTATTCGCACCCGACAAGACCGCGGTATCCGAGCCGGTCGAGCGCTGCGAGAACCAGAAAATCGTCCAGTTCTCCCGATCCCGGCTCATTGCGCCCCGGCACCGACGCGATCTGGACGTGGCCGATGACAGGCAGCAACTGCTCAAGCCCGGATAGCACATCGCCCTGCAGAATCTGTCGGTGATAGATGTCAAATTGCAGTGCGATGTTGGGCCGGCCGAGCCTGTCAATCAGCGCCACCGCCTGATCAAAGTCATTGAGGAAATATCCCGGCATGTCGCGGCCGTTGATCGGTTCGATCATCAGCATGACGCCGGCTTCAGCCGCTGCATCAGCTGCATGATTGAGTGACACGACATAGGCTGCATCCGTAGCCGCATCGGCCGGGTTGCCGATCCCGGCCATCACATGCAACCGTTTCGTACCGAGCGCAGCGGCATAGTCAAGCCCGGTGCCGACCGATTGATCGAACGCCGCGCGGCGCCCGGGCAGCGCCGCCAGCCCCCGCTCGCCGGCCTCCCAATCACCGGGCGGCAGATTGAACAACACCACCTCCACGCCTGCCGCAGTGCTGCGCGCGGCTATATCGGCAGCTCGGAACTCGTAGGGAAACTGGAACTCGACGGCATCAAACCCGGCATCGGCCGCAGCCTGGAACCGGTCAAGGAAACCATGCTCGGTGAACATCATCGACAGATTTGCAGCAAAATGCGGCACCCGGCGTTCCTCCTGATTTGCACCACACAGTCGGCGTCTCTCCCTTGAGCCTGTTCAGGCCTGCCTTGTCAAATCTGGCATCGCCAAAGGCAGCCATGTTTGGTGCCGCCTTGCCTACCCGTGACTCTCATCGCCCCACACATCAATTTATCTTATCAACCGAAACGAATTAGGCATTTCAACTTGGTCGCCAGCCTTGCTAGAGCTGCCCCCGTTCCCCTTCGATGGAAAGCCGATGACCACCGCCAACACCCCGACATATCCCACCAAGGACCTGCCCTGCCCCGACGGATTAGCTGGCGCCGATACCACGACCACAGCTCGCAAAAGCGAACAGACCAGGAGACCTCGGCCATGACCGCGGAGGTATTGCTGGCGCTGATTCCGGTCGTGCTGCTGATCGGCTTCGGGACGCTGCTACGCCAGCGAGGCTTTCTCGACGACGGTTTCTGGTCCCAGGCGGAACGGCTGAGTTATTACGTTCTGCTGCCCAGCCTGTTTTTCCACGGTCTCGCCACCGCCCAACTGGATGCACTGCCGGTCGTGGACCTGGCGTTGACCTTGATCCTGTCGACGCTCGCTGTTGCCGGACTGGTTGTGATGACACGGACATTGCTCAGCGTAGACGGCCCGGCCTTCACCTCGGTGTTTCAGGGCAGTGTGCGCTTCAACAACTATGTCGGGGTGACGCTGGCCGCTGGCCTGTTTGGCGCCAAGGGCATCGCGCTGGCCGCCATCTGCAATGCCGCCCTTGTCCCCACCGTCAACATTCTCTGCGTTCTGATCTTCGCCAAGCACGGATCGGCGAAATTGACCGGCATCGGCGTCCTCAAGCAGATCGCGGTCAACCCGCTGGTGGTCGCCTCGCTCAGCGGCATTGCCTTCCAGATGCTCGGGCTCGGCATTCCGCCCGGGCTTGGCCCGGCAATGCGGACTCTGGGCGCCGCGTCGCTGCCACTCGGCCTGCTCTGCGTTGGCGCTGCCCTGAATTTCAGCACCGCACAGCAATGGCTCAAGCCGGTCGCTTTTGCCTCCACCTTCAAGTTTCTGGCAATGCCCGCGGTCGCCGCCATTGCTGCAATTCTGATCGGTTTGAAGGGCCCAGCCCTGACCACGGCACTTTTGTTCCAGGTTCTGCCGACGGCATCATCGGCCTATATCCTGTCACGACAACTTGGCGGCGACGCCCCCTTGATGGCCGGCATTACCGCAGCGCAGACGGTTATAGCACTGGTGGCAATCCCGCTGGTGCTGATCGGCCTGACCACATGGCTCGCGCTCTGACTCTTTCTAAAGACGAGGGAACAAGCCGGTCCGCGGCGCGGCAGCGGTGGCCGGAAGAAACCAGCCGGACATGATTATCGACGTCAGATCGTTATGCCGCCGTCAATGTTGAGTGTCTGGCCGTTGATGAAGCTCGCACTGTCAGAAGCCAGGAAGGCGCAAACATCGGCGATCTCCGCCGTGGTCCCCAGACGCCCCGCAGGCTGGCGATCCAGAAACACCTTCTCGGCAGCCTCCATACTACCAAGACTTTGCGCCAGTTCCGCCATCCGTTCGCGCAACGACGGGCTGTCGACAGTACCGGGACAGACCGCGTTGAAGCGAATGTTCTGGGACAGATAATCGGCGGCGCAGGCCTTTGTCAGGCCGATTACACCACCCTTGGCTGCGCCATAGGCAGCGCGTCGGGCAAAGCCCTTGGTCGACGAGGCCACCGAGGCGATGGTAATCACGCTGCCGCCGTGCTGCTTCATTCTCGGGATCGCCGCCCCCAGCACTACATAGGCGCTGTCGAGCGTGATCGACATGCTGCGCCGCCAATCGGCCTCACTGCATTCCTCGATGGTGCCTTGATGCACATAACCCACGGCATGAACCAGAATGTCGATCCGGGAAAAAGGTGCCATCCATTCCCCCACAGCCCGCGCATCGGTGGCGTCCACCACCTTGGTCGACGCCACCGACAGATCAGCCAGCGTGGTGGCGTTGAGATCACAGGCATGGACTTCTGCGCCATCGGCTGCCAGCTTCTCGGCGATTGCCCGGCCAATGCCTTGCCCGGCAGCGGTAACCAGCGCCACCCGGCCCTTCAGCGGCTGGTTGCGATCAATGATTGTCACGGGGCATCCCCTTGGTCTTGACGATCCGCTGATATTTGACCGCAGGCTTGAGCACCATGCCCTTGTCGAACTGATCGACCATGCCGCGCTGGATTTCCTGCCACGGCGTCTGGTGATCCGGGTAGGCAAACCCGCCTTCCGCTTCAAGCGCCGTGCGGCGACGGGAGAGCTCCGCCTCGTCGACCAGCATGTTGGCGGTTCCGAGCTTGAGATCAACGCGAATCCTGTCGCCGGTACGCACCAGCGCCAGTCCGCCCATTGCCGCGGCCTCCGGGCTGGCGTTGAGGATCGATGGCGAACCTGACGTGCCCGACTGCCGCCCGTCACCAATGCACGGCATGGCGGTAATGCCTTGCTGGATCAGCTCGGCGGGCGGCTGCATGTTGACCACTTCGGCGCCGCCGGGATAGCCGATCGGGCCAACACCGCGGATCACCAGAATGCAACTCGGGTCAATTTCGAGCGCCGGGTCGTCGATCCTGTCGTGATAGGCTTCCGGACCTTCAAACACGATGGCGCGGCCTTCAAAGGCTTCGGGATCATCGGGGTTGGACAGGTAGCGCGTACGGAACTCCTCCGAGATCACGCTGGTCTTCATGATCGCGGTGTCAAACAGATTGCCCTTCAGCGCCAGGAAGCCCGCGTCCTGCATCACCGGCTGGCCATAGGGACGGATTACCTCGTGGTCAGACACTGAGGCATTCGCATAGGCTTCCGCGACGGTCTCACCTGTCACCGTGATGGCGTCGGGATGCGGCAGCACGCCTGCCTTGAGCAATTCGGAGATGACACCGGGCACGCCACCGGCACGGTGAAAATCTTCGCCCAGATATTGCCCGGCCGGCTGCATGTCGACCAGCAATGGAATCTTGTGGCCCAGCCGCTGCCAGTCTTCATTGGTCAGCTCCAGCCCAAGATACTGCGCCACCCCGATCAGATGAATCGGCGCATTGGTGGAGCCGCCGATCGCCGAGTTGACGACAATGGCGTTCTCGAAGGCCTTCTGCGTCATGATATCGGAAGGCTTGCGGTCGGCATGCACCATTTCGACAATGCGGCGACCGGTTTGATAGGCCATCTGGCCGCGCTCGCGGTAGGGCGCCGGAATCGCCGCCGAGCCCGCAATCTGCATGCCCAGCGCTTCTGCCAGCGAATTCATGGTGCTCGCCGTGCCCATGGTGTTGCAGAAGCCAACCGACGGCGCCGAGGCCGAGGCGACATTCATGAATTCCTCGTAATCGATCCGGCCGGCGGCCAGCTCCTGACGGGCCGCCCAGATCGCGGTGCCTGATCCCGCCCGCTTGCCATTGTGCCAGCCATTGAGCATCGGCCCCACCGACAGCGCGATGGCTGGAATATCGACTGTGGCAGCTGCCATCAGCAGCGCCGGCGTGGTCTTGTCGCAACCGATCGCCAGCACCACGCCATCGAGCGGATAGCCGTAAAGCGTCTCGACCAGGCCGAGATAGGCAAGGTTGCGGTCAAGCATCGCCGTCGGCCGCTTGCCGGTCTCCTGGATCGGGTGCACCGGGAATTCGAAGCAGATACCGCCGGACGCAACAATGCCGTCGCGCACCCGCTTGGCGAGCTCCAGATGATGCCGGTTGCACGGCGACAGGTCCGAGCCTGTCTGGGCGATACCGATGATCGGTTTGCCGGACTGCAACTCTTCGCGGGTAATGCCGTAATTGAGATAACGCTCGATATAGAGAGCCGTCATTCCCGGATTTTCGGGGTTGTCAAACCAGCGTTGCGAACGGAGTTTCATCGGTATGTCCCTAATATGTTGCCCGGCCGCCAGAGAGATCGAAAGCCGCGCCTTTGTCAAAGAATCTTCATCGAAGATCATCCACATTATCACGCTGGCGAATTCGTCAACGCAAAAAAGCTGGCTCCCGCGATCCTGAAATCTTGACCTCGCCACAGCAATCATCTAAAGCCGCGCCTGGCTGCAGACGCCTGCCTCCCGCAGACTCGAAACGAGTTTTGGTGAAGTTCTGTGCGAGATCCTTTCTCTGTAAACCTCTCCGCGTCTCGCGCGGATGGCAATGCGGGACCCATCCACCACGGCGAGACTCGCGCATGAGGAATGCAGTGAGATGTCCGATTCTTCCCGTAATCCGTTTCTCGACGGGCCCCTGCCCGCGATCTTTGTCAAAACCGCGCTTCCCATCATCTTCGTGATGGGCATGAACGGTCTTCTGACCGTCGCCGACGCTCTGTTTCTTGGCCACTATGTCGGTGACACCGCACTTGCCGCAGTCACCGTGGTGTTTCCGCTCTACATGCTGATCGTCGCCGTCGCCACGATGGTCGCCAGCGGCATGGCCAGCCTGCTGGCCCGGCATCTGGGCGGCAAGCAACTGGATGCGGCCCAACAGGTTTTTGCCAGCGCCCATTGGCTGGCGCTTGCCGCCGGCGCAGTTTTGATTGCCCTCTACGTGCTGTTCGGCGGGCCGGTCATCGCACTGGCTGCCGGCGGAAACCAGAATCTTGCGACGCTGGCGACGAGCTATCTGCAGATTCTCGTTCTCTTTTCGCCGCTACTTTTCATATTGTCGGTCCAATCCGATGCCCTGCGCAGCGAAGGCCACGTCGGCTTCATGGCGGCGGCAAGCCTTACAGTTTCGCTCAGCAACATCGGCTTCAATTATCTGCTGATCGCGGTTTTTGATTTCGGCGTCCCGGGTTCAGCCTACGGCACTGTGCTGGCGCAGGCTTTGGCGCTCATTATCATCTTGGCTTATCGTAGCCGGGGCCAAACTTTACTGCGCCCGACTTCGGTGTTGCGGCACGTTACCACCACCGGGTGGGGCAAAATGCTCGCGCTCGGCGCGCCGCAGGGTCTGAATTTCGTCGGCATCGCGCTCGTATCCTCGGCCATCCTGCTGGCCCTGCAACTGGCCAACACGCCCCATTACGCAGCCACCGTTACCGCCTATGGCATCGTCACGCGGGTTCTCACCTTCGCCATTCTGCCGGTTCTCGGCCTGTCGCAGGCAATGCAGACCGTTACCGGCAACAATTATGGCGCCGGGTTGTGGCGGCGCACCAACGCCAGTCTCTTACTCGCCCTCGGGATTGCACTGCTGTTCTGCATTGCGGTTCAGGCCACCTCGACGATCTTCGCGGGGGCCATCGGCGCGGCCTTCGTAAACGATCCGCAGGTCGTAACCGAGATTGTGGCAATCATGCCGGCAATGGTGATGCTCTATTTTCTGTCAGGACCGCACATCATGCTCGCCGCTCATTTCCAGGCGGTCGGCGATGCCCCGCGCGCTGCCATTCTCGGATTGTCCAAGCCCTATCTGTTCATGTTGCCATTGATCTTTGCCCTGCCGTATCTTTTCGGCGTTCATGCGATCTGGTGGGCAACCCCCACGGCGGAGGCGCTGCTCGCGATCGTGGCCGTGCTGGTGCTATGGCAGAGCGCGCGGCGCCGCACCCTTCGCTGGGGCCTGTTTGTCGGCTCCGGAGGAGGCACCGCATGAGTGCAGCGTCCCGCCAGTCCGCATTGACAACCGCTTTCAGGCTAGCTATCGCGCCACCGGTTTAGTCAGATGGTTTTGACAGGGGCCTGTGTTTGCGACGAGGATGGCCCGCGGCTGTCCGGCTGGAATCACTGTTGATGCAAAACGGATCCGGAACGCACGAGGAGATCATTCATGGCTATTGAAAACCGGTCGCCGAGGCTCGCCATTCTCATCGACGCCGACAACACGTCCGCCAAGATCGCCGACGGCCTGTTCGAGGAGGTCGCCAAGATCGGCGAAGCCAGTGTCCGGCGGATCTACGGTGATTTCTCCAGCACTCGTTCGAAAGGCTGGACCGAGGTGCTTGCGCGCCACGCAATCATTCCCCAGCAGCAATTCGCCTACACCACCGGCAAGAACGCCTCCGACATCACCCTGGTGATCGACGCCATGGATCTTTTACACAGCGGTCGCTTCGATGGTTTCTGCCTGGTGTCATCCGACAGCGATTTCACCCGGCTCGCCTCCCGTATTCGTGAGCAGGGCGTCGATGTCTTCGGTTTCGGCGAACAAAAGACGCCCGAGAGTTTCCGGCAGGCCTGCCGGCGCTTCATCTACACCGAGAACCTGCTGCCCGCGCCCGCATCAAACGGCAACGACGCCTCCGAGGAATCCAAACCGCTGCGACAACCCAGCGCCGCAACACCGGTCCTGCGAAAAGTGATCGCGCAGATGGAAAGTGAGGACGGCTGGGTGCCACTCGGCGCTCTGGGAACCCAATTGGCCAACCTCTCGTCCGATTTCGACCCCCGCACCTACGGTTTTCGCAAACTGAGCGATCTCGTCCGCAAGACCGGCGCCTTTGATCTCGACCAGGTGGATGGAAAGTCACTGCGCATCCGGATCAAGCCCACACGGCGTAAAAAAGACGGCGCCTGATCGTCTTGGATTTTACTGGTCCGGAAGCCATCCTGAGCGAGTGGCTCGTTCTCCCGATGGGAAATCACGAGTCGCCAGCGCCAGTCCACAAGCACGCCACAAGTGGTTTGATATTATGTCTGCAGTCACTGTCTTCTTGATGCCAAGAACAGGCTGACCGTGCCGGCGATCCAGGGCAAAGCCGCCAGGATCAGGAAATCCACATCCCAATAATCTTGCAGGCGCACACTGCAGCCGGGAGAGTTTGGTTGAAACGCGCATGCCAGGCCAACAATATAGGCCCAGCCGATAATCGGGCCGAGGAAAGTTGCTGCGGCAACGACGTAGAGAAATATTTTCATCGGCAGACCATAGGTTTGACTGCCGCGTGTGACCAGACTGCCGCCAGCTGATGTCTGGCAAATCATTTTGAGATTCGGCGGCACGATCCTGAGCCGTTTGCGCGCATGCTGGGAACAGCTTTACCTGCCTATACGTGCGGCACTTAGGCCGAATTGCGCACGTGATCCGAACCGGTTGCCGGCGGGCTAACCTTGCCGTTGAACGACCGGAGCAATGTGGTGATGGTCTCGCCATCGACCGGGCGGGCATAGTGATAGCCCTGCGCCAGCGGACAGCCGATCTCCAGCAGACGGGCGGCCTGTTCGGCGGTTTCGATCCCTTCGGCGATTATGCCGATCTGCATTTTGTGCGCCATGCTGATCAACGCCTCGACAATCGCGCTGCAGGCGGTATCGGTGAGCAAGCTGTCGACAAAGGATTTGTCGATCTTGATATAGTCGAGCGGGAAATCCCTGAGGTGGCTGAGCGAGGCGAAGCCGGTACCGAAATCGTCAAGCGCGATCTGCATGCCTTGCGCCCGCAGACGGGCAACCTGGCTGGCCACTTCTTGATCCATCAACACATTCTCGGTAACCTCAATCTGGAGAAAGCTCAGCGGAACATTATGGGCCTCGAACGGCGCCCGCAGGCGTTCCTCGAGATTGCCGCGCTGGAAATCAACGGTCGAGAGGTTTACCGCCACGTGGCGGAGCTCCAGACCCTCGTCGATCCAGCAGCGCATGGCGCTGGCAATCTGCTCCAGCATGCAACCGGTCAGGCGAAACGCATTCTTGGAATCGGTCAGCCCCATGGCAAAGGCACCGGCGCTGACAACATTTCCCTCATCGGTGCGAATACGCGCCAGAGCCTCGACACCGACGATCTTGGCCCGGCGCATGCAGATGACCGGCTGAAAATGGGCAAAAACGCGGTTTTCATTCAGCGCCGAGTCCAACAGCGCAATCTGCTCGGTTCGACACTGGATCGAGGTACGCAGGCCGGGGTGGAAATGTATATAGTCGCCTCTGGCCGTCTGCTTGGCATGGTAGAGCGCCAGGTCGGCATTCTGGCGCAGCAAGTCGGCGCTGGTGCCATCGCTGTTGCTGAGAACGCCACCAATGGTGATCTGCAACAGCATGGTATTGCCGTCGAATTCGTAGGGCTGCTCCATCTGGCTGAGCAAGCGTCCAGCCAATTCAGCCATGTTTTCGGCATCGTCACAATCGGAGCAAATAACCGCAAATTCGTCACCGCCAAGCCGATATACATTGATGCCTGCGCCAACATTTGCAAGGCGCCGGGCAACTTCGCAGATCAACGCATCTCCAACCGAATGGCCCATGCGGTCATTGACCTGTTTGAGATTGTCGATATCGAGCAACAACAGGCCGAAACTCCGCGCCGGCAGAGACATGCTCTGGGCGATGATTTCATCAAAAGCATAGCGGTTGAAAAGGCCGGTCATCTGGTCGTGATAGGCCAGATGCTGCAGGCGGCGACTGACCTCGGCTCGCTCCATGGCGATGGAACACAGATGCACGCAGGTATCAACGAGTTGACGCTCCACGTCGCTCGGCCCGCGAGACTCACGATAGTAGAATGCAAAAGTTCCCACCACCCTACCCTCGCGCGATTTGATCGGGCTGGACCAGCAGGCCTTCAACCCTAAAGGAAGGGCAAGATCCTGGTAATCCTTCCAGCGAAAGTCGGTGGCGATATCTGTAACTTCAACGGGGATGCCGAGAAAAGCGGCAGTGCCGCAGGACCCCACTTCTGGCCCGATCGGGTGTCCGTCGAGCGCTTCGCCATAGGATCGGGGCAGGCCGGGCCCGGCAACCGGATGGATAAAGCCACCCGCGTCAATTGAAGCGATTGTGCAATTGGCGCCAGGGGCGAGCGCCTCGGCGCGTCGGCACAAGGTGTCCGCAACCTCGGTAAAAGGCACGCCTGTGGCCACAGCCTCAAGTATCTCGTTCTGCAGTGCCGACAATTCGGACTCGCGTCTGGCTTGCATAGACTGTTCCTTCAGATGCAACCTCGCCACAACAACAGAAGCGAATGTCTATTTTCTTTACGCAAGCCCCAACGACACGTTTTAGGACCAATTTCGCTGAGAAGGCTTCGCGGTGGTTAACATTAGCTTGCCAAAACGGCTCAGGGGCAGGTTTGCGTTGCGCCTGATGAGGTGGCAATCGCAGCAAACAATAGCTCGAAGGCGCGTTATACTCTCGCACTCCACTGCCGATAACGAAGATGAAGCCACCGACAATGCGCCGGCCATTTTCCGGGCAATCCCCTGACAAGTGGGAATGCCGCTCAATCGGCTTCGTTGCCTGCCACCAGCCACATACCAACGTCCCTCGCACACGGTGAATCAGAACGAGACTAATTCCGCAAGCAAATCAAACCGGCATCAAGCCAATCTTGCGTCATTCCCGTTTCGAAAAATAGTGCGTTACATTCGAGGTTGACAGCTTAATTGGTTATTAATCGAAATAAAATAAATTAACAAATTGTAAATATCCTATTTAATGCAAATTAGTCTGTTTGCATCAGAGAATTACTATCTAATTGAGGGGAATATACAATGAAGCCCGCGACAAAAATGTAGGAACATTGATACATAGACGTTCCCTATCAGGAAGGACGTTGAAGAAGGGGCCTGATTTCGCACGAAATTTCCGACACATCACCGTCACCGCAACAAGAGAGATATGAAATGCTGAACGTTGTATCTCTTGTTAGTGGATTAGAGCCCGACACTTCCGTTCCGGTGGAAACCCTGTTCAGCAATGCATCGCGGCCTTCGGTGCATGTCATAGGTGGTGGCGAGTTTCTCGACTCTATAACCTCCATCCTGGGGCCGATGAGCTACATCCCCGCCCCAGTCGAAACCTCAACCCAGCTCACTGTAGCTCAAGAGGCAGGCACCGGCACAATCGTGGTAATCGACGGCGCGCTTCCCGGTGCGCTCGAGATTTGCCAGGCAATGGACGAACTCGTACCCAAGATACTGATTTCGCCGGAATCCTCATTTTCGTTTCGCGCCAAATGTGCCCAGGCGAATGTAACGACCGTGATGAGCGCCCCGATCGATCAGGCCGAATTCATCAACTGGCTGGAGCATTTTGGCGGCCAGATGAGCAGTCAGCCTGCGTCGATCCTGTTGGTCGACGATGACCCGCTGGCGTCTGAAGTCTATGCCGAGATGCTGCGCGCCAATGGCATGACCGTTTCGGTTCTCAATGACCCATTCAACATCATCATGACAATGGAGCGATCCTTTTTCGATCTCGTCATCATGGATCTTCAGATGCCCGGCACCAATGGCATCGAAATCGCCAAAATCATTCGCCAGCATCAAAACCACCTCTCGATCCCGATCGTGTTCTTGTCCTCCGAAGAAGACAAGCAGGTTCAGATGAAAGCGCGGCAATTCGGCGGAGATGATTTCATCTCGAAACGGGCCGACCTAGATGCGCTGGTCTCGCTGATCCATCTGCGGGTGCAGCGGGCTCGTGTTCTGCGCAACCTGATAGAGCGCGATGGCTTGACCGGCTTGCTCAACCACCGCCGCTTCAAGGAACGTGTCGGCCATGAAATGGCGCGCTACCGCCGCACCAAACTGCAATTCTGCGTCGCCATGATCGATGTCGATCACTTCAAGAAAGTCAATGATACCTGGGGGCACCCGGTTGGCGACAAGGTCCTGTCTATCCTGGCGCGGGCGCTGGTCGGCTGGGTCCGCAAGACCGATGTGGTCGGCCGCTATGGCGGTGAGGAATTCGCGGTTCTGCTGCTCGACACGTCGCCGGACATGATCTTCGAGGTGATGGAAAATTTCCGCAAGCATTTTGCAAAGATGACTTTTGACGGTCTCGGCGAACAGTTCTCGCTGACCGTCAGTATCGGCGTTGCCGGGTGCACTGCGGACGGCGACGGTGCGGCTCTCTTCGCCCAGGCCGACAAGGCACTTTACCTGGCCAAAAGCAATGGCCGCGATCAGGTTGTCATCGCCGAACCGGAGGCAACGCCCGCTTGCAGCAAGACTGCCTCTGCAGATGCGGGCAAGACTTGATGGAGATCCGGACACCCACCGCTCTTCGTGTGTCCCGTGACGCTGTTTGCCTTCCGGCTTCTTTGCTCCAAACGATTGGACCAGACAAATGAATGTGACCTACGACAAAGCCGCCGAAAGTTCGGACATAACGCTCAATGGCCGCTCGGTCTGCATTGTCGATGATGACCATCTGTACCGGGGCCATCTTGCTGCGCTGCTCGGACAGGCACATATCAGGACGATGGAAGCCGGTGACAGCTTCACCCTGGTCCAGGTTCTGGAAAAGGAGATGCCCGACTGCATTCTTCTCGACTACAACCTCGATGCAGAGAACGGTTTCCGGCTGCACGAACAACTCAAGCTCCGCTTCCCCCACCTTGCACCGGTGGTCATGCTGTCGGCCGATGAATCCCAGCGCACAGCAATCAAGGCTTTCCGCATGGGGTTTTATGATTTCCTGCCGAAGCGGAACCTGCGGCTTGAGGAAATTACCGCCATCATTCAGAAAACCATCATCCGCCACGACAGCGAAACCGCGCGCTATGATGAGGTTTCAGCACTGCGTAAAAACGCGTTGTTCGATGATCTCACAGGCATGTATTGCCGCGACGAACTGGACACCAAACTGGCCCATGTTGCGAAATCGGCGGCCAAATTGCGGACGAAATTCGCGATCTTTTCGATTTGCCTGGCCGACTACCAGACAATCGGCACCAATTACGGCATTGCCAATGCCGACGAAATTCTTCGCAGCTTTGCCGGCAAGATCCGGACAACCATCAGAGCAGATGATTTCTGCGGCCGTTTCGACGAAGACAGCTTCCGTTATGTCATGGACCGGAATGTTTCCGACGCCAGTATCATCGAGTGTCAGAGACGCCTCACCGAAAAACTGACATTCTCCCATCATCTCAAATCAGTAGAACTGCAAATCGTGCCCTTGATCAGGGTTTCGGTCTCCAGTGATCATGGCGATCTCGCGCAAATGATGCAGTCGCTGGCTGAACAGCAGCAGCAGCAGCTGGACGCGTTGCGGGCCGAAAGCGACCCCAATGGCTGGAGCGCCCTGCCTGACGGTTCCTTGCCAGCCAGTGCGGGCGTTGCCGAAGTCAAGGAACGGCGGAAGTCGGTTCGCATGCGGACCCTGAAACCTGCCTTCATCGCGGTTGAAGAATGGTCGTCAAAGATCAATTGCACCGTTCGCAATATTTCCGATGGCGGCGCGCGTATCCGGTTGGAGCAGCCCCTGGCATTGCCGGAGTATTTTCTGCTCAAGATCACCCGCTCCGGGCCTCTCAGACGGGTCCGCAAATGCTGGCACATCAATGATGAAATCGGCGTCGAATTCTGTGATGAAGCAAGTTAGAGCGGCTTCAGTCCCAGCCGCGTCCGCCAGGAGGCTCGGCAATAACGACGGTTGGCGGACCTGATGTCCGCTGATTTCAAGAACAGGGAATACCAACCAATGGTCAGCCATTCACAGGGCATCAACAAATTCGATCAGCTGCCGGATGAGGCACAGAACCGGATTGCACAGTTGCGCCTCCTCTTTGTGGCACGGTGTCAGGAAAATCTGGTGCAGATCAAGCAGGTGCTGGACCAACGGGCTGAGGCAAACGGGCCGTCGACGCGGGATTCCGAGCTCATCAAACTGGCCCACTCACTGGCGGGCGCATCGGCAATATTCGGATATCAGGAACTGGGCCGCGCTGCATCCATGGTTGAATCAACGCTGCGCGAAGACAGTTATATCGAGGCTGAGTCCGCCCTGGTTATCGATGTATTGATCGACCAGCTCACAGCGCTCGGCTGAAGCAGTCATGGCCCGGCTGGTCAAGTGGCCATGAAGTTGACTGTCGGCTGGCTAAGTCACCGGTGGCAATGCATGTCGGGTTGAACATCCATGAATGAGCGACCCTGTTGCAGCGTGCGCCCTGCTGGGTATCGCTAGATTGAATGCGGGGCTTGCGCCCTGCTTCAGCCTTTGACCCGTGTAAAAAGCTCCCTTGCCTGCGTGGCCAGGGTCATCGGATCAAACGGTTTGGAAATTACACCCTCAGCACCCAATCCCAAGAAACACTCGATGTCTTCCGGCCGGGTTCTCGCCGTTATGAAGATCACCGGAACGGATCCGTGAACCTCGTCCTGTTTGAGACGGGCCAGGGTTTCCGGGCCATCCATCCCCGGCATCATCACGTCAAGCAGGATCAGGTCCGGCAGCCACTCCTGAACGATGGCCAGCGCCGCTGAACCCGACGCGGCGGTTCTCAGTTCAATATCGGGATCAAGCTCAAGCGACATTCCGGCAATTTCGCGGATATCATCTTCGTCATCCACGTACAGTATTTTCAAGGGTTCAGTCATGGGTACTTTCGTGCTCAGGCGCATAGCGGTTTGATATAAAGGCTTGGCATAGATGCCGAGTTCGATGGCCAGGTGCGCCCGATGGTCCGGGCCGATATTCTGACACCTATCGTCGTAACGGGCGTTGGCAAGCTTTACCTCACCACAAGGCTTTGTATTTTTTTGACGATCTTCGCCTCCGAGGCGCGTGACTTCACCATCACCGAGGCGACCGAACGCTTGACGTCGTCGGACACTTCCGAGGCTGACAGGATCATCACAGGAACCGGCAGTTCAACGAGCTTGGCCAAGGTGTCGAGAAACTCGAGCCCCGAGCCGTCCGGCAAACCAATATCAAGGACAATCAGGTCGAAGTGCTTGGAGTGCAACAAGGCTTCCGCGCTTTTCAAGGTCGTGGCTGTGACGACGGTGGCAGTGCCGTGCAGATATGTCGCCAACACCCGGCTCAGATCCTCGTCATCCTCGATATGGAGCAGGGTCGGGACATCCCGCTGACGGTAGTGCAGCAACGCGCGTTGACGATCCTCCGGCTCGATCGCCTCCGGCGCAACATCCTTTATAGGCAACGGGAAATCGACCCAGAAAGTGGTGCCGCGGCCGGTTTCGGTCTCGAAGCCGATGGTCCCACCCATTCTCTCGACAATCTGTTTGCTGATGTGCAAGCCAAGGCCGCTGCCGCCCTTTACCCGTGTGGTGGAGGAATCGCTTTGCAGGAATTTTCCAAAAATCTGCGGACGGAAATCTGCGGGAATTCCTTCGCCATAATCCTTGACTACAACCCGGACCTGATCACCGTTCCTGTGAGCAGAAACCTCCACCTGGTCACCCTTGTTGGAGAACTTGCAGGCATTGGAAAGAAGATTTGCCATCACCTGCGCGAACCGTTCCGGATCCACATTGATTGGCAGTTGCGGATCTGTCCCGACGCCTTTGATGGTCACTTCAAGCTTTTCCGCATAGGGCTGATTGACCTCAACCGCCTGCTTGAGCAGCAGACCCACTTCTTCCAGTTTCATCTCAAAGCGCATCTGTCCCGATGCGATCTTGTCGATATCGAGAATGTCATTGATCAGCAGCGTCAAGCGCTCGCAGTTCTTGTGCGCGATATCAATCAGGCGGATGGCCTTGTCCGGCAATTCCTTTGACATCGCCCCCATGACCAAGCCAAGCGCGCCGCGGATCGATGTCAACGGGGTCCGCAATTCGTGGCTGACGATGGATATGAAGTCTGACTTCAGACGTTCGATTTCCCGTCGCTTGGTCAGATCCATGATGACGCCCAGATACCCCGTGGTTTGATGGGCATCATTGCGCAAGGCGGTTCCGGTCATGAGAACAGGAATCCGCGAACCATCCCGATGAATGAAGGTCCATTCGTTTTCATCAATGCCGTTGGCGTCGACATTCCGGGTGAAGGTCTCGAACCCCGGGCTGACGAAAGCGCCTAGCTCGGTGGTGAGAACAAGCGCTCTCTCCTCGATTTCCGTTTGATCGTGCCACAATGCCGGCGTTTGCTTGCCAACGATTTCTTCGGCCGAATAACCCAGTGCCGTTTCAGCCGCCTCGTTGAAGACCATCACCTTGCCTTCAAGATCCGTGGCGATGATCATGTATTCCGTACTGGCCATGACGGCCGATTTGAGTGCGTTGGACTCGCTCAGCGCCCGGGCTGCAGCAACAGCTTCACTGGTATCCCGCAACGTGCTGACCAGCATCCGCTTGCCATCGAGATGCATCTCGTTGACGGAGAGATCCATGGGGAAGATTGCCCCGTTGTTGCGCCGTGCGGACACTTGCTGCCCGCTGCCGATAGCCAGTCCCTCACCGGTCTTCAGGTAATGACTGATGTAATCATCGTCAGGCGGCAACAGCATACTGACGTGCTTGCCGACCACTTCACCCCGCGCATAGCCAAAGATACGCAGGCCGGCCGGGTTGATCGATTCAATCATGCCCTCCGGACCAATGGTCAGAACACCATCCAACACAGTGTTCATCACCGTCAGATTCCGGGTTGATTCCTGCTTGATGCGTTCGCTGGACTGTTCCAGATCAGCAGTCTTGAGCCGTGACAGAAGCGTCATATGTGCCGTGATGGCCGTGAGGATCGAAATCAGCAGGCCGGCGATCAACGCCACGTCAGGCAGCAAGGTTTGTTGCGATTTGAGGAACCCCGTTGTCGGAATGATCTGGATCGACCAAAGCTTGTCAGGGATTTGTATCGTGCTTTCAAGTAACCAGGGCAAGGCGACAGGCTGCGTCAAATTGCCGAACTCAAGTTGCGGATCGCCGTCATAGGCGATCAGAAACTGGTAGCGGCCCAATGTTTCAGGCAGAATCTCGCTGCTGAAAAACTCACGCACCGAGAATACTGCGGCAAGATATCCGTCGGAAATGCCTTTCCTGTTAATCGGGAAATAGGCAATGAAAGCCTGGTCTTTTCTGGCTAACTTGATCGGAGGGCTGATTTTGGGAATGTCCTGCAGAACCGCCATCTGCGCCAGATCGGCTTGGGGGCCCTGTTGTATGGCATCAACCCAGACCAACCGATGGTTTTGTGTCGATTGCTGCGTATTCAGCATTTGGCCTTTTGCATTGACCCACGCAACGGCTCTGAGGCCTGCAAGGTCGTCAATGTAATTGCGCGCATCCACTTGCCACGGATGCCCAGGGCGATCCGGATCGGTTTCCATCCGCGAGGTCATGCGTTTCAAGGCCAATAGCTTGCCTTCGGTTTCCGCATTGATGAGCAAATCGATCTTGCTGATTTCGCTGGAGATCATGGCCTTGAGATGGGCCACTTCCTTGTCATTGAGAGCGCGATACAGCGACACCGACCCCACCGCCAAAACGGCGAATACGAAGGCGGGCAACAATAGCGCCTTGCTGCCATAGATCCTCTCAGCAGGTCCGGTAAGGCGAGCGCTGGTGACGAACAAAAACAAGCCGGACAGGAAGGTGATCAACAGGCCGCCGGACAGGATCAGAATCGGGTTGTTGCTGTGCCAGTTTTCTTCGAAACCGAGCGTGCTTTCCCACACGATCAGCCATTTCTGCTGCATGATATCAATGTGTTCACGCTTGGAGAATGCTGGCTCATGGCCGTCCGTGCGGGCCTTGTTGCTTTCGTAAATCAGGGTACCAGCAATTTCCCGGCCATCATCATAGACCCGCAAACTGACGGTGCTTCCCTGACTTTTAGTCAGATCGCGCATGAAATTCTTGGCGATAAACGGCGCATAGATCCAACCGTCGAACAGAGCCCATTTTTCAACGGACGATCCGGGTTGAAACCCATCCCGATACATCGGGTACAACAGCAGGAAGCCGGGTGTTTTCTCCTCGTCCTGGACCAGGATGATACGTTTGGTGATGGCCGGCTTTCCGGTCATCTTGGACAGATCGGCGGCCTGCTTCCTGTTTTCTTCAAAGGCGATATTCAGCCCCACCGCCTGTCGGTTGGTAGCTTCAGGCTCGATATAGGTAATGACGTAACGGGCATCTCCAGGCACGTCGGGATGTATCGCAAAATTCCTGGCGCCATCGGCCTGGGTCGTCCGCACGAATTGATCAGCCCCGCTCGGCGCCAGCGATGCGATCCACCCCAGGCCACTGATGCCGGGAAAATTGCTTTCGATATCCAGCACATCGACATAGCGATGCCACTCATGGCGATTGATGGAATGCGATCCCTGGAAATAGGCAACCCCACCCAGAAGCGCATTCTCATAGGAATTTATCCGACTCAGAAGCGCCTTCTTGCTCTCCAGCGCCATTGCTTCAAACTGGATCCTGCCATTGTCGTGGGCTGCCTCCGACGAGATCTTCCACGCGTAAAACGTCAGGCCCAGCGGAATCAGAAGCAGCAGCATGGCGGTGACCTGCAGATTGCCCAGTGGCTTGCCGCGCCAGGAAAGTCTTGGCGAGCCTCCGGGGGCTATCAGCACCAACGGAAGGAAAACGATGACGCCGAAAATGCCCCCTGTCCACCATGTCACCCAACTGTCCAGCAGCTTATCAACCGGTGTGGCTGCAGAGAAATACAAGGCCGCAACGCCTATTGTGGGAGCCACCAGACAAACGATCGGACCGACAGCGAAGAACAGGACCAACACATCGCGAATATTGTTGAGGCCCACAGGAAGGCCGAGCAACCGCCTTACCAGCGCATACCCCGCCAAAGCCTGAACACTGGACCCTGTCGCGATTGCCAGGGCAGTCAGCGCTTTTGCCTGGTCCAGACCGGACTCACCCGAGTACGCGCCCGATATGTAGTTGCCGAGGATGAGCGAACCAAGAAAGATGCCGGGCCAGAGGCGCCAGCCATAAAGAACCAATGCGCCAAGCGCGATTCCGGAAGGAGGCCAGATGAGGGTGGCATAGCCAGGCGGGACTGCCAGTGACAAGCCAAGTTGCCCCGAGCAAAAGTAGATACCGGCAATCAGAAGCGTCTTTACCAGAAATACGAAATTTCGATTTTGCAACATACTGAGTTGTTCACCATGGCTCTTGTTTATGCCAAGGCTTTTGGAACCGAGACTCCCTCAAACTGGAGTTTTGTTGTTAATACTCCCTTAGTACGGCAACCACATATATCAGGCCAGAACTGGTACTGCCCCGAACTTTTTCAGGAACGAACGCTGACATTTTCCTAAGTCGAGCCACCCGCCGCAACCCGTGGGCCAACTCCCTATTCAGCCGTCTGGGCCGTCGAACTTGCCTCTTTCGGCCCCAGTGGATTATCGTTGACAAATGTCCCCTTCGTCCAATCAGAAGAGGTGGCGGCAGATCACATCAAGACCATTTTCAAGAGGGATATCGACGGCTTCAGCCCGTATCGAGACTAAAGATGGTCGGCTGAATTTTTTAGCGGAACTCCATCAAAACGCACAATCAAACATCAGTTCTTCCCTGACTCCGTTTCCGGCTCCGTTGTATCCACAGCACAAGAACGGTTGGGCAAATTCGTTGTGCTGGTCAATAGAATTTGTCCCCCTCCCCAATAACATGGGCTGTCTTGGTGCCGTTGCGGACCAGTTTTGCAAGCCGGTGCCAATCGCTGAATTATGCTTTGGAGGGTAGAATGGCACTCAAGAACACATTCCGCATTTGTGTAGCGGCAGCTGTAATCTGGGCGACGGGAGCCCAGGCAGAAACGGTCCTGCGTTTTGGGCATCCCAATGTCGCTGGCGAAGTTTCAAGCAAGCTTTATGACGAGTTCGTCGAGCGGATTGCCGAACGGACGGACGGCGAAATCAAGATTCAGGTTTTCCCCGGCGAGCAGCTCGGCAAGGAAACCGATATGGTCCAGCAGTTGCGGGATGGCGTGCTTGACATAACCGCTGCCTCGATGGCTGCGGCGAGTACGCTCGTTCCGGCTATGGAAATCCCCAGCACGCCGTTCCTGTGGAGCAACTGGCTTGAAGCCGAGGCTGTCATCTCCGGCGCGGCAATGCAGCCAGCCTTTGACGAGCTTGAGGAAACCCACAACATCATTTCGCTGACCAAGATCTGGTACTGGGGATGGCGCAACTTCACCCTTTCTGAAAAGGAAGTACGCACCCCCGACGACATGAAGGGCTTGAAGATCCGCGTGCCGGAATCGCCTGTCTGGGTCGAGATGATCCGTGGCATCGGCGCCGCACCGACCCCTATTCCGTTCAGCGATGTTTACACCGCGCTGCAGCAGGGCACTGTCGACGGTCAGGAAAACCCGATCCCGACGATCTATGCACGCAAGTTCTATGAGGTTCAGAAATACATCGTTCTGTCGCGTCACATGCTGCAGAACAATTTGATCCTGATGAACAAGAATTCGTTTGCTGCCCTGGAGCCGCGTCATCAGCGCATCATCCTCGAGGAAGTCGGCGCCGCCTCTGCCAAGATGACCCTGCTGCAGCAGCGCGCAGAGGAAGACATGCTGGAAGAAATCGTCGCCACCGGAAAGGTCACCGTCATCGATGATCCCGATCGCGCCGCCTTTGCCGAAAAGTCGACCGAAGCAGTCTTCACCGCGCTTTCCGAGCGTTGGGGTGAGGAAAACATCTCGCGGGTGCGCGCCACCATCAAGAGCATTCGCGAACAATAAGTCATGCATGAATGCCGGACCGCTTAACCCGGTCCGGCATTTTTCACTCACGCTGGGAGGCCGCAGTGAAGTTTGTTATCAAGCTCGACAATTGCATACGGCAGATCGAGCATCACTTGTTGTGGGTGTTGCTGGCCACGATTTTCGTCATCCTCACAGCCACCGTCTTCTGCCGATACGTGCTCGGAACACCGATCACCTGGACTGAAGAATTCCTGACGATGGTGTTTACCTGGATGGTGTTCATCGGCGCCAGTTCGGCGCTGTCGACCCATCAGCATATCCGCATCGACTTCATGCTGCGCATACTTCCGGCACGGTTTGACAAACTGGCCGCGATTGCCGCGGTTTTCGTCTGTCTGGCTGTGTTTGCCGTGCTCATTCACTTCGGCCTGAAATATGTTCACACCACCTGGAACGATCTGACCCCGATGATGGGCGTCACTTTCGGCTTCTACACACTTGCGCTTCCGGTCACGAGCCTGTGCGCGGCGCTGCATGTCATTCGTATTTGCCTTGAAACGGGCGTTCGGACGGCACTGCAGAGCACGCTTGAGCAACAGAACGAAGTGGAAATCAGCGCATGATCGTTACCCTGGTTCTTGTGCTTGTTCTGATGTTGCTGATCGGCGTCCCGACCGCCTACGCGCTCGCGGCATCGGCAATCGCGGTGATCTGGCTTGAAGGCATTCCGCTGACGATTGCGGTGCAACGCATGACTTCCGGCCTGCAATCGTTTCCGCTGCTTGCCATTCCGCTGTTCATTCTTGCCGGCACCCTGATGAACTCCTCCGGCATCTCGGAGCGCCTGTTCGCGCTGACCGGTGCACTGGTTGGCCATATCCGCGGCGGCATGGCCTACGTCAATGTTCTGACCAACGTCTTCATGTCGGGAATATCCGGTTCGTCGCTTGCCGATTGCGCCGCCACAACGCGCGTCTTCGTGCCCCAGATGGTCAAGCACGGTTTCGACAAGGGCTTCAGCGTTGCACTGACCGCCTCGTCCGCGGTCCTGGCTCCGGTGATCCCTCCATCCATCCTGCTGGTGATCTATGGCTGGCAGGCCAATGTCTCGATCGGCGATCTTTTTGTGGCCGGCATCGTCCCGGGCCTGGTCATCGCCATTGCGCTTCTGGGCACCGTCGCCGTCATAACCCGGCAGCGCGGTTTTGGCCGTGGTCCGGACTTCTCCGGACGGGCCTTGCTCAACTCATTCTTCGATGCATCCTGGGCACTGCTGATGCCCGTCATCATTATCGTCGGCTTCCGCATGGGCATTTTCACCGCAACAGAGGTTGCCGCGATCGCTGCCGGCTATGCCTTTGTCGTCGGACTGTTTGTCTACCGCACGCTGAGTTTCCGTGAACTGCCTGATATTTTTGCGGGTGCGGCACGCGACACCTCTTCCATTCTCATCATCGCGGCAACCGCCGCACCGTTCGGATGGATCCTGTCTGTCGGGCAAGCCCCGCAGCAGATGCTGTCGTTCCTGACCGGTGTTTCCGATAATCCCTTCGTCATCCTGTTGCTGATCAACATCATCCTTCTGGTGCTCGGCACCTTCATGGAGACGCTGGTGCTGATTATCATCCTGGTTCCAATCCTGTTGCCGCTGATCCAGTCGCTGGGCATCGATCCGGTGCATTTCGGCATTGTCATGATCATCAACCTCGTCATCGGTCAGTTGACACCGCCGCTTGGCGTCTTGATGTATGTGACCTGCGGGATCTCGGGAACCAGCATCGGTGAGTTCATCCGAGCGATCAAACCGTTCCTGATCGCCCTGATCATCGCGCTTCTGGTGATTACCTACATACCCGCACTCGCCTTGTATCCGACCGCATTGTTGCGGTGATCGGGACTAGGCCGGCGCTTGGCATCCGGTGAAAGCCACGCCGGATCTGACAAAATATGGAAAGGGCGCCCGCGGAAAACCGGGTGCCCTTTCTTGCATTTGCCTTACATCATCCGAGCCGCAAGACCGGTCCGACCGAAACCAAAACGCCGTGCTTCCAAAGGGAGGCACGGCGTGATGATGAACTTGATAGAGAGCCTGAATGGGGCGTATCAGGCTCTCAGCCTGCCGCGTCAGGCAACGGTGTTGCGCAAGCGGCCGATCTTTTCGATCTCCACAACGATCTCGTCACCTGACTTCATCGGTCCGACACCCGACGGCGTACCGGTAATGATCAGATCGCCAGGCAACAGCGTCATGATGCTCGACACGAATTCAAAGATTCTGGCTATCGGAAAGATCATGTCGCTGGTGTTGGACGACTGGCGCAACTCACCATTCTGCCAGAGCTTGATATCTACATTGTCGGCGTCGAGATCTGTTTCGATGCAGGGACCGACCGGCTTGTAGGTATCGAAGGACTTGGCGCGCGTGAACTGGCCATCGGCCCGCTGCAAATCGCGATTGGAGACATCATTGGCGCAGGTGTAGCCAAGGATATGTTTTGCAGCGTCCCCGGCGGCAACGTTGCGCGCGGTTTTACCGACGACGATGCCGATTTCCGCCTCGAAGTCGACGCGCTGGGTTTGGCTGTCGAGTACAATTTCCTCGCCATCGGCGATGATGGCCGAAGGCGCGCACATGAACAACATCGGCTCGGCCGGCACGGCAACACCCGACTCCTTGGCATGGAGCGTGTAGTTTAGGCCGACGCAAACCAGTTTGCTCGGCGCCACTGGCGCAAGCACGCTGACGGAATCAAGCGGCAGCACCTGGCCGCTCTTGTTGATCGAATCGAAGGGTTGGCCGGACAGGACAGCAACATTGTCGCCCTCCAGTACCCCATAGGATGTATTGCCTTCATGAATGAAGCGGATGATTTTCATCTGTTTTACCTCAGAGTGGATCGCGTCAAGACGCGGACGGGAAATAAGGTTGCATGGCCTCTCGGCTTGCAAGGATCGAATGCTCCGCATCGGGAATCTGAAAGGTTTCCACCGTGACGTAGCGGTCAAATCCGCTTTCCACGACGGCATTCATGGCGGCGGCGATATCGTAGCTGCCGTCACCAACCGGAAGCCGGTCGGAATCCGTAATGTGAAAATGCCAGAACAGATCGCCGGCCTCGCGGATGGCGTCAGTTACCGTTTCTTGCTCGGTAAGAATATGCGCCGTGTCCAGCATGACGCCAAGATTGGCAACGCCAAGTTCGCGAACGAACGCGCAGGTCTCACGCGTGGTCATGAGGCAGTTGGCATAGTTCCGGTTCACGGGTTCAAGCACGATCGGCACCTCGGGAAAAGCACGCGTCGATGCTTCGATGGCCTCGCCGATCCAGTCCAGCGTCTGCTGGCTGGCGACGTCCTCGCGGTAGCGACCGCGAAGCCGGCCGATATTGACCATGGCACCGTATTCTGCGGCCAGATCCATCGACGCCTTCATCCGGTCTATCGCCTGCTGTCTGCGCAGCGGATCCGGGTCAGCAAATGACAGTCCGTCCTGGCCGTAAACTTCGCCGGTACAGACTGCCGGCATATCCAGGCCAGTCTTGCCGATTGCATCTGCAAGGGCACGCCTGTCGATTTGTGCCGGATTGCAGACAAGCAGCTCCACACCGGTGTAACCGGTGCGGGCTATGGTCTCTAGTGTGGCGGCAATCGGACCCTGGATTGCTGTCACCTGCGCCGGCTCGACGTCAGGCGTTGCATACATGTAAGCAAGCTTCATGACGGCTGAAACCGAAAGTCGTTTTGTTCTGCAAGCTTCTGATGAATCACTTCCTTGCGGACAACGCTGACATTGGGAATGGCAAACTCCTGGATATTGAAATACTCGGATTTGCCCTGCTTGCCATTAGCGACCTGCATCACCAGTTCAACGATCTCGTCGCCGACCTGTTTCAGCGACTTGGTGCCTTCGAGTACATCCCCGGCACTCAGATCGATATCGTCCTCCATCGCCCGATAGGTCTCGTTGTTGGAACTGATCTTCAGCACAGGTGCAATGCAGGAACCCGTCGGGGTGCCCTTGCCCGTGGTGAACAGCACCATGTGGGCGCCGCCGGCGACCTTGCCGGTCACCGATGCGATGTCGAAGCCCGGCGTGTCCATGATAACCACGCCCTTTTCCGTCGGCCGCTCGCCATATTTGACGATCTGCACGATCGGTTGCGTTCCCGCCTTGTAGATGCACCCCAGCGACTTTTCCTCGATGGTGGTAAGTCCACCCTCGATGTTACCGGGCGAGATGAACACACCGCTGTCATCCTGGGTGGTCATCGACAACTCGATTTCATATTCCTTGATGAGCTTCATCAGATCCTGCTTGATCTGGTCGTTCTTGCCCCGGCGCCACAACACCCGTTCTGCGCCGACCATCTCGGTGATCTCGGAAAGCACCACGGTTCCGCCCGCGCCCACCAGCACATCAGCGGCTTCTCCAACTGCCGGATTGGCGGTCAGTCCGGAAAACGCATCCGATGAACCGCATTCCAGAGCGATGATCAGTTCGCTGACATCGCCATCGTCTTGCGGTTCACTCGGGATCTGTTGACGCAAGCGCTCCACGGTCTCGATACCGGTATCGCGTGTCGCGCGCGCGCCGCCCTGTTTCTGCACCACCAGCATTTCCACGGGCTTGCCTGTCGCCTTAATCGCATCGGTGATGCGCACGGCTGACGCGGTTTCGCATCCCAGACTCAAGACCAGCACAGCGCCGACATTGGGATGGCAGCCATGGCCGATGAATGTGTCTTCGGTGGTGGTGTTTTCCACAGCGTCGAAAGTGCAGCCGTAAGGATGCATGAAAGTCACGGCGCCGGTCTTGGTCGCGATGTCGAGCGCCACCCGATTGACGCACGAGACCGTGGGAATGACCAGGATATGATTGCGGATGCCGATGGATCCGTCTGTGCGGCGATAACCCTTAAACTTCATCATATCCACCTCCGTTTTCATTTGGATTTGCGTCGAAACGTCTGCCTTTAGCGCCACGGCAGTTGTGAACATGGACCCAATGCCCGGCCTTGATGGCTGCCAAGGCGACGCCGATCACTTCGCCATATTTGCAGATTTGTTCATTGGCAGCGATGTCGCGCAGCGCGATCTTGTGGCCCCGGGGAATACGCTCTTCGACCTGAAGCGGCATGCCGTTGCCAATGCCGGTCACCAGCACCGTTTCCGACGGTAACAGCTCGGCCGTTGCAGTTGCAACGTGGTCAATCTCTTTGATCTGAATGGCGGTCTTTTTCAAAATCAGACTCCGTGGGCTACATGAACAGGTGAGGCAGGAAGGTCGACAATTGCGGGAACAGGATCGTCAGAACAAGCACCAGCAGCATCGCCGCAAGGAACGGCAACACGGCTCGTGAGGCTTCCGCAAACCGGACATCGGCGATCTTCGCCGCCGTCATCAGGGTCACGCCCAGCGGCGGCGTATTGGCCCCGATGCACAAGTTGACGACGAACATGACGCCAAAATGCAGCGGATCGATACCGTATTGCACAACCACCGGCATCAGTATCGGGATCAGAATGATGATCAGCGCATTGCTTTCCATGAACGTGCCGAGCAGCAGCAGCAGGAAATTGAGCAGGATCAGGAAGGTCAACGGATCCGGCGCGACGGCTGAAAAGAACCCTGTCAGTTGCTGGGGAATCTGTTCGGTGGTGATGATCCAGGCGAACAGATGCGAAATCGCCACGATCAACTGAACCGGGACGGCGATGCGCACGACCTTCATGCTGATCGCCATCATGTCGGAGATTTTGACTTCGCGGTAAATCACCACCGACAGCAGGAATGCATAGACCACGGCCAGCACCGCAGCTTCCGTCACCGTGACGATGCCACCCAATATGCCGCCGAGAATGATGACCGGAAGCAGCAGCGGCAACACCGAGTCCGACAGTGCAGCGATGAATTCACGCAAACCGGCACGCTCGCCACCACCATAACCACGACGTTTGCTGATGATGAACGAGATGGTGATGAGCGCCGCTGCCATCAGAATACCTGGGACAAGGCCGCCGATCAGCAGGCCGGCGATCGAAATATTACCGGTAGCGCCAAGGATGACCATCGTCAGGCTGGGCGGAATGAGCGAGGCGAGGACGCCGCTGCAGCCCTGAAGGGCGGCGGCAAAGCCGGCGGCGTAGCGCTTGGCCTTCATCGCCGGAATCATGATCGAGCCAATCGCCGCCGTGTCGCCGATCGCCGATCCCGACAGCGCGCCGAACAGGGCGCTGCCACACACCGTAACCGCGGCAAGCCCGCCTGCAATGTGCCCGATCATGGCATTGGCCAGACGCATCATCCGCTGCGTGATGCCCCCATGTTCCATCAGTACGCCGGCGAAGACGAACATCGGCAAGGCCAGGAAGGGGTAGGAATAGATCCCCGCCGCTGATCGTTGCGCGACCAGTGCGAGATTGATGTCCATGAACCAGAGATAGGTAAGGCAGGCGAAACCGATGGCAAAGGCGATCGGTACGTTGATGATGATCAGTCCAAAAAGGAGGATGAAGAGAACGATACTCATTGCGCGACCTCATTTCCCGAAGTCCCGCGCAGCGCGTGAACAAGTGCCTCAAGAGAAACCAGCGTCAGCAGCCCGCCGCCCAACAAGACGCCTATGTATTGCCAGCTTCCCGAGATCTTCAGCCCGGGCATCAGGGATTCCCAGGCCGTCTCTGCGATAACGAAGGCGCCATAGGTCAGGGCGCAGTTGAAAATGAGGATCACAATCGCACCGAGTATCTGCATCAAGCGCTTCAATCCGTCCGGCAGCAGATCGACAAACACGTCAATGGCAACATGCTCCTTGCGCTCCAGCATCAATGCCGAGCCCAGAAATGTCATCCACACCATCAGCAGCAGCGCCAGCTCCTCAGACCAGACAAGCGGCGCCTCCAGCAGATAACGCCAGATGATTTGCCCGAACATGACGCCGGTCATGGCCAGAAGCATCAGCATCAGCATCCACTCGACCAGCTTGATGATGGTTTTCTTGATTGCAAAAAAGGTTGACCCATGGTCGATCCGATCCGAGACGGCTTGGGCGGAGTGCAATACCCCGCCCAAGACACTTGATTTACTTAGAGTATTTGCGAACCAGATTGAGAAGGTCTTCACCGAAGACGCCCTCATATTTGTCCCAGACGGGCTGGACCTTTTCATTGAACGCGGCCGAATCAGGCCGGGTGACTTTCATACCGGCAGCTTCGAGCTTGGCGAGAACTTCCTCGTCGCTGTTGCGGATCATCTCGCGCTCTTTTTCCTTCCAGATCTCGGCCTTTTCCAGAAGAATCGTCTGCTGTTCCTCGGTCAGCTTTTCCCAAGCCTGTTTCGAGATGGTCAGCACGGCCGAACCCCAGATATGACCGGAAAGCGCGAGGTTATCCTGAACTTCGTTGAACTTCGAAGCATAGATAGTCGCCAGCGGATTTTCCTGACCGTCGACAACCTTCTGCTGCAGCGATGTGAAGACTTCCGAAAACGCCATCGGTGTCGGCAGTGCGCCAAGCTCGCGGAAAGTGTCCAGGCGCAGCTCGGCTTCCGGAACGCGCAGCTTGATGCCCTTCAGGTCGTCGGGCGTATTGATCGGCCGAACCGAGTTGGTGATGTGACGGTAGCCGCTCTCCCACCAGCTCAGCGTGTTGATGCTCTTGGTGGCAAGAATTTCGGCGAGCGCGTCGCCGAGTTCGCCATCGAGAGCGGCATAGGCATGTTCGCGTGTCGGCCAGGCATAAGGCAATTCCTCGATGATGAGGCGCTTGTCGAGCACCTGAAGGGCGCCAGTACCAAACAGACCCATCTCGACTGTGCCGAGCTGAAGACCTTCAGCCATTTCGCGGTCGCCGCCGAGCTGCGAGCTTGGGTAGACCTGGATGATGACTTCATCGCCGGTTGCTTCGGCAACGTCCTTGGCCATCCCTTCCAAAGCGATCTGCCAGGGGTGATCGGCCGCAAACACATGCCCGACCTTCAACGTCGTTTCCGCCTGTGCGAAACCGGCGCCCATGACAATGCCGACACTCACCAATCCGGCCATGAGCGATGCTGTTCTTTTTGCTATGTACTGCATGTTCTCTCTTTTCTCCCGTTAGGGCTTGCTAAGGAACCGTTGTATGATTTGGCTGTAGGTGTCGATCGCGCCCAGATAGGCGTCGATCGACAGATGCTCATCGGTCTGGTGTGCCTGTTGCGGATCACCCGGACCGAGGATGACGATGTCGCCGCCGATTTCGGCAAAGGCCGACCCATCGGTGAAGTACTGAGCGCCATGCACGGCGCCTCCATCGGGGGTCTTTTCAGAAAGGACGGACCGGCAGTCGGCAACGATTCTGGCGCTGTCCTTTGTTGACACACCCGTGAGATCAAGGATGGTCTCAACCTCGAACCGGACGCCTTCATCCTCTGCCACAATTTTTGCTGTTATCGCTTCGATCTGCGAGATGATGTCACGGTGGCTTTGGCCCGGAACCGTGCGGATGTCGATGGTTAACTGCGATCGATCGGGAATGACATTGCAGCTTTTGCCGCCGTTGAAGGAGGTGACAACGCAGGTCGGGTCAGACAACAGCGCCGAGGAAGACTTGCCAATCGGCACGGCCTTCAGGTGCTGGTAGAACAGATGTAGTTTTTCAACGGCATTGATTCCCGCTTCAGGCATCGAGCCATGGGCGGTTTTTCCAAAGCACGTGATCCGCAACCACAGCACGCCCTTGTGCTCGATCACCAGCCGCCCGCTTGTCGGTTCAGCGATGATCATCGCATCGAAATTGGAAAGCTGTCGCTCGCGAACCATCGTCAACGCACCGAGCGCGCCGATCTCCTCAGCATAGGTGGCGGCGAAAACCAGTTCGCCACACCATTGCGAAGGCGCCAACTGGCTGTGCCGCATGAATGCATAGAGAAGGGCAACAAGGCCGCCCTTCATGTCGGCTGTGCCGCGGCCATACATGCAGCCATCTTCGATCACGCCGCCGAAAGGATCATGCCGCCATGGTGCATCACCAATCGGCACCGTGTCCAAATGACCGCTCAGAACCAACCGGGGACCCGGCGAACCACCACGCAGGGTCGCGACCAGATTTGCCTGAACTGCATTTTCTTCAAAGATGGTTGCCGCAATGCCGGCTGTTGCCAACCGCGCCTCAAGCATGCGTGCGAGCGCCAATTCGTTCCCCGGAGGTGAAACCGAGTCAAAACTCACGACCTGCTGGAGAAAGGCAAGCGCGTCACGCTGTTCTGTACGCAAGGGGGGATGTTCACTCAATAACCAGTCCTCCGAAACCTGCAGTGAGCCTACCGGCCTGTCGGCAAAAAACTATTGACCACGGCAATGAAAAGAGTGTTAGATATTTGTACCGAGGATACAAAGAAGGGCCGCGCAATTTTGGTTTCGAATTGCCGAAGGGGATTGATTTCATGGCCTTAACGGTCGAGCAGGTCCTTGACCTGCCTGCGATGCACGGAAGTGCATTGCTTGCCGGCAAAAACGGAACCAATCGAATTGTCGAGACTGCGACGGTGCTGGATGCACCCGATGCTGTGCGCTGGCTACGGGGCCGGGAATTGGTCCTTACGTCGACCTACCCGCTGCTTCAGCTGCGCAACAATCTGGACAAGTTTGTTCATGATCTGGTCGATCATGGCGCGTCCGGCCTCGGCCTCAAGCTGAACAGGTACATGAAGAGCGTTCCACAGGAGATGATCGACTGCGCCAATGCCCTCGATTTCCCCATTTTGGTCGTTCCGGAAAATGCTGCCTGGGTCGAGATCATCACCCCCGTGATGTCGAGTTTCTTCGAAACCCGCGCACCGAGGGTGGCGCAGCCCGAGTCGCTAGGCGGGCGTTTCGGCCAGATCATGCTGCCGGACATCTCTCTTGAGCAACTGCTTGCCGAGCTCAGCAAGATGATGTCGAACCCGATCGTGGTGATCAGTCCGATGGATGGCCTGTCTCTCAGCGCGCCACACAAAAGCGAAGCGGACATTCAGGCAGCCCTGACGCTTTTGGAGGAGGACGGCTGGAAAAGCGAGTGCCTTGACCCGGCCAATGATCTCCACCGGCGGACAGGCCGGGGTACGAGCATTGTATTCTCGCCCTACGAACGTGCCAATGACATGATTGGCAACCTCGTCGTGGTGGAGAAGACACGAAAGCTCACCGGTGCGGATCTGGAAGATCTGGTTTATGCCAAAATGCTGATTTCGCTCAAGATTCGTCAAAACCGAACCGACCAGAGCGTTATCTTTGAACGGCAAAACGAGTTCGTTCTTTCCTTGACCGACCGCAGTATAGGCAGCCAGAACGTTTCTGCGCTCACCGCACGCTACGCGGCAATCGGCAAACGGCTTCATCCCCGTTATGTCTGCATCATCATCGCTTTTCAGGAAGTTGACACCGATCATTTTCGAGCCCTGTCCAGCGCCTTGCGGGTGCACTTCACCAAATCTGACGGACCTATTACGGGGGTCATCAATAACGAACAGGTTGTTGTCATGGTTCCGGAGGACGACGACGGGATTTGCCGCCCCGACGTTCTGACAGAACAAATCAACACACAAATGCGCAAGATCGGTGCACATGCGGCGATCTGGTCTGCCGGTGTAAGCCAGGTTACCACGGTCAATCATTTCTATCGTGCCTACGAACAGGCCAAACAGGCGCTGGACCATGGTCGCAGTGCAAACGGGGTTGGCGTACACCTGTATGATGAAACGGGATTTTACCGCCTGTTTTCACGCAGCTCGATGCAGCCCGACGTGCAGCGCTTTGTTCACGAATGGCTTGGCACGCTGATAGAGCATGACCAGAAGAACAAGGTAAACCTGCTCGAAACCTTCCGCACATTTCTCGACTGCGATACCAACTACCGGGAAACCGCACGGGCATTGAACATCCACCATAACACTGTGCGCTATCGCATTGGTCTTGTGGTTTCGATGACCCATAAAAAGGCGCTGCAGCCCAAGCTCAGGCTGCATTATCACCTCGCCCTCAAACTCCTGCCGCTGGTGTCGTGAGCTAATAAAGAGATGAAGAGGCTGGACTTTCCATGGCCGCACGGGGTGTGGCGAGCAGTCGGCAGACTGCACCGTACTTTCCCATTGAAGGCAAACCGAAAAAATTGATCTCGAAAACCCGAATATTCGATCGTCAACACCCCAAGATCGAAAGGACTTTCGGTAAGCTGATTGAGCGCGGCAAATCCATATCGTAATTACCCACCCCCTTGCCATGCACCACAATGTCTGAATCCATGATGATATGGATCGGACTGATTTGCAGCAGCTGAGCAAGGACGAATTGATCGAGATGGTGCTTCGGCTCCAACGGCCTTCCAAGGATTCTCGGACGTCTTCCAAGCCGCCCTCGACGGACAAGAAAGAGAAACGCGTCAACTCACGACCGGGTGGAGCCAAGCCCGGGCATGAACCCCACAATAGGGTGCTGGCGGATTTTGCCGACATGTTTCGCGATCATGAACCGACCGCCTGCAAGAGATGCGGCCATGCGTTTTCCGGTGATGATACGATGGTGCTGGCCGGGGCCTATGACGAGATCGATATTCCTGCGATCCGTCCTCATGTCACCCGGCATCGGCGTTTTTCCTGTCATTGCCCGCAATGCGGCACGACAACAAAAGCCACCGCACCTGCCGTGGCAACCGCAACGCCGTTCGGGCCAGGCATTCACGCGCTGGCGATCTACCTCAAGAGTTTCCATGCATTGTCTTACGAACGCCTGAGCGGTGTGTTCATGGATATCTTCGGCCTTAATGTGAGCGAGGGCGCGATCATGAACATGTTTTCCCGCTCCCGTCCGAGCTTCCAGGCCACAGCACAGGCCGCCAAGGCCAGCCTTCGAGCCGCCCGCGTTGTCGCCAGCGACGAAACCGGTGTGCGTATCGAGGGCACAAATGCCCAACACTGGGTTTTTCATTGCAAGGATGCTGTTGTCCACCAGCCCGATTACTCCCGTGCAGCACGGGTCGTTCACGAGACCATGGGCGGCCATGTCCCCGAGGTATGGATATCTGATCGGTATTCAGCCCAGCAATCTCACGGCCATCGACATCAAACCTGCCTTGCACATTTGGCGCGTGATACAGCCTTTGCGCTGGAACATGGCGAGGATGATCTCCCTCTTCGCTTCCAGCTTTGGTTTGGCCGTGTGTTTGATTTCGCCAGAGCCATAAGCACATTCGCTGCGTCTACCGTCGCAAGCAAGAAGCGCAAATTCGATAAACAGCTTGCCGGGCTTCTATGCGCCCCGACTTCGTGCGACCTGGCCCAAAAGCTCCAGGCCAAGATCGGGCGGGCCCGCGATCAGCTGCTGACGTTTTGCGACTATCCCGGAGAAGTCGATGTCACCAACAACACATCTGAGCGAAAGCTCCGTCCATGGGTCATTCAGCGAAAGGTGACAAACGGATATCGCGCCATGTGGGCCGCCCAAGCCGAGGCGGATGTACGCACGACCATCGACACCGCCCGCCTCAAAGGCGCAAACCCCTTCCAGGTCATCGCATCCGTCCTGGCATAGGCCGGTAGAAGAACCGGAAATCACGAATTCGGGGGTGGGTAATTACTCCATATCTGCTAAATGCGATGCCCGCACTGTCCAAGCCTGCCACCTGTATCGCAGCTACCGGCATCTTCCAGCTGCAATCAATGATTCTTGAACCAAAAAAAGGAAAGCAGGAGAATACCGAGAACTGGTTGCTGCTGGCAAAGATCCTATGGCCGTTCAGCGCAAGTCCGAAGAACCAACTTTTGCGAAATGCGCGGGGTTGTTCCTGACTTCGATGGAAGGGCAGTGGCGCAACGAGAAACCTTGCCAAGCGGGCGGCATCCATACACGACACTACCGGTGAACAACTTATCCCGATTCCGGGGCAACCAGATGACCAGCACCCACATCGACCAGGGCCTGCCGCGCGGGGCGTGAACCCAGAGGCCAGACAGGGCTTGGAACCTCTCCAGTCAGCCGAGGCAGGCCTGCGCGCGGGCTGCGGGGATCAGGGACAGGGACGGCGGCAAGAAGCCGTTTGGTGTAACTGTGGCGCGGGTCGCCGAACACCTGTTCACGGGTTCCCATTTCGACGATCTGGCCCAGATACATGACCGCCACCCGATCGGAAATGTTCTCGACGACAGCCATGTCGTGGCTGATGAACAGGTAGGTCACCCCCACTTCCTTTTGAAGGTCACGCAGCAGGTCCAGGATCCGGGCCTGGATCGAGACATCAAGTGCGGCCACGCTCTCGTCGCAGACGATCAGCTGGGGCTTGAGCGCCAGCGCCCGGGCGATGCAAATGCGTTGACGTTGGCCGCCGGAGAACTGGTGCGGATAGCGGTTGTAATAGGCAGGCGACAGGTCGACCCGTTCGAGTAACTGGTAGACGCGTGCGCGTTGTTCTTCGATGGTACCGATGTTGTGGATGGCTAACGGCTCGCGGATAAGCTCGCCAACCGTCATCCGCGCATCGAGCGCGGCCATCGGGTCCTGAAAGACGATCTGCAGATCGCGGCGCAGTGCCTTGCGGCCTGCTGCGTCCAGACGAACCAGGCTGTTGCCGTTCACCTCTATGTTGCCGCTGTAGGGCACCAGTCCGACCAGCGCCTTGGCAATCGTGGATTTGCCGCAGCCGCTTTCCCCGACAAGCGAAAGAGTCTCGCCGCGGATAATCTCGAGCGAGACATGCTCCACCGCATGGACTTGAGCCTTGATCCGGCCGAGTACACCCTGACGGACGGGAAAGCGCACCGAAACATCTTCAATGCGCACCAGGGGTTCATGTTTTTTGAGCGGCGCACGCGCCTCGGCGCCGCCGATGCGTGGCACAGCGGCCAGAAGTTCACGTGTGTAGTCTTCGCGCGGGTTTTCAAACAGTTCGACCGTGGCGGCGCTTTCAACGGTGCTGCCCTTTCGCATGACGATCACACGGTCGGCCATTTCAGCCACAACGCCCATATCATGGGTGATCAGAATGACCGAAGTGGACAGATCTCGCTGAAGATCGCGCAGCAGGTCCAGCACCTCGCGCTGTACTGTCACGTCGAGCGCGGTGGTCGGCTCGTCGGCAATCAGCACGTCGGGACGCAGGGCGATGGCCATGGCGATCATCACCCGTTGGCGCATGCCGCCGGAAAGTTCATGGGGAAATTGCTCAAGCCGTTTCTCGGGCTGTGACAGGCGAACGGCACGCACGGCTTCCAGCGCGCGTGCCCGCGCATCGCTCACGGATACGGGGTCGTGGGCGCGGATCGCCTCGATCAGTTGCCGGCCGATGCTCATCACCGGGTTCAGCGCAGTCATCGGTTCCTGGAAGATCATGGCGATGCGGGCGCCGCGCAGCGCGCGCATCTGCGATTCCGGCAGGCTCGTCAGTTCAATCTCGCCCAGCCGGATCGAGCCCTGGGTGATCCGCACGGCCGGCTGGGGCAGAAGCCCCATGCAGGCAAGTGACGTGATCGATTTGCCTGAGCCACTTTCCCCAGCGATGGCCAGCACCTCGCCGCGGTTGAGATCAAAGGAAAGGCCCTGTACCAACGGCACCAGCCCATCCTCTGACCGGGCCGAGACATGAAGATCACGGACCGACAGGACAACGTCCTGCCTGTCCGCATCCAGCACCGGTGAAAGCGGTTCAGCAACTGTCATTCGAATACGACTCGGGGGAAGTAAAAGCTGACGACCACATTGGGCATGTCCACGATTTCGGAAATCCGCAGATCGCCACAGGTGGATGCCAGCATATAGGCGTCGGCTGGGGACAGTTTCTGTGTGGCGCACAGCAGATCAATCATGCCGGACAAGGCGTCTTTTGCTGCGGTCCAAAGATCAGGACCAATTCCGGTTGTCACCTCATAACCCTTGGCGTCGAGATGCCGGGTGACAGGGCCGGGGGTGGTAAAGCGTGGGGTTTTCAGCGGTTGATCCTTGATCAGATCCAGGGTCAGGATCGCGTCGAAGGGACTTTCGATCGCTGTCCCGCACACTTCGCCGTCGCCTTGCGCGGCATGGGTGTCGCCAACGCTGAACAGGGCGCCTTCCACTTCCACCGGCAGGTAAAGCGTGGTGCCCGCCGCCAGGTCGCGGATATCAAGATTGCCGCCCACCCTGCGCGGGGGAACAACCGAGTGCAGCCCCGGCTCCGCGGGCGCATTGCCGATGGTTCCGGCAAACGGCTTGAGCGGCACACGACCGTTCTTGCCGAACAGTGCCGGCTCCTTGGCATCGACGTCGAATTTCCACACCGTCAGCGCCGGTTCGGCAAACTGATCGGCCAGAAGCCCAAAGCCTGGAATGATCGCGGTCCAGCCAAATCCCGCCCCTTCACGCAGTTGCGGGGTGAAACCTTCAATGGTCACCTTCAGCACATCGCCGGGCTTTGCCCCATCGACGAAGATGGGGCCGGAAACCGGATTGATTTTGCCAAAATCCAGTTTTGCCACTTCCTCGACGATGGAACGGGGGCCAAGCTGGCCCCCGGAACTGTCGAGGCACTGGAACAGGATTGTCTCGCCCGGCGCAGCAGTCAAGGCAGGGGCAATGCTATTGTCCCAGCCGAAATGGTGCTGATGGGCGTGGATAGTGTGGTTACAGTGCTTGCACATGCCGTGCCTTACTCCTTGATGAAGACGTAGTCGTAGTTGACAGGGATCGACACTGGATCAACAAAAAGCGCATCGTCACCGCCAAGGCGGGCCGATTTCATGGTGAAGCGCTGCTCGTTGAACACCGGCGCCCATGGCGCGTCTTCCATCACGGCCATGTAGATATCGGACCACATCTTCAGGCGTTCATCGCCCTTGGCCGGATCGACAATGGAATCTGCTTCTGCAGCTTTGGCGTCCAGATCCTCGTTGCAGTATTTTGCCCAGTTCCAGCCGCCTTCCACGGCGCCACCGCATCCCAGGATCGGTCCATAGAAGTTGGCGGGATCCGGGAAGTCGGCAATCCATGCCATGCCACCAGACCAGATCATCGGCGCGGTGCCTGCGCCGCCCGCCTCGATCACGTTGGCTTGTGCCAACGACTTGATCGCTGCATCGATACCGATCGCCTTCAGGTCCTGCTGGATGGCCTGGGCGATTCGCGGGTTGGGGTCCGTGTTCATCACGAACAGCTCGGTTTCAAATCCATCGGCATAGCCCGCGTCGGCCAGAAGCTTTTTCGCAGCTTCGGGATCATACGCATAGCCGGCGTAGTCCTTGGTGTAACCGGGCATGGTGGGCGGCAGCGGCTGGGTTGCAGGAACCGCGCGGCCGTTGATGACCTGCACGATGCGATCCTTGTTGATGGCCATGTTGACGGCGCGACGTACTTCGACCTTGTCGAAAGGGGCGGCAGTGACGTTCATGGTGACATAGCCCGTGTGAAGCTGGCCACCCTCGACAACCAGCGCTGCCTGCTCGGGGTCATTCATTACCTCGACAAATTTTGCAGGCGGGATTCCGTCACCGGGAATGTCCACTTCGCCGTTCTGGGCGCGCAGCAGGGCCACGATAGGTTCCTGGCCAACCTCGACGGTGAAACTGTCGAGATAAGGCACGCCCGAGATCCAGTAATCAGGGTTCTTCTCAAACGTCAGACGCTGGCCCAAAGACCATTCGGTGAGCTTGAAAGCGCCGGTTCCGACGGGCTTCTTGCCGAAATCGGCCCCTTCGGCCTCCACTACTTCTTTCGGCACCACGAACGAGAAGTTCAGTGCCATGATATGCAGGAAGGTGGCGTCTGGCCGCGACAGCTTGATGACCACAGTGTTTGCGTCAGGCGCAGTCACTCCCGAAAGGCCATCTGCCTCGCCCGCCGCAGCTGCATCAAAGCCTTCGATCATACTGAAGAAGCCCTGTCCGGGGGACTGGGTGGCCGGGTTGACCACACGGTTGAGCGAATAGACAACATCATCGGCCGTCATCGCGCGGCCGTTGTGGAACTTCACGCCCTGGCGCAGGTTGAATGTATAGGTCAGCCCGTCATCGGACAGGGTGTGGCTTTCGGCCAGGCCGGGGCGCAGCACGGTGGTGCCTGGCTCATAATCCATCAGCCCGTCAAACACCGACTTGATCATGGACCAGTTTTGCCAGTCATAACCGATGGCAGGGTCAAGCGTGGCGACGTCGTCCTTGTAGGTGACAATCATGTTGCCGCCAAGCTTGGGTTCGTCACTCTGCGCAAACGCCGGAACCGCCATCAGAGCGGCAAGTGCGGTAGACAATAGTAGTTTTTTCATCGTTTTCTCTCCCATTGGTAGGTTGCATTCAGCGTAAACGGATACGCGGGTCGATAAGGGGGGCGATAAGGTCGGCCAAGAGGTTGCCGAGCACGATGGCAAAGGCCGACACGAGCGTGACACCCATGATGATCGGGATGTCGACGCGCTGGATCGCCTGCCAGGCCAACTGGCCAATACCGGGCCAGCCGAAGACGCTTTCCACCACCACAATGCCTGACATGAACATGCCGATATCAATGCCAACCATGGCGATGATCGGCAGAATGGCGTTGGGCAACGCGTGGGCCAGAATAACGCGGGTGCGGTTCAAGCCTTTAGCGCGTGCGGTGCGGATGAAATCGGCGCGCAGCACATCCAGCATCGAAGAGCGCATGATGCGTGAATACCAGCCGGATCCAAGGATACCCAGGGTCAGCGCCGGCAGCACCAGATGTGCGAAGGTGCCGTAGCCACCAATCGGGAACCAGCCCAATTTGACGGCAAAGACATAGAGCAGCAGCAGCGCAACAACGAATTGCGGGGCGGATACCGAGACAAAGCTTCCCAGCATCAGCACGTTGTCCAACGGCCGTCCACGGTAGAGCGCCGCGATCATGCCCAGTGTCAGCCCGATTGCCAGCTCACAAAAAATCGCCGCGACCATCAGCAAAAGCGTGGCTGGCAGCCGTGAAACAAGCAATGCGCCCACTTCGGTTTTCTGCAGATAGGAGCGCCCTAGATCGCCGCCCAACAGGTTCCACAGATAAGTGCCGTATTGCACGATGAAGGGTTTATCCAGGCCAAGCTGGCTGCGGATGCTGGCGACCGTCTCAGCCGTGGCCGACCGACCGGCGATCTGGCGCACCGGGTCTGCGGGCAGGATGTATAGCAGCACGAAAGTGATGAAAGACACGCCCAGCAGGATCAAGGCGGACTGGATCAGGCGGCGCAGAATATAAGCTGGCATCAGTCACGCCCCTGTTGTGTCGGATCGAGAATGTCGCGCAGGGCATCACCGACCAGGTTGAAGCCCAGCGCCAGCGCCAGAATGGCCGCGCCGGGAATGAACACCAGCCAGGGCGCCGACTGGAAGTAGGTCTGGTTTTCAAAAATGATGTTGCCCCAAGACGGTGTTGGCGGCTGCACGCCGACGCCGAGGAACGACAGCGTCGCCTCCAGCAGAACCGTGGTTGAAATGCCCAGCGTGCCCCAGACGATCAAGGTTGGCACCAGATGCGGCAGGATATGACGAAAGAGAATGCGCACATGGCCCGCACCCAGCGTCTTTACTGCAGCGATGTAATCCCGCTCGACCAGCGATGAAGTCTGCGTAAAGATCACCCGGGCCGTCTGCACCCAGTTCACGAAGGCAATCACCATTGCCACGATCCACAGCGATGGGGAAAAGATTGCCGCAAGGCAGATCGCCAGAAGCAACGCTGGAAAGGCCATCATGAGATCGGTAAAGCGCATCAAAACCGCGCCCACCACGCCGCGAAAATATCCCGCGGTAACCCCGACAAGCGTACCGATAAGCAGTGCGACCCCATTGGCCACAACTCCGATCACCAGCGACGTCTGAGCGCCGAAAAGCAGGCGTGAAAACAGGTCGCGGCCCAGTAGATCCGTGCCAAGCCAATAGACCGCACCGGGGGGCAGCGGGGCGCCTTCGATCGTCAGCCCGTCAAAATGCTGCTCGTTGGGATCGAAAGGCGTAATCCAGGGTGCCAGCGTCGCGCCAAGAATGCAAATGAACATGATCACGAGCCCAATCACTGCCAGCTTTCGCTGGGCCAGCTTCCGCCAAACCGAATGCGAACTGACGGCAACTGGCTCAAGGGAGATCGACGCGTTTACTGTCATCCGACACCTTTTCGCTTGAGTGGTTGGCAACCAGACGTTGGGCAGCCTCTTCGATGGTTATGCGCCAGGCCATTGCCGTCTGGCGCAGCAATTCATAGGCCTCAGCCTGGCTTTTGCCGCGAAGCACAAAGATCATCACCGCCTGCACGATTGTCTGGCGCGCCGAAAGCCGTGCCTCGAGATCGGTGATATGGGCCGCGGCCTCGTTGGTGCGGTCAAAATTGCTGCGCGCGACCAGGAGTCCTGCATAGACACCCTTGTCGCTGACGGGCTTGAGCAATTGTGCATGGGCACCCATCGTCATTGCCCACCGCAACCGGCCCGGGGCTTCAGAGCCGATCAGAGCGATCAACGGCATCGGCGAAGCGCCGGGCTTCCAGGGAAACTGCTCCTCATGGGCCATGTCGGCGTCGTAGAACACGAAATCTGCCATCACTGCCTCAGCCGGGAGCTCGGGCCAGGCCTCATGCACATCCAGGCCGATCACATGCAACTGCCGCAATAGCGGCTGCATGGAGGGATGCGGGCGGTGCAACACAAAAGCCTTGGCCTCGCCTAAATTGTCGGTGCGGATCCGCGTCATGATACCACCCTGAGGTTGGAGCGGGGCAGGGACGACCGATCGCGCCGCGTCCAGTAGGGGTCGGCGGCAATCTCGGGAAGGCGCAGGATTTCTTCAAATTTCCGGCCGCGCAACTGTGCGATCACCACCGGCTGGCTGGCATGCTGGTTTTCACTGTCCAGACGCAGAGGGCGCCCCTGTTTCGCCGCCAGCGCGATCAGGTCGGTCAGCGGCAGCATTTCTGCGCCCGGATTGGCATTGAGATACCCGGCCAGTTCATGCACCGCCAGTCTGGACATTTCGGCGATCGACCCGTGCCCGACCACATCTTGCTCGAAGAACGGACCAGCCGCATACATTCCTTCAGCCGCAGTGCCCGCTGCAGCAATTTCGCCTTCGGTGAAGTTGCATGACAAAACCGGCAGCATCTCCGCGTTACCCGCTTCGGCGCGCATTTTCCCCAGCCGGGCAAGAAAGCTGTAGGAGCTCTCGCCGATCAGCGAGTTGACGACGAAATCAGGTTGCAGTGCCCGGATTTCCTCAAGGATCTGGTCGAGCCCGGTATCGCCAATCGGAAGATAACGGTCGGAGAGGATCTGGCCGCCCAACGTGCTGATTTTTTCGCGGGCTATCTGGGCAATTTCCCATCCCCAGATATAGTTCGACCCCACCAAGCAGACCTGATTGCCAAACCTGGGCGTCGCAAATTCCAGCAGCGGCAAAAGATGCTGATTGGGGCACGAATGCGTGTAAGCCACATGCTCGTTGGCCTCGAACCCTTCATAGGGCGCGGAATACCAGAGTGCGCCGTGAAAACGCTCCAGTTCAGGGATGACTTCCTTGCGGCTCGACGAGGTGATGCAGCCGAAAATATGTCGCACACCCGTGTTTTGCAGCATGTCACGGCACAGAGGCGCATAGCGATCAAGCCGGCCTTCAGGGTCGCGCTCCACCACCGAAAACCCGACGTCCAGCGCAGGGTCCGCGTTGATCTCGGCGACACCGCGCAGAATGCCTGTGCGCGCAACCATCGCCAAGGCGGAATAGTCGCCGCTGCGCGAGTGTAAAAGGCCGATCTCAATGTTTCGCTTCATCATGGGCCACAAAATCAAAAAGCCCCGCACCGATTCGCGGTTCTGCGAACGGTCCGAGGCTTGATTGCCAAATATGTCTGCGCCTTTTTAGCGTCTCCTGAGCGTTAACGCTAGCCCGGCAGCAAATTAATCACTCAATGATGGCATTGCCAAATGGTTTGAGCAATTTTCGTAGACTATGCAGCATTGGTCGCCCAGCAAATTAGAGTTCAATTGTTTGGCGCGTTTTCTTCCGGAAGTGGCGGAACGCTGTGCCACCATTCGTCGAAGCGGAAGCAAAGGCCGTCGTCGTTTAGATACACGTGACAGATTCCATCAAACCGTATGGTTTCATCCGTAGGAATCCACCCCGAAGAAGCCTTCCAACGTACCACCGCGAAATCATCAGTTTCACCAAGAAGTTCATAAGAGAACTTGATGTCTTTCTGGTATTCCCCCGCCCCACTATCTATATAGTCTTTGATGGCTGCCTTGCCTAGGATAAGATCATGAAACGGGGTGTACTGTAGGTGGCGTCTTCTGTGAAGATATCCAGAATCGCCTGAGTATCCTTGTGATCCAACCTCGCCCATAAGTGAAAATCGTTGAACCAAAACTCCCTGTTGCGCCCCGACGTTTGCTGCTCTCAGGCGCTAGGCGGCCTTGGGTGTCTCAGAAACCAACCGCCGGGCTCTAGTGCACACTCAGCACACCAATAGAATTTAATAATGTAAATACAATTACTTAGACAGAAATTTGGCGGAGAGGGTGGGATTCTCCACCAAACTCCTGAAAATATTGATAGAAATTGCCTAATTAAGCCTGACCGCGTGTTCAACGATACATTGAACGATACCCCGGAAATTATTCGATCGCAAGACAGCGATTTCGTAACTTGTCGTCACCAGCACCGCTCGTTGGCTCCAATTAGGGTCGTTAGGGTCGCGATATACGTGGGGGTCCTTACGACTGGAACGGGCTGAGGAAGTCGCCTCAGCCACCTGTAGCTTTTAAGTTGCGCAGCCATCGCTCAATGCGGAAATAATTTCCGCATTCCGAAAACTGCAGGCTGCAGATAAATACGCATTCCAGTTTGCAAAGGTGGACGTATTTGGGTTGATTGATTACCTCGGTCTGAGGAGCAAGTTGATGGCCAGATCGTTTTGCGCAGAGCCAATTGTCAACCCTCCATACACTGTGCCCCCTTGCCATCACCCTCTGTGCCTCAACCATCCGCCAATCCAAGGCAACCGACTATCAGGATGAACATGGCCGACGTATTCACCAAAGCAAAAAGATCCGACATCATGTCCCGCATAGCGGGCAAGAATACCAAGCCCGAACTTAGCGTCCGATCTGCTCTCCATTGTGCCGGCTATCGTTTTCGCCTCCATAGGAAAGACCTTCCAGGAAAGCCTGACCTAATTCTCCCGAAACACCGGGTCGCTGTTTTTGTCCATGGTTGCTTTTGGCACGGCCATTGTTGCAAACGCGGGAAGCGCCCTACTACCAACGAAGCGTTCTGGACGGAGAAGCTCGACAGAAACCTCAAACGGGACGAAACCAACGTGGAAGCCCTTGAGAAGCTCGGCTGGACGGTCTGGATAATCTGGGAATGCGAGATAGCGGCCGGAACAGATCGCCTACTGGCCTACCTACGCGCAAAGTGAGAGGATCACACCGTTCGAATCGTACCCAACGGGCGTTGCAAATTGTGACAAATTCTGTGGCTCTTCCTTTGGACTTTAACGATTAAACCAATTACGCAGAAGAAGCATATTATCACCAATGAAGAGCTTACATGATCAGCAGCCAACCCAGACCAGTTAAAGTAGTAGACGTCTTCGCTGGAGCTGGCGGCCTTTCGCTTGCTGCTAAACAGGCCGGAATGGATGTCGTATTCGCCGTTGAGTTGGACAGATGGGCTGCTGAAACGTATCGATTGAACTTTTGCAAGGAAGGCGATCCAGATTCACCTACCCTCTATGAAGCGGACATCGCAAATCTATGTCCGGATGAACTGCGAGAAAAGCATTTTGGCGACAACGGGAATTGCGACATTCTGCTTGGCGGACCTCCCTGCCAAGGTTTTTCAACTCATCGAATAAAGAATGCAGGTATCAAGGATCCGAGAAACAAATTGATCCACCGCTACTTCGAATTTGTTCGCGCCTTGCGACCGAAGGTGTTCGTTATGGAAAATGTGCCGGGGATTCTCTGGGAGCGGCACTGCGAGTATCTTGAGCAATTCTATGAGGAAGGCAGGCGCGAGGGGTATCATATGTATGACCCCGTCGTATTAGATGCGCGTGATTTCGGACTGCCGCAGCGAAGAAAGAGGGTTTTTGTTCTGGGTGTTGAACAAAACGTTGACAGAGGCTCTTTTGCCTGGCCGCCTCCTCCAACACATGGCTCTGAAAAATTGCGACAGGAAAATCCCGACCTACTTCCCTGGGTACCATGTCAAAGAGTTTTCGGTCCGGTGAAAGCGGGTGACCCCAACAATGTTCATATGCAGCACTCTGAGGCGCTGACTGAGGTCTTCGCCAGAACTCCGCACAATGGTGGAAGTCGGAGAGATTCCGGCCGCACTTTGCCGTGCCATGAAAAACACAATGGCCATAAGGATGTCTACGGCCGAATCGACCCCAGCCAGCCGGCACCGACAATGACAACGGCTTGCATCAATCCTTCGAAGGGGCGTTTCGTACACCCACGCGAAAACCATGGAATTACTGCACGGCAGGCGGCACGGATTCAGACTTTTCCGGATAATTTCCAATTTGCCGGCGGCTTAATGGCCGCGGGGAAGCAAATTGGGAACGCTGTACCGGTCAAACTTGGCGAGGTAATATTACGGCAAATGTCGGCATTGCTGTCCAGTGAGACCGGCCTTCCGTTGGAGCTCAATCAAGTCGATGGCGAAGTGCGGTTCGCATGATAAATTCAGTGGCCTTCCAAACGCGCGCCCGAACAGTCGACCATCTTGGCCGGGAACAAATAGCGGACTGTCCCACTGCGATTTCCGAGCTTTGGAAGAACGCTTATGATGCATATGCGCGCAACGTGAGCCTTCACATCTTCGACGATCAGGAACCGGTTGCGGCCATTTTCGACGATGGTCATGGCATGAGCTACGATGAATTTGTCAACCGATGGCTTGTCGTCGGAACGGATTCAAAATTCGATAAGAGCATAGCAGATCAGGCTGACCGCGATGGCCTGCCCAAGCGAACCAAACAAGGCCAAAAAGGCATTGGCCGTCTTTCCTCGGCAAATCTTGGCCCGCTTCTTTTGGTCGTGAGCAAAAGAAGGAATGAGGACTTCGTTGCTGCCCTGATCGACTGGCGCATTTTTGAAAACCCCTACCTTGTTCTATCAGACATCGAAGTTCCGGTTACGCAGTTCGGACAAAAGGATGAACTTTTCCATCTCTTGCCTGAAATGTTCGACCGGCTAACGGACAACATTTGGGGCAGCTCGCGGGATACGGAGCGGGCACAGCGTTTGAAACTCGCTTGGGAAACTTATGATCGTGTAACTTTGGAAGGCAATCCGGATGCAGAAGAGCCTTCCAAACTCATTGCAAGTACGATCATCAATGCACGTTTCGAGGAACGGCATTTTGAACCTTGGCTGATCTGGAAGGGCGACCGGGAACACGGAACCGCTTTGATAGTGTCTGACATCAACTATGATCTTAGAGCACAACTACCTTCGGTACAGCCAGATGCTAATGTAACCGGCATTCGGGAGTCGTTTTTCGCGACGCTATCTGCCTTTACGGATCCATACGTCGATCCTGGTGCCACCGAATACAATTCTTTTGATCCCGAGTTTTCGTATGAGGTCAAGACTTGGAACGGTCGCGGCGCAAAGGTTGTAATTGAAGACGATCGCCAAACTATCAATCGTTCTATTACGGAAGAAATGGAGCATGTTCTCTCAGGCAATATTGACGCAGATGGCGTGTTCCGAGGCCAAATAAAGGCCTTCGGAGAGTGGCGAAAGCTTGGCGCAGATTATGAAATACGACCACCAGCGGATTTCAAGATGCCGAGTGGTCCAACAACATTTGTCGGTCCATTTAGTTTGCATGTTGCTACTTTTGAAATCAGTCGCTCGAATTCTACTTTGTCGGACGCAGAGCACTCCTATTTCTTGGATCTTGGTCAATCGTACAGCGGTTTCTTGGTGTTTAGAAATGGACTACGGGTATTGCCTTATGGCCGAATTGATAATGACTTCTTCCAGATTGAAACTCGTCGCAGCATCAATGCTGGCCGAGAATTTTGGAACGCCCGAAGAATGTTTGGTCGGGTAGCAATCTCTCGTGAGAGGAACCCCAATCTCCGGGACAAGGCTGGCCGAGAAGGTTTTATTGATAATCGCAGCGCGAAGGCTTTGCGGACGTTAGTTCAGCACATTTTACGGCGAGCTGCATATGATTTTTTTGGCAGTTCATCCGATCTTCGCAAAACGGTACTGCCCGATATTCAAGCTCGGAATTTGCGAGAGAAAGCAGATGCTGAGCGCAAAGAACTCGCCAAAAAGAATGCTCGTAAATTCAGAGCCCAGCTCAGGAACAACCTGCCTCAACTGTCAAAATTGATTGAAAGCACAAGCCAGCTGCCGTCAGAATTATCAATTGAGGATCAGCAGGGGCTTGAGGATGCCCAAGTGTTGATCAACGATTTGAGCGAGCAGCTAAGTGACCTAAGACTCACAGCTGCACCAACAAAACTTGGCTCCGCTGAAGACGACTATCGAGCCTATCGGACCATGTATGTTGAAATGCAGGAACGCATAAGATCACTAGAAGAGACGCGCGCGGAAGCCATCGAGAAAATAAATCCGGCTAGACCTGATGAAGTTGCCCAGAGACAGCTGAACAGCTATGCCAGTCGTCTTCATGGTCGTCTCAAGTCATGGCGCAAGGCCATCGACGAACTCCAGGGCTCCGAGCGAGATCGAGTCAGCGCCTTGTTTGATGAGCGAAACAAAGCATTCCATGCCTTAGCACTTCCGCTTGTTGATCAAGTTCGAATGGGGCGACTTGGGCTTGATGATGCGTTGCAACACATGAAGGTGCTGCAAATCAAACTCGACACGGAAAATGAAGACACCTTCCAGTCCTACTTGGATGCCTTGGAGGTGATGAGCGAGAACATCAACATCGAGTTGATCGCCCGACAAGGAATGGCGGAAAATGTAGAACTCCGCGACGATCTGAACCGCCTCAATCAGGTGGCCCAGCTGGGAGTAACCGTCGAGATTTTGGGACATGAGCTTAACAGCAACGAACGTATGATTCGTGAAGGCATCCGGCAGATTCGGGCTGCGGGGGACGTGCCGGGTACCCGTCTGGTCCAAGAAGGGTTTGAGGCCCTTAGCCAGCAGCTCGATTTCCTTTCGCCATTGAAAGTTTCCGGAAGCCGGACGCGTCGGCTAATCACCGGCGAAGAAATCGTGGACTATCTTGCACGTTTCTTCGAAACCGTAGCTAACAATAGAGAGATCAGGATAAGTGCTTCGAGCGATTTTAAGGCATTTTCCATTGAGGAACAGCCTTCCAGGCTTCTGCCGGTCTTCGTGAATTTGGTGAACAACAGTGTCTATTGGCTCGTCAATTCTCTTACAGCAAATCCCGAGGTGTTACTTTCAGTGCAAGATGGAAAGGTCATTGTTTCCGACAATGGGCCTGGGATCGATCCGCTTGATCAGGAAAGCCTCTTCAAGATGTTTTTCACGCGGAAATCCAGTGGCGGACGAGGGATTGGATTGTATCTTTGCCGCGTCAATCTAATGGCAGGTGGGCATTCGATTGAGTATGCGAGCGAACGGAAGCATCGCGTACTTTCAGGAGCAAATTTCTTGATTGATTTTAGGGGAGCAAGATTTGCCTGACCCAGCTTCTTTTTCCGATTTGGTCCGTGAGGCCTTTATTGATCCGCTGCGCTCGGTTTTGATCGTCGACGATCAGTATCCAACCTGGGAAGAGATACTTAACTCAAAGATAGAGGCTGGCGCAAAGAACGACGCTTTGGATGCGCGCTCGGAAAAAAAGAGTGGACCACGCAACCAAACGGGCCTTTGAAAGTAATCAAAGAATTCCGCAACAAGAAACCCGGTTTCGTAATTGATATTCACGATGCGCTTGCGCCTTCCCCTGCTGCGATTGCGGCAGGTACCAAGCCGCAAGAAAGCCCATCAGAACTCGCCGACCACTTGCATCAATCAGACCTTCTGGTACTCGATTACAATCTGGAAGGCCCTGGAGGGTTAAGAGGCAAAAAAGCGAGGGAAATCCTTCGCATGGTTCTTTCGAACAACCACTTTAATTTGATCATTGTTCATACCGGTGAGGATGATCTGGACGAGGTGATGGCGGAGTGCCTGCTTTCCCTAATGCAGAGCTGCACCTCGCAATTCGATGGAAAATTGCTTGCTGAGCTAAAGTTACTGGATGACATATTGGACGAAATGGGAGACGAAGAAGAATTTGACCGGAATCACCTGAGCAATATTTTTTCAACCCAAGAGTATCTTGAAGTACGCCAGAAAGACGCTTTGGGAATAGCTAGTTTCATGCGAGGTGAGGGGCGGCTTGCGCCACTTCAAAAGTGGGGAAAGGATCTTGGATTAAAAGGGGGAAGCTAAAGACCTTTCTATATTGGGCAATTCGTGAATTTGAGAAAACTAAACTTTCAGAATTCACTGAAGCCCCGCCTGAAGGGCTTAAATGGAAAGATCGAGGTGGGTGCAAGTGGTTGCGCAGCTCGAAAGGTTTCGTGACATTTGTGGAGAAAGGTCCTGATGACTTGCTTGGAGAGATGCAAAAAGCTCTCGAAGACTGGCAGCCTACGCCTTCCCGATTACTCTCCGCCAAATATCGGCACGAGCTTAGTAGCATGGGTGTCGAGGCTGAAGATAAATCTCTCGTAAAGACACATGTTTTTGCGCAGTTCTATGACAGCATTCTGGAGCCCGCCCGGGAAGGAGTTCCTCCTCCGCAAGCAGCGCTATCAAGAGAATTCAAACTGAAAGAACATGTCTCAAGACAATCTGAGGCAATCTCTTTTCTGATTACGGACGAAATCGTGGCATTCGGCGAGCGCATCATCGAGGCTGATGAAGCCAGCGGCAGAACTTTCGCTTCCCATTACGGTATCGATCTATCCGATGGGAAAATCAAGAAATCTGCAGTCGATCAATTCAATAGTTATGTATCAACTTTGCCAATGAAGCCAGGCTCTGACCAGCTGGACAGTGGACACATTTTTAAACTTGGCAATGACTGGTGGGTTTGCGCCACACCTGCTTGTGATCTGCAACCCGGTCAGAATACGATTGCCTTTACCGGTTCGAGCAATGAACTGCGCCCGTTCACAGCACTGCAACTGCTTCCAATAAAGCCCGAAGAGCTGGAAAATGACCACATAAACAGCGGCTCCTGTTGCTTCGTTCACGATCAAAATACTGGGAAGGTCATCTGTCTCGGCCTTCGCTCGATCCCGGACGAAAAGAAGCCTGCTACGCAGAAGGTAACTTGGCGAACGTTCCTAGCGAAGGATCAAGGATTAATTTCGGACGGTATTTGCAAAATTGTTCAGCTCAAACTTACCGACTCGACCGTTGAAATGCCTGAGTTTAAAGGAACAGTAATTGCAAAACTCCGATACGAGTATGCGCTCAATTATATTCAGAGAGTTGGGGCCAGTGTTTCAAGGATTGGACTTGGATATGCGGCATACCCTTCCGGAGATGCGGTTTGACTAATTGATCGTGACCTCGCCCAAGTCGGATTTGAGGGCGTCCTACGCGTAAATGGAAAAACAGGCTGCAGCCACGCAGAATTTGGCCGCCCCATTAAGTTCGCCCTTCAAGTCATTCCCCAAAAGGGTTGTGGAGTTGTCGACTATCCGTATCAAGTACCCCTGTCGCCATCAAATCATCGGCTCCCCAATCTAATGACAGCCTACGGATGCGCAACGCATTTTGAACATCTTTGTGAAACCTCATCGAATTGGGATGGATGATCAATTGGTCAGAAATGGCTCTCACGCCAGCACATTCGGGACGGCAGGAATTACGTCATGGATAGGCGATTCATGTTCAAACGTCGTTATAGTTAGTAATGGGGGGAAGACAGGCAGGAAGGACCAAACAGCATTTGGATAGCGGCGCTATATAGCGACCGATCATGCTGAGTTGAGATGCCGCTTCGGGCGGAACGGGAATAGGCCATCGGCATAACGTGCAGTAAGCTCTTCGAAGACATCTTCGCTTTCTCGGACATCAAAACCCTGAAGCTCAAGGCCATCAACAATTTCATCACGCAGACGATCCAACGCCTCGCGCCGTCCCAGATGGTGCTTCCTGGCGCTCATGATCATTTTCCAAAACAGCATCCGAGCAAGGTCATCCCGTGATGGCCGACGCCGATTGCGGGCCTCGTCCCTCACTCTTTGCTGCCGCGCTCGCTGTTTGGCATTGATTTCCCGTTTTGATTTCTTTGTCATCCTGATCTCCTTTTTCATCATGGAGACTCAGTCTGCTAGCCGACGATGCAAGCAACAAACGCCGTCTGCCTGTCAATGTTGACAATCCGGAACGGAATTGCGCAGCGGGGTTGGTTTCGAGGTTTCCAACCTTCTGTCTGCAAACGCCGTGCGAAGAAGAATCGCAGCTTCTTTGTTTAGAATCGGCAGGACAGAATTCAGAATCGTAACAGGATAAATTGCGATGATTTTTTTCGAGTTGCCCGCACGTCATCGCAGTCGGCTTCAATTCACCGGAGACTTGAAACCTATCCCTCGCAAGTCCCCTTAATGGAAGTCAAGTTGCGACGCGTTTTGTAAGCTGATTCATATGCAGCAATTTCCATAATTGAGCGGCATGATAAGGAGGAGGGGCCCGTAAGGACTAGGGGCTGTTGACGTTCGGGATTCCCAAATCACCTGACTTCTGATTCAAGGTTGCAAACGGAGGAGAGCAACCTTGACCCGAAGAGTCCTATCCAATTCGCAATGGGCGATCATCGAACCTTACTGCCTGGGTAAAACCACCGATCCCGGACAAACCGGACGTGACCCACGGCTTTTCGTGGAGGCAGTCCTCTGGATCGTCCGCACGGGCGCGCAATGGCGTGAATTGCCCGCTGAGTTTGGCAAATGGAATTCTGTATTCAAGCGGTTCCGCAGATGGGTCAAAGCGGATGCTTTCTATAGTATGTTCAAAGCATTAGCCTCAGACGCCGATCTGGAATACGCAATGATCGACGGTACTATCGTCAAGGTTCATCGCTCAGGACAAGGCGCAAAAGGGGGACTCTTTGCCAGGCCATTGGACGCTCTCGGGGGGCATAACGTCGAAGATACTGGCTCTGACGGATGCGCTCGGTAATCTCGTCGATTTCTGTCTGATGCCAGGCCAAGCTCATGATCTGCGCGAGACCGATGCGTTGATCAGCGGCTTGTCCGCCGGATATTTGCTGGCGGACAGGGCCTTTGACGCGGATTGGCTGCGCAATGGCCTGCTGGATCGCGGCATAACCCCGGTCATACCGCCAAAATCCAACCGGAGGTTCCCGGCAGAGTTCGACAAGGAAACCTACAAATGGCGGCATTTGATCGAAAACTACTTTGGCAAACTGCAGGAAAACAGAGGGATAGCAATGCGCTCTTGCAAAACCGACCAGAGTTTCAAAGCCTTCATCTCAATTGCCGCAACGCTCATTCACACACGGTAAACGTCAACAGCCCCTAATGCGATCTGAGAAATTTGCCCTTAGCTCCCAGGGATACGGACGATTGTTCAAAGCGGTTCCCGGCAGCAAAATACCAAAAGTCCTCCGCAGGTGAAACGACGACCTTGTTGCGGCCCGAGGCCTTCGCTGAATAAAGTGCTTTATCAGCCCGGTCTATCGCGGGATGCAGTGTAATCTCACCATCCCGGATAGCCGATACACCAAAGCTCGCAGTCACTTCTGACAAAACTCCGTCAAGCCTCCAGGCGCGCCCAGAAAAGGCAACCCGCAGGAGCTGAGCAAGACGCGTAGCGTCTTCCTGAGAGGTTCCAGGAAAGTAAGCAACGAATTCCTCGCCACCAAGTCGGGCGGCATATCCATGGGAACCTGTCGCGTTTTGCAACTCTTTGGCCAAAACCACGATGACTTTGTCGCCTACCGCATGTCCATATTTGTCGTTGATCTGCTTGAAGTGATCGATATCGCAGATAAGGATCGAGCCGTTGAGCGCATTGTTCTTCGTCAACATTTCAACAACTTCATTGAGACCGCGACGGTTGAGGAGTCCCGTCAGTGCATCTCTTCCCGCAGCATCACGATGTTTGTCAATTGCCGCCGATGCCATTGCGCCCAATGCGGAGAATGGGAAGAGCATGCAAATCGTTATCGTTGTTATGTGGACGACGAGATTATAGTCGGAATTTACGAAGTCAGCGAGCTGATCGCTGGACTCGGTGAAAAAGTAGAAGAACGTGGTGCGTACGAGCGTATCGATGGTAACTATCCAGCCTGCGACGATCATGATTTTATCGGCTGGACGGGAAGCCCTCGGTATCGCCATCAGCAATGCCGAGCCAAGCAAAATTGCAAAGGCGACGTCTGTGACCAGCAATTGGTCGTTCAGGTTGGCCGATATGAATACAGTATAGCCATTAAAGGGCACATACGTGAAAGCAAATAGCCGCCGTTCCCACCGCCGCATTGGCGCATCAAAATGCAAGAGCACAGCGCTGCTGTAGAAGTAAGCTGCGCCAATGAATATAAAGCCGGATACAAATGCGTCGAATGCCGGAGCTATCGGGAATGCCGAAAATCCGAAGCCGGTAGCCGTGAGAGCAAACCCTGCACTCCATTGCCAAGAGGTCGCAATCCTGAGATGCCAGAGTATCAAGAATGCGAGTGAGATGAGACTGATAATCGAAACGGGCAAGTAAACGATAATGCCGCTATCCATCTTTCTAACCTAAAGCTATAAATATTACCGACTGCAACCTCAGTGTGTAGCCGTGCTGGGTTAAGTTTCAGTGACTTCAGAACTGCAGGCTGCTGGAAGCGCTTGATACAGTTAAGTTCCCCGACCAGAATCGCAGATTCCTGGTTTGGAATCGGTTGGGCTGAAACCGGAATCGCCGAGGCAGAGTCCGGCAACGCAAGGACTGATGTCTGAAACTGCGAAGCCTAAATCGGAAACGCCGTATCAGAGTACAGAATCGCAAAGACGTACTTTAGAATCGTTGGCGCCCGGATGGGTAACGCGGAAGCCGAATTCTGAATCGTGCTTTCAGGGCGCCGGCTTTTCTAGGCCCGTTGCGGCTACGTTCATTTCCTGAGCAAGCAACGCTCTGACTTCGCTACCATCAAGGGTCCTTGCCTCAGCAAGACGGGTTGCCAGTGACAGGAGCGCATCGCGATGCTGCGATAGCATTTCGACGGCCATGGTCTCTGCGACCTCAAGCCTTGCATGGACATGATGCGCCAACTGGCGATCGAGCGAAAGGATCGATGAGTGATCCTTCACTGAACGGTACAATAGCGGCTGGGTTGTCCCGAATCCGAGATTGGCCTCTGCATCTGTCGCCAGCCTCGTGGCATGTGCAAGATCAGACGTGTCATTGCCACCGGAGCCTACAACATGATCACCAAAAATGAGCTTTTCCGCGGCCCTGCCAGCGAGCGTACAGGCGATCATCTGATTGAGCCATGTTTCAGTCTGAATGACATTTTTGCGCATCTGACTTTCGACATAGCCACCGGAGCCATTGCCGACCGTTACGGTTGAAACGGTTGCGATATCAAAAGCGGTCCATGCAAATGCATGCCCAGCTTCGTGAACTGCAATTCGCCAGACAAGCTCTGGTGACATTGCCGACTGGCCAGCAGTAAGCGCTGCATGAATGTCACTGTAATACAGCGATCGCTTCTCCCGACGGGCCTTCTGACGTGCTTCACGGATCAGCCGTTCGATGTCTGCACCTGTCCTGCCGGCGGCAGCCAGCGCCAAGGGCTGGAGCGCTGGGTTCAAATCGGGTGCTGCGGCGGAGATATGAGACTTATCCATTGATGAGCACTCCTTCTTTGCTGTCACAGTGTTTATCGCTGCCGTCATGGGCAGTGCTGTCGATGCAGTGGACGCGCAAAGTACCAGATGCACTTTTGGAACCGGCGGAACTGCCGGTCTCACTGCTGTTAAGGACCGCGTCGAGATCATCTCCCAAATGATGCGCAATGATTTTCGCTAGCGCAGTCGTATCTGGGGTCGGGATAACAATGTGCTTCTCAAGACGCCCTGAACGCAGAAGAGCAGGGTCGATTTTTTCCGGCCGGTTGGTCGCGCCAACGACAATGACGCCTACGGTTTTCGCTGCCCCATCGAGCAATTCGAGCACTCGATTTACGAGGCTCGACCAATAATCGTCGTAAGGTCGGTCACTGCCGCCGCGATTTCCAATGTTGTCGATCTCGTCGATGAAGAGGATGCAAGGCGCATAGCTATTGGCTTGCTCGAAAGTGGCGTTAATGGCTGCCAGAACATCGCCAAGATTCGACGCTTCCAGCCATCTCGCCACCGACGTCGCGATCAGTGGCACACCCAGCGTGTTGCAAAGCGCCTTGGCGAAGGTCGTCTTGCCCGTACCGGGCGGCCCAGAGAGCAGCAGCCGTGAGCTGAGATCGGACCACTCGACTTCCTTGCTCCCGAACGCCTCAAGGTCGATCTTGAGGTCAAGAGCCCAATGCCGGGCATCGCCATAACCGGCCAACCGTTCAACAAAGAGGCAATCCTTTCCGGATGGTGGTTTGACAGGTTGCTTTGCCTTCTGCCCCCTGGCTGTTTCTGACCCGGTCGTTGTCTTGACTGGCTCGATCATGTCGAAGCAGCCAGAGTATTTCTCGCGCTTCCTTGCGTCCGAGCGGCCCGATCTGTTCAGCAACGAACCAAGCTCGCAATCTTTCTCGTCGTCATCCTTGGCTTCTGCTCGTGCCGCGTTTTCAGCTTCAAGCGTGGTCAGGATTCCGATGATTTTTGTCAGGGATCGACCTGGGCGGATTGCGATAGCCAGATCATCGATGCCGAGATGGAGCGGCTCGAATTCGAGTTCGCTCATCAGAAACCACGAGCGACCAACAGGGATTTGACAACAGATGGCGAGCACATCAGCGATCAGGCTTGCATCAATTCCGTTACCCTGGATCACAATGTCCGCGACGGCAGCAAGACGTGCCGCTAGTGGCTGTTCTCTCTCATCAGAGATGATCAAAGGCTTGGATGCAGCAAGCACCTTGTTCGACACGAGCCGCCGCATATCATCATGACGATCAAGCCGCTCTAACAAAGCGCTCCCGCAGCAAGCGAGTGACCTTCGTCGTTTTGAATCCGCCAATGATTTATAGTGCCCTGTGAGGCCTGGGCCATCCGAGATCGGTTCAAGAGATGTGTAGAATGGCAGAATCAAGCCCTTTTCAAGCATACGGCCGAGCTGTTTTTCAAAACCGTGAACCGGAATCTGCACCGCGATGATCGGGCACTCGGACTTCATGACCGCGAGCAGTCGATCGAGGATTTTCTTATCTTTCTCAAAAGCCCTCGCGAGCAATAGGGCTGTCGCGACTTCACGAACGTTCAGCGTGGGCGCAAAGCCCCCTACAATTGAAAGTACGTGGTCCCGAAGCCTGAGCAACTTCGATGAACTCGGCGTGGTCCCATTTTGATCGACGCGCACTGAACAAACAGGTTTGTCGACTTCGCCGACCTCTCCAAACTCCTCATCGTCGAAATCATTGAACTCGCCAGATTCAAGCTTCATTTCGAGCCGTTTCCTGTTGCATGATGACACCTTCAGGAGGTTCCGCGTCAGGTCCCGATCATGATCAACATCACCCGAGAACTGAGCTGCCTGGTCCGCAGAAAGCCGCCAGACTGTGCCGTCACGCGAGGTTACGCCGAGCTGATGCTCTTCAAGAACGCCAGCTTCTGCGGCACGACCAAAAGCTTCGAGCCGGGCAGCGCGGCTTTGGCGGGATAGGAGATACCGAGAAACACGTTTGCTGATCTTGCTCATGATTGTTCCTCCTCAGAGCATGCAGAGTAATCTGCAATTGTCTGGAAATTCGCAGGCAGAAACCGCCGATTGCCATCAAGCCAGTCTTTAAGAATTAGGCCTGCTGGGTGCTTGAACCGGCACAACAACTCAAGTCTGCGCTGCAAGCCCTGGGCAGCCTGGTGTTGCCGGCCTCAGCTGTTCCAGCGTGATCAATAATTTTCTGGACTGTCCTCGGTGCCATTTCGTCAACGAGGTCAGGCGTCGGATTGCCCTCGCAAGACATCGCGAAAATCTCAAGCTCAATCTCAGCCGGACTTTGCGCCTTGCGGTTTGGCTTCAGTTTCCGAGGTTTGGTAGCAGTTGACTGCTTTCGAGAAGTGGTCATCGGACCAGCATGATGTTGAACATCCGCTTTTTGAGGGAATGGCACGACGTTGTTGTTGGGGGGATGGAATTGGATTTACGCATGACAAATTTCTCCAAGCGCCAGATCGGAAGATCGGCGGCTGTTGTGAACAAAAAGGTAGATTGATGGATTGAGCTGATTGCCTGTCAGTGCCGAACGGGCACTTGAGCAAATCCCAGCTTGATCATTTGCGGCTCTCTGCGGGTCCCGATGCCAGAGCTTCCGCCACAGGTCTGATCATCCTCATCATCAGGCTCAGTCTCTTCTGCCGCAGTCATTACATCGACCGCCGTCGTTATCTGATGACCGGATTTGCTGGAGAAGGTTTCACAAGCCAGCTCCCAGTTTGCCTGGATGCGCGAGCGGAATTTCCTTTGTAGCAATCCGATTGCTTCGCCGGCGCCGGCGATTTCGACGAGGTGATCAAGGTGCGAGATATGCCAAATGCCGCCATTAAGATCAGTCTTTCGATTATCGGCCGTTAGGATCACGACTCTCACCTCTTCGGCGATCAAGCGTTTGTGCTCTTTATAGAGGAAGTCAGACACCACAAGCCCAGCCGCTTTCATGCGTTTCATCAGCTCCTCGATCCGCGCACGGTCATAAGTATTGATGCTGCGTTTCGCATCCACCACATGGGCCACCTTCGTGAGCCGATTGAGAACAATAAGATCGGGCGTATAGGTTTTGCGACCACCTTGATCGGCATCGAACGTCAATGACCGATATTTCGCTGGGTCATTCAGTTCAACCAGTTGTAGAGCTGCCGGTAAGACCGGCAGGCGCAGGTTCTGCGTGATTACTTCCAGGTCTGGATTGCTCTTGGCGACCGCAGCAATGCCGCGTTCAATCAGCCGGCCTTCCAGTGCAGGCATAGACCGCAGCATTGTCGCGAGATCGTCAATGCTGCCAGAGAGCGCTTCTGCCAAGGCATCCGCGGACAGCGAGGATTCGACAAGCTCATTGATGAGCTCTTTAAACTGCAGCTTCAATTCCGGACAATCGGCGGAATATGCATACACGGGTGTGGTAGTAGACTTGAGGGTATTCATGTTCATGGGGGTCTCCTGTTGAGGAGCGATAACGCAGCATACGTCCAGACACGGAGGGTCAGATGCGGAAATTATTTCCGCATTGATCGCCCCTGATGGGCGGCCGGACCATGGGTGTCGGCGAGAAGCTGAGCGAGATCGCTTTGTGGTGTAACGATCAGCTGTGCGAAATTGACATCGGTAACGGCGATATATCGCCGGCCAGATATAGCCGCGATCGGGCTTCAACGGGAGATGGATGCGATGGGTCTTTCCCAACAGGGGAGATAACGGTAAAGGTCAACATAGCCTTAGGCCTTTCTAGAGAAGGTTGCGGGTCAGGCCCTCGTTCGATGTTAGCCGCATCGGCGGGGGCCGTTAAGTCGCTGCAGAACATCAGTTTCTGGCGACAAAACAAAAATAGTCCGGGGTTGCTTCTCCGGCAAGACCAAAAGAACGTATCCGGAACAAGAGCTCCGGCATGGTTAATAGATGACGCGGGTGTTCCGAAGTTCTGACAGAGAACAATTCAGTTCTAGCGGGGCTGTTGGAGCAATACAGAAAACGATGAGCCGTCGTCAATTTGGGCGGAAACCGGAAGTTCGCTGCGGGATGGATCGAGGTCTGCTTTGCGGACAAAGCGCCAGTTCGCTGCATCTGCTCCAACGGCTGGTGAATGCTGGATGGTGAAGGTTATTTCAATCTGGCCACGCATCCACCAAACAAGCTATATGAATAATTAATGAGATATGATTTCTCAAATCTGTACAAGCTGTCGCAGATATGTCGAATTCAGTTTTTCGGGCGGAGGCCTCATTTCAAGAGAATGCCTAAGCCTTGATTTGCACACCAGATGCCAATTTCGATCATTTATTCTACTTACCGATGAATGCTGAAAACTAAATCAGGGCTGCCGGATATGTCTCAAGCTAACGACGAAACGCGTAAAGCGATGCATGGCCGTAATTGGATCGTGATCATAGCTGTCGGGATCGTGGGGTTTCTAGGACTTAGCTTCGGCTCGAAATGGTGGTTAACGCGGCTTCCTGATGGCATGGATTGTCATGAGGTGCTTAGAATCGACGGCCAGATTGAGGGCCTCGACTTCACACCACGTTTTACAGAAGAAAAGCAAATCATGCGGTTTGAGGTGCGAACCGCGGCTGGGCAATCGATGCCAAATTGCATGATGACACAGTCAGCGTTTCGGTGCTCGATAGACGGGCCGGTGATGATACGCACGAAAATTTGGAACCGTGATCGGCGCTATTTCCCGATTGGGCCGGGCGAGAGCGCAGTAATTCTGGGGACTGAGACGTTTCTTAACTGTACGATTACGCATCAGAACGAAGCGGAAGTTATCTGATATCGGGTAATTTTGGGTGGCGATTGCGGGATCAATATTACCGGCCCTGCAACCCCTCGCAGTGACGCCAGACCCTTTGCGTATTCGATTTGTTTGTCTCACCGTTGACCACTCAGCGGTTACGATGGGCCAAGAACGCTCTCTTATTAAATACCGCTATTTTGTCCCTTAATGCTGACATCAGACACGTGTAATTTTAGCATGCAAAGTCAGCACATCTGACATTGGAGTATCGCGCATCGGTCAATATGGGCTCATTCCTGCCGTTAACTGCGAAATGCGGCAAGGTCCGCAAAGGGCCGGAAGCGCCAAAGCGTCCAGTGCGGGTGAATGTCAGCTTAGCCGGCTCGGCGCTAGGAAGCAGACAGTCCCCGGCCCCATTCCAGTCATTTGTCACGGGCGCAATCAACTGTGGTTCCCGACATCCTAAGCCTTTCGAACTTTCCCCAATGCACCGCCGTATTCGGGCAATTGCTCCGATCTCAGAAAGCCCAAACCAGGGCGTAAGGCCGCTGCCCGCATTGACGATCAGTTCGAAAGGTATGCATGCGCACCTACGTCCGAAAGGCAGTCGCCTTTCAGGACAGAACTTTTGTTAGGACCAGTTTAAAGTGGGCAAAGTAGCAACTTCCCTACCCAACCGAGGGTCGGCTCAAGGGATGAAACGCTCCACTGTTTCGGAAAGGTAGTCATGACAGCTTTCATAAAGAATTGTGAAGCGACTCCATACCACAATTTGTAGCAACCAAAAATTGTAAAAATAATTATCTGGATCAATCTAAGCCTTACATTGCCGTTCCGGAATGTATTGTTTTTGGCTATATTCAAAATAGTGTATTTGCTACAACCTAATATTTTGAAGTACAATGGTTATATCTACAACATTGTAGTGGTAAAAGTAAATGGAGTAAGCCATGTCTTCGATAGACCGAAAAGTACAGCGCACAGCCGCAGCCAAGCAGACCAAGAAAACACGTGCGGAAAACAACACTGCCGCGAAAAGAAGGTGCGCGCAGCGCGGGCACCGAAGGAAATTGACGAGCCGCTCTCGCCAGAAGCTGAAGCGCGCCTGTCTGAACTCGTTAAGCGAATCGTCTCATTGCATCGCAAGTCGACCGGGCAGGTGTTTGAACTAGGTGAGTGCCTGGCTGAAGCAAAGTCTGTTCAGCCAATCAAGCGCTATGGCCGCTGGCTGAAAGAAAATTGCGGCTACAGTGTCCGTTCGGCCTGGAGTTTTATCTCCGTGCACGAGCGACTTGCTGATCACCGCGAACGACTTGAACAGCATGCAGTGGGAACAACCGCACTCTTCGAGCTGGCGAAAGGTGAGCCGGATCAGATCGAGGATGTCATCAAGCAATTTGACGAAGGCAAGAGCCTCAAGCCCATGGAAATCAAGGCGCTCATCGGCGGCAAGAAGAATGAAGCTGAAGAGCATATCGATCCGAGACAGCTGGGCGGCCAGGCAGGGTTACAAAAAATGGCTGCTGCCAAGCTCAAATCCGACATGGAGGAGTTTCATCGGCTTGCAGCCTTGGTCCTTGAAGAGCTTGAGGAAGCCATATCCCGGGTTACCGCGGGAAAACGGATCATCCTGCGAGCACTCGCCACTGGAGTTGAACTCCGAGCGCGGCATGCATCGGACCTCTTCAAAGACATCGCCGCACCACTTCGTCCTGTCGACCATCTTCCGCGTGGCAATCTTAGCCATGCGAAGATTGGCGATCAGACCGGCTGGGGAGCCGTCCAGGACAGCCTCTATCGTTTGGGCGGTGTTGGCTCATGGCCTCACCGCGATGAAATGGAAAAATGGGTGATCGAAGTAGCGCACCCGGCGCTACGTTTCGCAGTCCATGGCGAACCATATGTTGTCAGCCCAAAACCGGCCACTGCTCCCGTCTTGGATGTCGCAAAAGCTGACAACGACGTCACGAAAAATGATCAAATTGTGGTCGATAAGGAAACCGACGCTGATGAGACCACACCAAGCATTTCATATGCCGAATTGGATGCAACACTCGACAACCTTATGGCGGTCAACAAGGCACCCGCTGAAGCACGCATGTCGCGATAACAGGGGGCACGAGTTCGGCGGTTACGCCGCTCAATTCCTGCCCCAAACACCTACCAAAGCCCCGCTCAATTCCCCAGCGGGGCTTTGGCCTTTCCGATCAGGCATTTGCTATAGGTCTTCGGGCCGCCGCCGCGTTTTTGCTAGCTGATCAAAATCCAGGTCTCGGAACATCGAAAAATCAATCTTTGGATTGAGCGGCAAAGTAGCGAACATCTCGGCTTCGGACTCAGTCAGGGTTTTCCATCCGTACTTGTTGTGATCGTCGCCGCCGAGCGCATGCCCTGCCTGCATTCGCCGTTCACGCTCGCCGATCTTCTTGTCCTCACGTGCCTGGCTAATGTAGTCACCGCGCAGAGAATGAAAGCGTTCGCCTGGCGAATCTTTGATGCCTGCCTTGTCAAAAAGACGTCTCATGTATTTCGACGCATTTTTCGCGGGATTAGCAAGTTGCATAAGCTGTGGAAACAGGAAGTTGTCGCCCTGCTTTCGGGCCCACTCGACATAGCCGATCTCGACCAGAAAATTGTGAAGTACAAAATACCGGCCGCTTTCTGTCGTCTTGATTGGTCGTCGGACCCACTTACCTCCGACCATCGCAATCCCTTCCACTTCTGCTACCCAGATTCCGTCGAACTTCTCCGTGATGTCGGTCCCCACTAGATGCGTGAGCAGACCCAGACGGCGGCTGGTCAGCAAACCAAGCAGAGGCATCATGACATCGTCGATATACGGCGATTGAACGCCCGTGCGGAAAAGCTGCGTCAGCTTCTTCGCTGACAACGGCTCTGCGGAAACCGCATCCCGGGCAGCCTTGGGGTATTTAAGCGCAACATTTTTCACTGGGTTGTCGAAATCATGTTGCGTGGCTGCATTGCTGAAGACCGGCTTGATGACACCCATGAAACCATTCTGCAGCGTGTTCTTCGCAATCGATTTCTTGCTGAAATCCCGATTGCTGTCGATGATCTCTCTAGCTGACAGATGAGACGGTTTATCATTATGTTTGCTCGGCCAGAACTGCATCAAATTGATGAAAGCCTGAAGATCGGTCGGCGTGTAGCGATCGATCGGGTGATCGCCAATCAGCTCCACGAATATGTTCAGACGCATCTCGGCAGTCTTGATGTCGCCGCTGGCCTCTCCCATGGCCGTGACCCGTTGCGCAAGATATTCGCTAGCAGCAATGCTGAACAACGGTTTGTCGGATGGCTCACGTTCTACAAATCGCCGATCCTTGTCGACCTCCGTTTTTACCTTCGCATTGACGAGTCCGGCCCGTGCGCTGATCTTGCCCTTGCCTATTGAGCCGCCTCCAAGTGGGGGCATGAGAAGCGACACTGGATCGTCCTTTGCTCTCTCGACCAAACGCCTTGCGAGCAATTCGGCGTTATCGCCGAGTGCCTTGTTGTAATCTTCACCCGCATCCTTGCGCGCCTTTTCCTGTGCAATCTGCACAAGCCCGCGCATCATTGCAAAATTGCCTTCCTCTTCGGCTGTTGACGGAGGAGGAGGACTGCTGATGTCGTAAAGTGCCGACTTGAGGCTCATGGTCACAGCTTGCCAGGCGCGCTTGCCTTTGGCTTCCTCATCGAGGCCATCAACATCGCCGCCCAACATGTCTTCCATCAATGGCCAGAAACCGTTCTCATCGTTGTTCGCCTTGGACATGGCAATCTCGATCCGTTCAAACTTTTCACGTGCGATCGTGGCCAGCTTGTCGGCAATCTTGCGGGCCTGAGGTTTCGGGATGACACCGAGGCCAACCCGGATAGGCCGCTTGACCTCACCGGCGATCGCTTTGGGCAGTCGCATCTGAAACATATAGGCCGAACCCGTTTTGATCAGGTAAAGACCGGGTGAGGAGCGAGGGCGACGTGTCTTGGGCTGATTTGCGGAAATAATTTCCGCGTTTTGGGATGATACCCCCGACGATACAGGCAACGATACAAATTGACTTTCTGACATTGGCAAAAGCCCTTGTTCTGGGCGGCCAGTCTCAAAAAAACCTTATCTATCAAAAACTTGGAAGTTTCCGCTTTGGGTGCCCCGAGGGGCTGGCGGAGAGGGTGGGATTCGAACCCACGGTGGAGTTGCCCCCACGCCGCATTTCGAGTGCGGTACTTTCGACCACTCAGCCACCTCTCCGCGTCTTTGGTCGGCGCAACATCAGTGCGCGGTCGCCTCCATAACCGGCGCGGCCCGCTTGCACAAGGGGTAAGTTTGCCTGTTGCCTCTCTTGCCGGGCCGAAACCGCCAATTTGGCTTGACTCACGGCACTGGCTCACGTATCCCGCGAACCGAATGCGGCGTGGGGCTTCCGGCGCCGTTGGCCTTTGGTTGAGAATTCCATGAAACTGGAACTCAGGCAGGCTTCACCCGGCCATCCGACAAACGGACCGGCCGATCAGTTCCGACTGGCAAAAAGACGGCCCGCCGCAAGGTGAGAGCCGGACGAACACGAAAGGACAAAAGATGTTCGCAGTCATTAAAACCGGCGGTAAGCAGTACCGCGTCGCCGCCAATGACGTTCTGGCGATCGAAAAGCTCGAGGGCGCCGCTGGCGATACCGTCGAGTTCAACGAAATCCTGATGGTCGGCGAAGGCGCAGGCGCAACCGTAGGCGCTCCGCTTGTCGAAGGCGCCATGGTCGTTGCCGAAGTTGTCGAGCAGGGTCGCGCCCGCAAGGTTATCGCCTTCAAGAAGCGCCGCCGGCAGAACTCCAAGCGCATGCGCGGTCATCGTCAGCATCAGACGGTCGTCAAGATCATCGACATTCTGACCGGGGGCGCCAAGCCCTCCAAGAAGGCTGCCGCGAAGAAGGAAGCCGCCCCCAAGGCTGAAGCAGCAAATGCTGCTCCCGCGGCAACATCGGCGTCGCCGTTGTTCACCGCACCGGCGGGCGAGCCCGACAATCTGACCAAGATCAAGGGCATCGGCCCGGTCGCAGCCGGTCAGCTTGCCGAACAGGGCATCACCACCTTTGCTCAGGTCGCAGCGTTTTCGGATGCCGACATCACCCGCATTGACGAAGCCATGCCGTTCAGCGCCGAGCAGATCTCGGATTGGCGTGATCAGGCCAAGGCTCTCGCCAAGTAATTAACCGCCCGTTCGGGCCCTGGCGGCCAAAAGCCGCAAACAGACAATCGCCCCCAAGGGCGGAACAGGAGCAGACCCATGGCACACAAAAAAGCTGGCGGTTCAACGCGTAACGGTCGCGATTCCGAATCCAAGCGCCTCGGCGTGAAGAAGTTCGGTGGCGAATCCGTCATTTCCGGCAACATCATTCTGCGTCAGCGCGGCACCAAGTGGCATCCCGGCACAGGCGTTGGCCTTGGCAAGGATCACACTATTTTTGCCGTGCAGCCTGGCAATGTTGACTTCCGCAAGAAAGCCAACGGCCGAACCTATGTGTCCGTTGTCGCGAAAGCGGAAGCAGCGGAATAAGCCGGATCGCATTTTGCAGGCCGGCGTCTCATCGACCCGGCCTTTGCAGGCATCCTCCGGACTACCGGAAAATGGACAGGGGAGATGGGACACCATCTCCCCTTTCTTTTTGTCCAAACGGAGGAATGACCATGAGACAAGAACCCAGTTGCAGCCCCGGTGACGGCGTTCGGGCGCCCAGAGACGGTTTATGCACTAGTCTGAGCGACGGCTTGAGTGCCACGCTCCCCCTGCCCGACAGCGCCGGCCAGTGCTCCGTCGATGTGTTTGACTGCCCGGTTCTGCTCACCGAGAACCTGGTGCTGCGCGCACCCCATGTCGAAGACATCGACGCCATTACCATTCTCGCCAACAATCCGGCGGTTGCCACCATGGTGGCACGCATGCCGTATCCCTATGGCCGCTCAGACGCCGAAACCTTCGTGCGAACCTCGGCCAAACGCGAGAATGGCAATTGCGTCTATGCGATCACCGAGGCCGACAGTGGCCGCTTTCTCGGCTGTTGTGCACTGCAATGCGCCGAGGATGGCAACGCCACCGAACTGGGTTACTGGGTGGGTGAGCCGTTCTGGGGCCAGGGCATTGCCACACAGGCGGTCCATGCCCTGGTCGGCATGGCGTTTAGGACCCGCGATATCGATCACATTGATGCCAGGGTCCGCGTCACCAACCCGGCGTCCCGGCGGGTGCTGCAAAAGAGCGGCTTCCAGTTCCAGGGCACAGAAATGGTCCCGGTGCTGGCATTGCGGGCTGCCGCGTCGATGGAGTGGTTCCGGCTTGACCGCAAGACCTGGTTCTCGCTGATCAGTTGGTCGGGGGAACACCGCGCCCCGGCCGCCTGAGGTCAGCCCCCGGGTCAGGTCAACACGACACATCAACGCCGGCGGCATTGGGGCCGCCGGTGCACGCGAAATGCGATATTCTTTGACCTCTAAGCCGCGGGCGTTTATCGATGCCCGCACGTGCGGCCGCCCGACAGGGCCTGACCGCTTGACGCATGAAATCCGGATCGGTCCAGCCAGATGAAGTTCCTCGACGAAACCAAGGTCTATATCCGCTCCGGCGACGGCGGCGCCGGCAGCGTCTCCTTCCGGCGCGAAAAATACATCGAGTTCGGCGGTCCCGACGGCGGTGACGGAGGTCGTGGCGGCGATGTATGGGTCGAGGCCGTCGATGGGCTCAACACGCTGATCGACTACCGCTTCCAGCAGCATTTCAAGGGCAAGACCGGCGTCCACGGCATGGGCCGCAACCGCACCGGCGCCGGCGGCGACAGCGTCACCCTCAAGGTCCCCGCCGGAACCCAGATTTTTGAAGAAGACAACGAGACCCTGATTTGCGACCTGACCGAGATCGGCCAGCGCTACCGGCTGGCTGCCGGCGGCAATGGCGGTTTCGGCAATGCCCATTTCAAGACCGCAACCAACCAGGCCCCGCGCCATGCCAATCCCGGTCTGGAAGGCCAGGAAAAAACCATCTGGCTGCGGCTCAAGCTGATCGCCGACGCCGGCCTGATCGGCCTGCCCAATGCCGGTAAATCGACCTTCCTCGCCGCCGTCACCCGGGCCCGGCCAAAAATCGCCAATTATCCCTTCACCACGCTCCACCCCAATCTCGGTGTCGCCACCATCGACGGCCGCGAATTCGTGCTCGCCGACATTCCCGGTCTGATCGAGGGCGCGCATGAAGGTGTCGGCATCGGTGACCGTTTTCTGGGTCATGTCGAGCGCACGCGGGTCCTGCTGCATCTGGTTTCCGCACTCGAGGAGGACGTCGGTCAGGCCTACACAACCGTTCGCCACGAGCTTGAAGCCTACGGCCAGGGCATTGCCGAAAAGCCCGAGATCGTGGCGCTCAGCCAGGTCGACGTGGTCGATGCCATCCAGCGCGCCGAAAAGGTGCGGGCGCTGAAGAAGGCCGCTGGCCACACACCCTATGAGATCTCCGCCATAACCAGTGAAGGCATGACCGGGGCGCTCAGGGCATTGCGCGACATCATTGTTGGCGCCAAGGCCGAAGACGCCGAAAAGGCCGATGCGGGCAGCAAGAAAGACTGAGCATGGCCGTCCACCGCAAGCCTGTTTCGGCGCACAAGCGCATCGTCATCAAGATTGGCTCGGCGTTGCTGGTTGACCGCAAAAGCGGCCTCAAGGTGGCCTGGCTGGATTCGCTTTGCACCGACATTGCCGAACTGAAGGCCGCCGGATCCGAGGTTCTGGTAGTTTCCTCCGGCGCCATCGCGCTGGGGCGCACCGTGCTCGGGCTTCACGCCGGTGCGCTGCGACTTGAGGAAAGCCAGGCCGCAGCCGCAGTCGGCCAGATCGCCCTCGCCCGGTCATGGTCCACCGGGCTGTCGGGCCATGACATTGTCGCCGGCCAGATCCTGCTCACCCTCGGCGACACCGAGGAACGACGGCGCTATCTCAACGCCCGCGCCACCATGACCGAACTGATGCGCCGGGGCGCGGTGCCGATCATCAACGAAAACGACACCGTCGCCACCTCGGAAATCCGCTATGGCGACAACGACCGGCTGGCCGCCCGCGTTGCCACCATGATCGGCGCCGATCTGCTGGTGCTGATGTCCGATATTGACGGGCTCTACACCGCACCACCCGCTACCGATCCCGACGCACGGTACATCGAGATCATCGACGCCATCGGCCCGGATATCGAGGCGATGGCCGGTGATGCCGGCTCCGAACTCTCGCGCGGCGGCATGAAAACCAAGATCGACGCCGGCAAGATCGCCACCGGCGCCGGCTGCGCCATGATCATCGCCTCCGGCAAGACCGACCACCCGCTTTCCGCCATCGACAACGGTGCCCGCTCAAGCTGGTTTGCACCTTCCGGCACGCCGCAATCGGCGCGCAAGACCTGGATAGCCGGACAGCTCGATCCATCGGGGAGATTGTTGATCGACGCCGGAGCCGAACGAGCGCTGCGCTCGGGCAAAAGCCTGCTGCCGGCCGGCGTTCGATCCATTGTCGGTGAATTCCACCGCGGCGACCCGGTAGCCCTCTGCGATGCGTCGGGCCGCGAAATCGCCCGTGGACTGTCGGGCTATGACGCAGAGGAAGCGCGCCGTATCGCCGGCCGCAAGTCGAGCGAGATCGAGGCCATTCTCGGCTATTCCGGTCGCGCCGCGATGATCCACCGCGACGACATGGTAATTACCTCCGGCAAGGGCTTGGGCGTTTGATCCGTGGCAATGGCGCAACGCCGCTTTACGCCATCCCGCTGATTGCGTAAGAAATGCGCTTGATCGCCCGCCGGGAGACCCGCCATGCTTGAAAAGACCAGTCCACAATCCGACGTCGCCGAAGTGATGGCCGATATCGGCCGCCGCGCCAAGGCAGCAGCCCGGCCACTGGCGATTGCCGGCACCGAGCGGAAGAACCGCGCACTGGAAGCCATGGCGAACGCCATCGACAATCGCCGTGCCGAGATCCTGACTGCCAATGCGCGCGACGTCGAAGCCGCCCGAGCCGGTGGCATGGCCAGTTCCTTTATCGACCGGCTGCAGCTGGATGACGCCCGCATCGACGCGATCATCACAGGCATTCGTGCCATCGCCCAACTGGATGACCCGGTTGGTGGAGTGATTGCCGCTTGGGAACGACCCAACGGGCTGAAGATCGAGCGCGTCCGCACGCCGCTCGGCGTCATCGGCGTCATCTATGAAAGCCGCCCCAATGTCACCGCCGATGCCGGCGCCCTGTGCCTCAAGGCAGGCAATGCCGTCATCCTGCGCGGTGGATCGGATTCGTTTCATTCCTCCCGCGCCATCCATGCCTGCCTGGTCGATGGTCTTCAAAGTGCTGGCCTGCCCGCCGACGCCATCCAGATGGTGCCGCTGAGCGACCGCGCCGCTGTCGGCGAATTGCTGACCGGCCTTGATGGTGCTGTCGACGTCATCGTCCCGCGCGGCGGCAAGAGCCTTGTCGCCCGGGTACAGGCCGATGCACGGGTGCCGGTGTTCGCCCATCTCGAGGGCATTTGCCATATCTATGTCGACGCTTCCGCCGACCCGAAAATGGCCCGCGCCATAGTCACCAACGCCAAGATGCGCCGTACCGGCATCTGCGGCGCAGTCGAAACGCTGCTGCTTGACCGTCACCTCGAACCGCAGGTGGCAAAGGGCATCCTCGGGGACCTTGCCGCCGCCGGCTGCGAAGTGCGCGGCGATGATGCAGTGCAATCATTGCTGTCCGAGGCCGTACCTGCCAGCGATGAGGACTGGCGCACCGAATATCTCGACGCCATCATCTCGGCGCGGTTTGTCGATGACATCGGCGGCGCCATCGACCACATCTCCCGTTATTCGTCGGGCCACACCGAAGCGGTGATCGCCGAGGATGCCGGCGTCGTCAGCCGCTTTTTCAACGAGGTTGATTCCGCAATCCTGCTGCACAACGCCTCGACCCAGTTTGCCGATGGCGGCGAATTCGGCATGGGCGCGGAGATCGGCATCGCCACCGGCAAGATGCACGCCCGCGGCCCGGTTGGCGTCGAACAGCTGACATCCTTCAAATATCGCGTGCACGGCGCGGGCCAGACCCGGCCCTGACGGTGGAGCACACCTATACGCCGCCATTCCTGAAAATGCCGCATGTTGAGAAAGGCATGCGCGTCGGTCTGTTCGGCGGGTCCTTCAATCCGCCCCACCAAGGCCATGTGCTGGTTGCAGAGATCGCCCTGAGACGACTGGGTCTGGATCAATTGTGGTGGATGGTGACGCCAGGAAATCCGCTCAAGAACCATGGAGAACTGGCAACCCTTGAAGAACGCGTCGAACTGAGCCGGCAGATTGCCCCCGGCCCGCGGGTCAAGGTCACTGCGTTTGAGGCGGCCAATGGGTTGCATTACACGGCGCAGACGTTGGCATTCGTCAAGGCCCGTAATCCCGGCGTGCGCTTTGTCTGGGTGATGGGCGCCGACAATCTGAAATATTTCCACCTTTGGCAGAACTGGCGCGGCATTGCCGAAACCTTCCCCATCGCCGTGATCGACCGGCCTGGTGCGACACTCGCCTATCTGTCATCGAAAATGGCCAAGGCCTACGATCAGGCCCGCATCGACGAGGATGACGCTGGTGTTTTGCCGTTCCTCAAGGCTCCCGCATGGACCTTCATCCATGGCCCGCGTTCGCCATTGTCTTCCAGCGCAATCCGCCAGGCCCGCGCAGACCCGTCAAATTCGACGTCTTGAAATTGTAATGGGTCCATGACTATCTTGAAGGTACGGCGCATTTGTTTTGACGCGTGCGTCGTTTGTTGGACTGTTCAGGACAAGGAAAGGAACCACCCTGAGAACAGCACACGATAAGGGAAACGCGACGAGCGGTTTCTCCCAGGCGGCGGGTAGCGGCGAACGTACCGCTTTGCGCCAGCTTCAACTGGTCCGTGAAAATCTCGCGGACTCCAAGGCGGAAGACGTCGTTTTCATCGACATTGAGGGTAAATCGGCCCTGGCTGATTTCATGGTAGTGGCCTCCGGTCGCTCCAACCGTCATGTTGCCGCAGTCTGCGACCGTCTGATCAGCGAACTCAAGGATGCCGGTTTCGGTACCCCGCGGGTCGAGGGTCTGGCGACCGGCGACTGGGTATTGATCGATGCCGGTGATGTCATAATCCACATCTTCCGACCCGAAATCCGGGAATTCTACAATATCGAGAAGATGTGGCAGGCAGAAGCCGAGGACGAAAAACTGCACTGACCGTCCCGGTCGGATCGGTCTCATACGGTTGTCTGCACCGACTGAATGAACCCAGATCCGGGGCCCGGGCCTGAAGGATCTGTCGGGCGTGTGCGAATTCACGCGTCACTCCAGCCATGCGGTTTGCATGGGCTCGGGGGTGGCGCCCAGACTCCATCCGTTGCGCATCGTTTCCCAAAACGCGGCGCGGCCGGCAAGACTGCAGGTTCCAATATGCGCATCACCCTATTTGCCGTCGGCCGGCTCAAGTCCGGGCCCGAAAGCGAGCTCGCGACCCGCTATCTTGATCGTTTCGCCAAGGCCGGCACCGCGATCGGGCTGGATTTCGCCCGCGTCATCGAGGTGGCAGAAAGCCGTGCCGCCACCACGGAACTGCGCAAGCGCGAGGAAGCTGCGCTACTCGAGCGCAGCCTGCCCGATGGCGCCGCGCTGATCCTGCTCGACGAACGCGGCAAGACGCCCGATTCCCCCGACTTCGCCGATCGGCTGGCAAGGCTGCGGGACGACGGGCGGCGCGACCTGGTGCTGGCGATTGGTGGGCCCGATGGGCTGGACCCCGCATTGCATGCCCGCGCCGACGCCATCATCTGTTTTGGCCGCATGACCTGGCCACACCAGCTGGTGCGCATCATGGCGGCTGAGCAGCTCTATCGCGCCGTCACCATATTGTCAGGCCACCCCTATCATCGCTCCTAAGCAAACCTCCGCTTAGGGATCGCAAAGAAGTGATCCGTCGCGAGCCTATGGTTCATGGAGCGTTAACGCCGAATTCGCTAGGATAGGAAAATGTCGAACGTCCAATCCTCATGGATTCCGGCTGGCGTTCCGCTGGCTTCAGCAGCCCTGTTCGGCTTCCGCGCAGTGCTGGTTTCGTTGCTGCTTGCGCTATCCTTACCCGCTGGCGCGACTGAGCTCGATGACGACGAAATCAGCGCCGTGACCGGCGACCTCGAACAGCAAAAACAGGCCAGTAATCTCGAACTGATGACGGTTGCTGAGCAGGCCGCTGCCGCCACCCGCGCGCTCACCGCCCTGCAACAAGACATCGCTGCGCTGCGCAGCGACCAGCAGGCACTTGACCAGAAGATCGCGGCCACCGCCGCCCGGCGCGCCGATCTGGATCAGCGCATTGCCGCCGGCGAGCAGGCAATGGCCGATCTGTCCGAGCGCCACGACGCGGTTCGCCTGTCGCTGGTATCGCGCCGCGCCGTGCTGGCCGAGGTGCTTGCCGCGCTGCAGCGAATCGGCCGCGATCCGCCGCCGGCGCTGTTGGTCAGCCCCGAAGACGCGCTTTCATCCGTCCGCAGCGCCATCCTGCTGGGCGCCGTGGTGCCCGAGATCCGCGCTGAAACCGAGGCGCTGGCCAGCGACCTGAAGGAATTGGCATCGCTCAGACAGGCGATCACGGAAGAGCGCAGCGCACTGGCCAAGGCGCTCTCCGACAATGACGCAGAGGAGCAGCGACTGTCCAACCTCGCCGCCGAAAAGGAGGCTCTGCACGCCGAAAGCGAACGCCGCCTCGAACGTGAACAACAGCGCGCCGAAGCTCTAACCGAGCGCTCTGCCGAGCTCGAATCGGTGATCGCTTCGCTCGCCGGCGAGATCGAAACCATCAGGCAGGCAGCCGAAGCCGCCCGCAAGGCCGAAGAGGACCGCCAGCGCCGGCTCGCCGAGCAATTGGAACGCGCCCGCGCCTACGCCGCCGTGGCGCTGCCCGACAAAAACCGCATTGCACCGGCATATGCTTTCTCGAAATTGCTGGGAGCATTGGACCGGCCGGTGGCCGGCGACACCATTCGCTATTTTGGCGCCGATGACGGCGCTGGGCATCCGCTGGCTGGCGAGATCGTTGCCACCGGCAAGGGCGCCACGGTGCTGGCCCCTGTCGACGGCTGGGTCGTCTATGCGGGACCCTTCAGAAGCTACGGTCAGGTGGTCATTCTCGATACCGGTGAAAAGCATCATGTGGTTCTTGCCGGAATGGAAAAGCTCAAGGTCTCAACCGGCCGCTTCGTTCTTTCAGGCGAGCCGGTGGCCACCATGGGGCAGACAAGATTCGCAGGCGCGTCGGCATTGACGCTGGCATCGGAGCGGCCAACGCTCTACATTGAGTTCAGAAAAGACGGTCAACCCGTTGATCCGCGCGCATGGTGGAAAGACGAGATGTCTTCAGGAAAGGTAAGCAATGATACGTAAGGTGACACTTCTGGCTGTCGGCGCCCTGATGGGAGCGACTGCTGTGAGCGCGGTCAATTCATTTGGCGGCTCTGCCAACGCGGCGGGAACAGCGACCTACCGGCAACTCGCCATTTTCGGCAATGTCTTCGAACGCGTCCGCGCCCAATACGTAACGCCGCCCGAGGAAGACAAGCTGATCGAAAGCGCCATCGACGGCATGCTGACGTCGCTCGACCCGCACTCGAGCTACCTCAACCAGGAAGCCGCCGATGACATGCGAACCCAGACCCGCGGTGAATTCGGCGGGCTCGGCATCGAAGTCACCATGGAAGACGAACTGGTCAAGGTGATCACACCGATCGACGACACCCCCGCCTCCCGTGCCGGGGTTCTCTCCGGCGACTTCATCTCCGAAATCGACGGTGAAGCTGTGCGCGGCCTGTCGCTCGCTCAGGCCGTCGACAAGATGCGCGGCCCGGTCAACACCGCGATCGAACTCACCGTGCTGCGCGAAGGCGCCGACCAGCCGATCAAGATCAAGGTTGTGCGCGACATCATCGCGGTCAAGGCAGTTCGGTTCCGCGCCGAGGGCGATGTCGGTTACCTGCGGGTGATCTCGTTTACCGAAAAGACCTATGACGATCTTTCCGATGCCATCGAGACCATCACCAAGGAAATCGGCGAAGACAAACTCAAGGGCTTCGTGCTTGATCTCCGACTCAATCCGGGCGGACTGCTCGATCAGGCAATCAGCGTTTCCGACGCCTTCCTCGATCGCGGCGAAATCGTCTCGACCCGCGGCCGTAATCCCGAGGAAACCCGGCGCTTCAATTCGCGGCCCGGCGATCTGATCGGCGGCAAGCCAGTGATCGTGCTGATCAATGGCGGCTCGGCTTCGGCCTCGGAAATCGTCGCCGGCGCGCTTCAGGATCACCGCCGCGCCACCATTCTGGGCACCCGTTCGTTCGGCAAGGGATCGGTGCAGACCATCATCCCGTTGGATTCGTCGACGGCGCTGCGGCTGACCACGGCACTCTATTACACGCCGTCAGGCACCTCGATCCAGGGCACAGGCATCAAGCCTGACATTCGCGTCGAGGAGCCGGTGCCTGAAGAATTGCGCGGGCGTGTGAAGCCTTCCGGCGAAAGCGAACTGCGCGGCCACATCCAGGGTGAGAACGAGGACGACGAAGGTTCGGGCTCGATCGCCTACGTACCGCCGGACCCGAAGGACGACGTGCAGCTCAACTATGCTTACGACCTGCTGCGTGGCACCAAGACCGATCCGGCCTTCCCGCCCAGCCCCGAACAGGCTGCCGTCAAGAACTGATGGACCGATTTTCCGCCGCCCCGCCTGCAACGCTACGGCTTGCAAGCGGGGCGGCGGGCTGATTCAATGACCGCCGCATCGGGATTCGGACAGAAGAACGTGGGCAACAATCTCCATCAACCGCTGGGTCAGGACCGCAAGCCGAAAGCTCGCGAGGGCAAAACGGCGGATTCGCATTGGGGTCGCCGGCTCGTCATCGCCGCCGTGCTGCTGGCTGTTGTCGGCGGCGCCGGTTGGATGGCGTTGTCAGGCGCGCGCGTCGAGACCACCGAAACCGCGGTGGTGATGCAGACATCCCGAACCGATGCCGCATCACAAGCGGCAAACGAAGCGACCGACGTATCACCCGCCGATGAAGAAGCCGAACTGGTCACCGACCAGGCTGGCACTGATGACACGCTGCCGGTACAGGACGGCAAATCCGGCGCCAAGATTGTTACCACCCTCGGCGACGATGGTGAGAAGCTGGAAAACATCACACCGGTCGACCGTGACAACAAACGGCCAGTGCTGCTCAAGATACCCGGCCGGATCGGGCAGAACCCCCGCCTTGCCCATTTGCCGGACCCTGCGGTGATCGAACAGACCGAAAACGGCCGGTTGCCGGTTCGCGGCGCCAATGGCGAACGTCCTTTCGATGTCTATGCCCGCCCCTGGTCGGGCGCACGCGGCGCCCGTATCGCCATCATCGTCGGCGGGTTGGGCCTGAGCCAGACCGGCACCCAATACGCCATCAAGGCCCTTCCCGAGGAAATCACCCTGGCCTTCGCCGCCAATGGCAACAGCCTGCAGCGCTGGATGCAGGAAGCCCGGCGCGGTGGCCACGAGATCCTGCTGCAGGTGCCGCTCGAACCCTTCGATTATCCCGCCAACGATCCCGGCCCGGGTACGCTGACCGTCGCAGCCGGCGCGGCGGCCAATCTCGAAGAGCTTCACGCGGCGATGAGCCAGATCACCAATTACACCGGTATCACCAATTTCATGGGTGGCCGGTTTCTGGCTGATCCCGACGCGCTGGAACCGATCATGCGCGACCTTGCCGACCGTGGTCTCATGTTTGTCGATGACGGCACCTCGGCGCGCTCACTGGCCGACCGCTTTGCCAAGACACTCGGGATTCCTTTCGCTGCCTCCGATATGGTGCTCGACGCCACGCAAGAGCGCGGCTACATTCTCTCCAAGCTGGATGATCTGGAACGGGTGGCCCGGCGCAATGGTCAGGCTGTTGGCGTTGCCTCGGCATTCGACGTCAGCGTCGACGCCATCGCCACCTGGAGCAATGAAGCCAAGGCCCGCGGAATCGAGATCGTCTCGGCCTCCGCGGTCGCCGACGATCCGGAACAATGAACGGGATGCTTGATGGGCAACAAACAACGCAGCACCAGATCCGCCGCTGATCTGCCTTACCGGTTGTGCGCGGGAATCATGGTGCTCGACCACCGCGGGCTGGTTTGGGTCGGTCGGCGTATCGCCGCGGGCAACACCGAATATGACGGGTCCCCGCAGCTCTGGCAGATGCCACAGGGCGGCCTTGATAAGAACGAAGACCCGTATCAGGCAGCGCTGCGCGAACTCTATGAGGAAACCGGCATGAAGTCGGTCGAGCTGCTTGGCGAAGCGCCCGACTGGATCGATTATGATCTTCCCGATCATCTTCTCGGCATCGGCCTCAAGGGCAAATATCGCGGCCAGCGGCAGCGCTGGTTCGCCTTGCGCTTTGTCGGCGATGAGAGCGAGATTCAGATCAATCCCCCGCCGGGCGGTCACCAGCCAGAATTTGATGTCTGGGACTGGAAACCCATGCAGGATCTGCCGCAGCTGATCGTTCCTTTCAAACGCAAGGCCTATGAACAAGTGGTCGCGACATTTGCCCACCTCGCAGGCGCCCAGCAATGAAATTGATCGGGCTGCTCGGCGGCGTCGGCTGGGAAACCACGGCCATCTACTACCGTCTGCTCAATGAATATACGCAGCGCGAACTGGGCGGTTATCATTCGGCCCGCATTCTCATCCATTCACTGGATTTTGGCGACATAGAAGGCCATCGACGCGCTGGCAACTGGGATGAGATCGGCCGTATCCTGTGCGAGGCGGCCGGCACGCTGAAGGCCGGCGGCGCCGAATTCATCGTGCTGGCGACCAACACCATGCACCGCATTGCCGACCGCATCAGCGCCGCTTCCGATCTCGAACTGCTTCACATCGCCGACCCTGTCGGAGCCAAACTGCGCACCGATGGTTTTACCAAGGTGGCTCTGCTTGGCACCCGGCACACCATGGAAAGCGATTTCTATCCGGTTGTCCTGGAGACACGCTACGGGCTTTCCGTCATCACGCCCGAACCGGATGAGCGCGCCGAGGTGCAGCGGATTATCAGCGACGAACTCAACCACGGCATCATCCGCGCGGGGTCTGAATATTTCGTCGGCGAACTGGTCAAGAAACTTCACGCCCGCGGGGCCGAAGCGGTTATCCTCGGATGCTCTCACATCACTACGATCATCCCGCCGGAATGCGATGTCATTCCGGTCTATGACACCACCCGACTGCACGCCCGCGCGGCGGTCAAACGCGCACTGGAGATCGGCCATGACTGAGTTGCGTGGCATAGCCGCAAAAACCCGCTACCGCCCCGGCGAAGCATCCGACCTGCCGGCAATCCGCGCTGTCGAGGCGCTCAGCTATGCCGGTGTCGAACCTGATGCCGGGCTTTCGGAGGCCCTTGTTACGGCATCCGTCGACACGCTCTCCCATATCGCTGAAATCGACGGTCAACTTGTAGGTCATATCCTGCTGACCCGGATTGACGGGCCCGAGCGGGCCCTGGCATTGGCGCCACTTGCGATCCTACCAGACTGGCGCGACATGCAGATCGGCACAGAATTGGTGAGGCATGCCCTGCGGCGCGCCCGCAAAGATGGTTGGCGCTCTGTGTTTGTCTATGGGCAGCCCGACTATTACGGCCGCTTCGGCTTCAAGTCGCATCTCGCGGACCCCGCCGAGATCGGCTGGCAGGGACCACGCTTTCTGGCGCTGGAGCTGGTCAGTGGCGCGCTCAAGGGCTGGACCGGTCCGCTACGCTATCCCGAAGCCTATCAGGCCGTAGCTCACGCCCTGCAGCGATAGAAGCGGCATCAGCGCCCAATTGGTGGGCTCCCGGGAACCTTCCAGATGAAAACACCGCATAGGTCGGGCAAATTCGCGCGAATGAGCTTCTACGCGCCTCCGTCGCCTTCCAATCACCCATAGCCGCTCTATCGACAAACAAAAAGGACGGCCCGAAGACCGCCCTCTTTTCATTCATGATTCGAATATGTTCAGGCCGGCAGGATGGCGCCCTGCAGCGTGGTCAGCTGGTCGAGATATTCCAGCGCCTTCTGCTTGTCGTTGTTATTTTTCGCATCGGCGTGATCTTCACGCGCGTTTTGCAGCCGGCGGTCGAGATCTTCGCGGTCTATGTCGCCGACAGCGACAGCCGATTCAGCCAGCAGCGTGCAACCGCTCGGCAGGATGTCGGCAAAACCGCCGAACACCACATAACGCTCAGTCTTGCCTTCGGCAGTCTGGACCGTGACAACACCAGGCTTGATGGTGGTCATGGTTGGCGCATGATGCGCCATGACCGTCATTTCGCCATCCGTACCCGGAAGCACGACTTCGGTAGCGGTTGCTGAAAGCAGCAGCCGCTCCGGAGATACGAGTTCAAAATTGAAGCTGTCAGCCATGACGTTCACTTTATCATCTTGTCAGACGGTAGCCCGTGCCGGGCAACAAACCCGGCACGGTCCGTTTGGTTTTGTTTAAGCGACTTCTGCGGCGAGGCGCTGAGCCTTCTCAACGGCTTCCTCGATGGTGCCGACCATGTAGAAAGCCGGCTCCGGAAGGTGATCGTAATCGCCATTCACCAGGCCCTTGAAGCCCTTGATGGTGTCGGCCAGATCGACCAGCTTGCCAGGCGCACCGGTGAACACTTCAGCCACGAAGAACGGCTGTGACAGGAAGCGCTCAACCTTACGAGCGCGCGCCACGGTCACCTTGTCTTCTTCCGAAAGCTCATCCATGCCGAGAATCGCGATGATGTCCTGAAGCGACTTGTAGCGCTGCAGAATTTCCTGGACGCGACGGGCAACTTCGTAGTGCTCATCACCGATGATCAACGGATCAAGCATACGCGAGTTCGAATCGAGCGGATCAACCGCAGGATAGATGCCCTTTTCAGCAATCGAACGGTTCAACACCGTGGTCGCATCCAAGTGGGCAAAGGTCGAAGCAGGCGCCGGGTCGGTCAAGTCATCGGCCGGCACGTAAACGGCCTGCACGGACGTGATCGAGCCCTTGTTGGTGGTCGTGATTCGCTCCTGCATCTGGCCCATATCGGTAGCCAGCGTCGGCTGATAGCCCACAGCGGAAGGAATACGGCCCAAAAGTGCCGACATTTCGGAACCGGCCTGTGTGAAGCGGAAAATGTTGTCCACGAAGAACAGCACGTCCTGGCCGTCGTTACGGAACTGCTCCGCAATCGTCAGACCGGTCAAGGCCACACGTGCACGCGCACCCGGAGGCTCGTTCATCTGACCGAACACGAGTGCGCACTTCGAGCCCTCGCCGCCGCCTTCCTTGTTCACGCCGGATTCGATCATCTCATGATAGAGATCGTTACCTTCACGCGTCCGCTCGCCAACACCGGCAAACACCGAATAACCACCATGCGCCTTGGCGATGTTGTTGATCAGTTCCTGAATGAGAACCGTCTTGCCAACGCCGGCGCCGCCGAACAGGCCGATCTTGCCGCCACGGGCATAAGGGGCGAGCAAATCGACCACCTTGATGCCGGTAACCAGAATTTCGGCTTCCGTCGACTGTTCGCTGAATGCCGGCGCTTCCTGGTGGATGGCACGTCGTGTCTTTGTCTTCACCGGACCTGCATCGTCAACCGGCTCGCCGATCACGTTCAGGATGCGTCCGAGGGTTTCTTCGCCCACAGGCACCGAGATTGGCTCACCGGTGTCAAACACTTCCTGGCCGCGAACCAGACCTTCGGTCGAGTCCATGGCGATGGTGCGAACCGAGTTTTCACCCAGATGCTGCGCAACTTCGAGCACCAGGCGATTGCCCACATTGGTGGTCTCAAGCGCGTTCAGGATGGTCGGCAATTTGCCGTCGTCGAACCGGACGTCGACAACAGCGCCGATGACCTGCGTAACGCGGCCGACTGCGCCCGATCTGGCCGCAACTTTGGTCGTTGCAGCCGCAGATGCGGTTTTCGCCGCTGCGGGTTTCTTTGTCGCCGCGGGCTTCTTCGCCGCTGCGGGCTTGGTTGCCGGGGTAGCTGCCTTAGCCATGTATCTTACCCTCTTCCGTGTCCCTTAGAGCGCTTCCGCACCCGAAATGATTTCAATGAGTTCCTTGGTGATCTGGGCCTGCCGCTGTCGGTTGTAGCTCATCGACAGTTTGTCGATCATGTCGCCAGCATTGCGCGTTGCGTTGTCCATCGCGGACATTTTCGCGCCCATTTCACCGGCAACATTTTCCAGCAGTGCCCTGAAGATCTGCACCTTGATCGAGCGCGGCAGCAAATCCTCGAGGATTTCCTCGGCGCCGGGCTCGTAATCGTAAACCGCAGAGGCTGACGTGTCCGCATCCGCGGCCGACGCTGAGGCCGGGATGATCTGCTGCGCGGTCGGAACCTGGCTGATGACCGACTTGAACTCCGAATAGAACAGAGTGCAAACGTCAAAGCCACCTTCAGCAAACAGATCCATGACTTTCGTCGCGACCAGTTCGGCCTGAGCGAAACTCATCTGCTTGACCTCGCGGAAATCCACCCGCTCGATGATCAGCGACGCATATTCACGGCGCAGAATATCATAGCCCTTCTTGCCGACGCAGATGATCTTGACGTCCTTGCCATCGGCCAGCAGCCGGCGAACATGTTCGCGGGCAAACCGGGCGATCTGCGAATTGAAGCCACCGCACATGCCACGTTCGGCAGTGCAGACCACAAGCAGATGCGTGTCATCCTTGCCGGTGCCTGTCATCAACCGCGGCGCTTCATCGCCACCGCCGACAGCTTCGGCGATGTTGGACATCACCGCTGCCATGCGCTGCGAATAGGGCCGGGCAGCCTCGGCCGCCTCCTGCGCACGCCGAAGCTTCGCCGCGGCGACCATCTGCATCGCCTTGGTGATCTTCTGCGTCGCCTTGACGGAGGCGATCCGGTTTTTCAGATCCTTGAGTGAAGGCATCCGTTATCCGTCCTCGGTCTCTTGCCGTTAGGCAAAGTTTTTGGCGTAAGTGTCGATGGCGGCCTTCAGCTGCGACTTGAGATCGTCGCTGAGAGCCTTCTCCTTGCGGATCGCCTCAAGCACGTCCTTGCCTTCGCTGCGCATATGCGCCAGCAGGCCGTGTTCGAACCGATTGACATCGCCGACAGCGATCTTGTCGAGATAGCCGTTAACACCAGCGTAGATCACCGCGACCTGTTCTTCGGTCTTGAGCGGCGAGAACTGCGGCTGCTTGAGCAACTCGGTCAGGCGCGCACCGCGGTTCAGCAAGCGCTGGGTGGCGGCGTCGAGGTCGGAACCGAACTGCGCAAAGGCCGCCATTTCGCGGTACTGCGCAAGCTCGCCCTTGATCGATCCGGCAACCTGCTTCATCGCCTTGACCTGAGCCGCCGATCCCACGCGGGACACCGACAGACCGACGTTCACGGCCGGGCGGATGCCCTGGAAGAACAGATCGGTTTCAAGGAAGATCTGACCGTCGGTGATCGAAATCACGTTGGTCGGGATGTAGGCCGACACGTCGTTGGCCTGGGTCTCAATCACCGGCAGCGCGGTCAGCGAGCCAGCGCCATTGGCTTCATTGAGCTTGGCCGAGCGCTCGAGCAGGCGCGAGTGCAGGTAGAAAACGTCGCCGGGATAGGCTTCGCGGCCTGGCGGGCGGCGCAGCAGCAGCGAAATCTGACGATAGGCCACAGCCTGCTTGGACAGATCGTCATAGGCGATCAGCGCATGCATGCCATTGTCGCGGAAATATTCGCCCATCGCACAGCCGGCGAACGGCGCCAGGAACTGCATCGGCGCCGCATCGGATGCGGTGGCAGCGATGATGATCGAATATTTCAGCGCGCCGCGGTCTTCGAGAACCTTGACGAACTGGGCAACCGTCGAACGCTTCTGGCCGACCGCGACATAGACGCAGTAGAGCTTTTCCGCCTCGGGGCCGTTCTCGTGGATCGGCCGCTGGTTGAGGAAGGTATCGAGAATGATCGCGGTCTTGCCGGTCTGGCGGTCACCAATCACCAGCTCGCGCTGGCCACGGCCGATCGGGATCAGCGCATCGATGGCTTTCAGGCCGGTCGACATCGGCTCATGCACCGACTTGCGCGGCATGATGCCCGGCGCCTTGACGTCCACCCGCGAGCGGAGCTTGGACTTGATCGGACCCTTGCCGTCGATCGGGTTGCCGAGCGCGTCAACAACGCGGCCGAGCAGCTCGGGGCCAACCGGTACGTCAACGATGGCGCCGGTCCGCTTGACGATGTCGCCTTCCTTGATGTCCCGGTCGGAACCGAAAATCACGATGCCGACATTGTCGGCTTCAAGGTTGAGCGCCATGCCGCGAATGCCGCCTGGGAATTCGACCATTTCACCGGCCTGGACATTGTCGAGACCGTAGACACGGGCAATACCGTCACCGACGGAAAGCACTTGGCCGACTTCCGAGACTTCGGCTTCCTTGCCGAAATTTGTGATCTGGTCTTTGAGAATTGCGGAAATTTCCGCGGCGCGGATATCCATCAGCCAACCTCTTTCAGTGCATGCTTAAGGGTGGAAAGTTTTGTGCGAAGCGATGTGTCGACCTGGCGTGAGCCAATCTTGACGATCAGGCCGCCCAGCAACGACAGATCAACAGTGACATCGAGCGTCACGGTTTTCCCGGTCACGCCCGAAAGCGCGACCTTGAGTTCTTTTTCCTGCGCCGCCGACAGGGCGTGCGCCGTGGTCACATCGGCGGTCACCTCGCCGCGTTCCCGGGCAACCGTCTCGTGATAGGAACGAACGATTGCGGGTACGGCGAAGAGCCGGCGGTTGCGAGCGACCACCTGCAGGAAATTGCCTGCCAAACCGGAAATTCCGGCTTTGCCGATCAGCGCCGTAATCGCACGGCTCTGATCCTCGGCAGAAAAGACTGGGCTTTTGACGAGGCGCTGCAAATCGGCGCTGCCGTCAATCAAAGCCTGAAAACGGTCAAGGTCCTTCGCCACGGCGTCAACCGATTTGGCTTGGGCGGCCAGCTCGTAAAGCGAGGAGGCATACCGTTCGGCGACACCGGAAATATACTGGGAGTTGTCGGCCACGGGCGGGATTGTCTCTCGTTGGCATCCAAGTGCTTGCACTCGACCGGAATCGGGAAAGGCAAACCTTTGATTTTGTTTCGGTAATTTTCGGGCCTCCCACACCGTAAGGTATGTTTTTCCCGAAATGCGCGGTCCGTCTAGCATAGTGTGTCGGGACTCGCAACACGCCGGGGGCGGCTTAACGCTCCTGCTTTGGGATGAGTTGCCCCTTATTGACGCTCTCGTGTGGCCAATAACCGGCGGTTTTGCGTCAGATAAAGCCAAGTCCGTAGAGCAGCGGCATTGCGGCAAGCAGCGCCTCGATTGCCACCGAAATGAAATTGTAGGGCGTCATTCCCCGATCCGACAGCATCGAAATGATTCGCCCGAATGCGGTAAACGCCCACCCCGCACCCAGCGCCAGATAGATTAATGGTTGAGCGAAAAGCATCGCGCATATCGCCACCCCGAGGTAAAACCCGGCCATGGTGGCGCGCGCTTCCGATACCGCTTCGGGGTGATCGGGCGAAGTCTGCAACCGCAGGATCCTGAGCGACAACCGTGGCCCGAACATCAGCAACAGGCCAAAGCCGAGCGTCACCAGCGCCGACGACCAGGCCAGCCATTCGCCCTGCGTTGTCGGCCAGTAGAATTCGATCATGCGCGCGTCTCCAATTTGCCAGGCCCGGCGATGCCACCGGGCGGTTTTCCTGTGCGACGCTTTAGCACGCCCCGACAGCGCGCCATAGCCATGCCAACATCAGCGCACGGCTGCAGCCAGCCGCTCGCGCCGCGCGATATTGCGTTCCCGATTCATGATGTAAAGCCCGCTCAGGCAGATGATCACCGCGCCGGTAAGCGTCCAGCCATCAGGAAGATCGCCGAACACGACAAATCCAAACAGCGTCATCCACAACAACTGGCTGTAGACGAAGGGCGCCACCTTCGAGGCGCTGGCCAGTCGGCTGGCCCGCACCAGCAGCAGATGGCCGCCGGCGCCGAACAGGCCAAGGCTGGCGAGCAACACGATCTCCAGCCAGCCCTGCGGCATGGTTGTGGCATAAAACGCCGACGGCGCCAGCAACACGGTTCCGATGATGCCCGAATAGAACACCATGCTTGACAGGCTCTCGCGCGCCACCAGCTTGCGCGTCAGGATCGAATAGACTGCGTAGGTCAGCACCGCCGCAACAGACCAGAGAATTGGCAACTGGAACACGCCCGACCCCGGACGCACCACGATCAGCACCCCGACAAAACCGACGACAATCGCCGCCCAGCGGCGCGGTCCGGCCCATTCGCCGAGCATCGGCCCGGCCAGTGCCGTGACCAGCATCGGCCCGGAGAGAAAGATGGTCACCGTCTGCGCCAGTTGCAGATCGCGCAGCGCCAGGAAGTTGAACAGGGTGGTGGCCGGCAACAGCACCCCGCGCAGGATCTGCAAGCCGGGATTGTGCATCCGGTAAAGATCCTTCCGCCGCCAGCCCTGAAAGACGATAAGGGAGAGCAACGTGTGCCCGGCAAACCGGCACCAGACCACGAACACCGCCGCATAGCCGATTGTGACAAGATATTTCGCCGTGGTGTCGAGCAGCGCAAAGCCCATGAAGGTGCCAAGCGCCAGAATCATCGCCACAGGCGGCATCGCCTCACGGTCAACGTCGTGCCGCGCGGGCCGGTCGGGAAGTATGTGATCCAAGATGGTGTTCTCGTTGCAGAAAGAGCAAGACATGCACCTCTGGGCGAGGACTGTCAAAATGCGGGGCCCACCCAAACGGTGGACTGTCCCGCATTTCGGTTAGGCCGTATCGCTTTCGCTCCTGCAAGCGCCTCAGACGCCGCAATCGCCCTGATAGGCAATCTCGCTGCTGTTGCCCGATCTGCTCACCTTGATGGTGCCGGAATAGCCAGCCGATTCGCTGCCCTGCTCCCCATCCATCATGGTCAGTTCAACGCGGTAGGGATCAACATCATGGCTGCGGTAGATACGAACCACACCGCCGTCAATTTCCTGCACCTCAGTTTGCGCCAGCTGCCGCAATTGATCGTCGATCCGCATGAACGGCGCTTCGATCGTATCGGTCTCATCGACCGGGAAATTGGTGAATAGCACCCATCGCCAGGATGATGGATCGTCATAGACAAAATTGTGGTCGGCGCGCATGAACGAGCAATAACTGTCAATATCCGGCCAGACGATCTCGCCGATCCGAGGCCCGCCTTCCTGGGCAAACGCAGCGCCGGTCATCAGTGCTGCCAGTGCTGCAAGCGTCAATGCTTTCATGCTGTCTCTCCCAATTCCGATTTCCTCCGCGTTGAAGCTAACAATTTGCTTCATCAATGCAACAAGGCGAGATACCAGTCACCTTTCAGCCCTGCGCCTGTTCGAACATATCCCGGATGATCTTACCGGCATTGCGCGCCTCGACTTCCGATTCGCGCACCAGCGTGTCGAAATGCTGCGTCAGCGCACTGACCTGCTTGCTGTCGCGGTACACCAGGTAGAACTGCCCGACATAGACTGCCGCCAGCAAACGTCCGAAAATGGAAACCGGCGCCGAAAACACCTTCTTCGAGATCATAAAGATACAGCCTCAGCGACGGATACAGCCGGGCGCAGCCGGTCTGCCATGAATTCGATCTGCTCGGCCCGGATATCGCGGTCGAGCCCTTCCCAGTAGCCATGCCCCCGCGCCAGCGATCTCACCTTGTCGATCGAGACGCAGATTTCATAGTCCGATCCCGGCGCGCGCAGCCACTCGGTGGTTTCGTGCATGGCGCCGCGCGCCTGTTCCGGAGTCTTGTCGAGAAACGCGGCATATTCCCATTCCAGCACCGCTTCGGTTTTCAATATATCGGGAAGCATCGCCGGCACATGCCGGATCTTGTGGCCGGCGGCTTCCTGGTGCCAGGCGATGATCTGTTCATCCGCCGGTGTCCGCTGCGCGGTTTCCATGCGGAAATTGGCCGACAGCACTTCCGCCGCCGTCTCGGGCCGGTCTGACAATCCCAACAGCCAGTCCGCGCTGACGCCCAGCGCCTGCGCGCATTCGGCCGCCAGATGCGCATTTGGCAGCCGCACCTCGTCGTTGGCCAGCAATTGCGCAATGGTCGAGCGATCGACCCCGGCCTCCCGCGCCAACGCGCTGCGGCTCATTGCAGTCAGGGCCAGGCGGGCAGCCAGCCGGTTACGAAACAGTTCTGCGCGCTCATTCTTGTGCATCGCCTATTTTTTGCATCATTGGTGATATTAATCAACAAATGAGATTTTACGGAGCGAAAACACCAAATTCCGGCAGTACGCTGCTTGGCCTAGTATCGGACTCGCCAGAACCCGAAACCAATCCGAACCCAGAAATCGGAGGCCCACCATGGACTCAAAAATCAGAACCATCGTCAAAGCCATCACCTGGCAGATCCTCGGCCTTGCTGTCAGCGGCGCGTTGGCCTGGTTTTACACCGGCTCGGTGATCACCGCCCTGTCTTTCGCCTTCTCGACAGCGACAAGCGGACTGGCCTTCTTCATCGTCCACGAACGGATCTGGGCACGGGTGAGATGGGGCATCCGGGAGCGACACGCATGAGGGCGCAAGGTAAGCTGGCTCCGGTTTTACAAGCTAACCGAGGTGGTCAGATGACCGTTGAGAGGAGCAGCGCAGACCCCTGGGCCGACGCTCCCGACCCAGGGCCGAACCTAGCACTCGTCTGCCTGGAGCCCGCCTTCAGCTTTGCTGCCGGTTACTCGAACGACATTTCCGAGTATCGAAGCAGGACATCTTTCGGTACCGAATAACAGGCTTTGACGTCCTAGAGGCTTGTGTCAGGCCGTTCGCCGAATGGTCCCGACAAGCTCGATTGCTTCGCTCAGCGTGTTGGAAATGGTGCCGTATTTGCGGAGATTCCGATGCAACAGGTCCAACCTCTCGTCGGTCTCGTCCGTGTCGACCACGATTTCATAGTCGATACGGACCATTTTGGGCGGGCTGTCCTGCCGGACACCATGCAGTTTGATGTCGATGGCGCGCAGATCGAACTCAAGCAGGGGCGCCACCCGTTCGGCCCCCTTCAGCATGCAAGCCGCGAGGCTCGCCAGCAGCATTTCTGCCGGATTGAACGCGTCATCGCGGCCCGCCACATCTGTGTCCAGAACGATCCGTGCGTCCTTGGCATAGGCTTCTGATCCGTGGTCGTCGATTCGGCGGGCAGTTACGTTGTATTCAAGCATGTCTTTCGCTCCACAAAGGCGACGTCAGGAAACTCAGGCCGCCAGCCATTGCTCCAGCTTGGCCGCGTCGGGAAGCCCACCCGCATGGACGAGCTTGCCATCAACCGCAAGCGCCGGTGTCGACATGACACCCGCCATTGCAATGGATTTGGCGTCAGCTACCTTTTCGATGGTGACATCAATACCCAGTTTCGCAGCCGCGTCGCGCACCATCTTTTCGGTGGTCTCGCAGCGCTTGCAGCCAGGGCCGTAAACTTTGACAGATTTCATGGGATGTCCTTTCAGGGTGCGAAATCATGAACCCGGTTACAATAGCAAGTTGAAGAGGTAGCCGGTGGCGAGGATGCCCGCCGAAACAACAGCGATAAAGATCGCGATCAACCGCAACGTCAGCACCTGTTTGAGAATGATCATTTCCGGCAGCGACAGCGCGATCACCGACATCATGAAGGCGAGCGTCGTACCAAGAGCCGCGCCCTTGCCCAGCAATGCCTCCACGATGGGAATGACGCCTGCAGCATTGGTGTACATCGGCACGCCGACAACCACCGCTGCGGGCACCGACCACCACGCCTCACCCCCCATGATCTTCAGCATCATCGCTTCGGGCACATAGCCGTGGATCAATGCGCCGATACCGATACCGACCAACACCCAGATCCAGACCTTGCCGACAATCTCGCGGACTTGCTCGACGCCGATTTTCAACCTGTCGATAAATATGAACTTTACCTCGGGCAGGTCGCCAACCGGGCCAGCGTTCAGTTCGCGCACCCAATCCTGCAGGTAGCGTTCCAGCCTCATCTTCCCCATCACGTAGCCTGCGACCGTGGCAATCGAGAAGCCGAACACAAGATAGATCGTGGCAATTTGCCACCCGACCAGGCCATAAAGCAGCCCAAGTCCGACAGGGCCGACCATCGGACCTGCGATCAGGAACGAAAACGTCACGCCCAGAGGGACGCCAGCCGAAACAAAGCCGATGAAAAGCGGCACAGACGAGCACGAACAAAACGGCGTCAGCACCCCCAGTAAAGCCGCCAGCGGATAGCCCAGTATCTCTCGTTTGCCCGCAAGCATTGCACGGGTCTTCTCGGGGCTGAACCAGCTGCGCAGCACGCCCGTCACAAAGACGATACCCGTCAGTAGCAAAAGCACCTTTGGCACATCATAGGCGAAGAATGCGATCGCCTCGCCGCTGTGGCTGTCGCGGGCAACGGGGAACAGGGCGGTGACCCATTCGGAGAAGGGGATCAACTGACCGTATGCCAGCCAGCCAATGACAGCAGCACCAAAAATACCCGCATACCAGACCCAGTCTGACGTTTCGCGTTTCGGACCAATTTCATGGATTGCCGTCGTCATGCGATTTCCTGTTCGAAGAGTTTTTCGGCGTTCAAAACGGCGGAGATCATCGTCGTGATTTCTGGCGCAATATCCGGGCTTCGCCGAAAACGGACCCATTGCGCATCACGCCGATCGACGACGAGACCAACTTCACGCAACACCTTCATGTGTCGCGACATGCGGCTCTGGCTTGCATCAAGCCGGTCCATCAATTCGCAAACGCAATGCTCACCGCCATCCCAAACGATGGCGAGTGCGGCGCGGCGGGTTGAATCGCAAAGGGCGTTGAGTATCTCCTGCATGACGCGTTAATATGCGCTTTTCCGCATATGCGCGTTGATCCATATCAATCTGCTCTGCAGGCTCGGCCCTTCGATAACAGCAGCCAATGGCGCTGGCGCAGCGAATTGATACTTTGTCCGCTTACGCGCCGTTGGTGCCGTGCGCTGTGAAAGCTCGCAGCCCGCCTATTTCACCAGAAGAAGATCTGTAGAGAACATCTGAAAGCCCCCGTAACAAATAGTCCATCCTTCTCGCTCCACGTGGCTCTACTTTACAGAAAGCTCTGCGGATCGATATCGACCTGAACCTGCACCGAGCCGCGCGGCTTCGGGCCCTTGGCCAGCATCTGTTTCAGGAATGCCTGCATGTCGTTGCCGCGCGCACCATGCACCAGCAGCCTGAACCGGTAGCGGCCGCGAATCAGCGCCAACGGCGCTTCCGCCGGGCCGAGCACCATGATTCCCGAGGATGATGGCGCACAGCCGCGCAAGGCCCGCGCATGGCTCTCTGCCTCAGGCCGTGTCGCCGCCGAAATGATCACCGAGGCGAGCCGCCCGAATGGCGGCAGCACCGCCAGCCGCCGTTCCTCGGTCTCGCGTTCGTAGAACGCCTCCGGATCGCCCGACGCCAGGGCCTGCATAACCGGATGCTGCGGTTGAAACGTCTGAATCAGGCCGTGGCTCTTGCGCCCCGACCGCCCCGCCCGGCCGGTCACCTGGGAGAGCAGCTGATAGGTGCGTTCAGCCGCCCGCGGGTCGCCGTTTGATAGCCCCAGATCGGCGTCGACCACGCCAACCAGCGTCATCAGCGGAAAATTGTGGCCCTTGGCCACCAGCTGTGTGCCGATGACGATATCGGCCTCACCCTTGGCAATTGCTTCGAGCTCGATCCTGAGCCGCCGTGTACCACCCGTCATGTCGGATGACAGCACGATGGTGCGCGCCTTGGGAAAATGCTTGTCGGCTTCCTCGGCGATCCGTTCGATTCCCGGGCCGCAGGCAACCAGATGGTCCAGCGTTCCACATGACGGACAGGCCTGCGGCGTCGGCTCGTTGTGGCCGCAATGGTGGCATTGCAGTTGCGCCCGGAACCGGTGCTCGACCAGCCAGGACGAGCATTGCGGACACTCGAACCGGTGCCCGCACACTCGGCACAAGGTCAGCGGTGCATAGCCGCGCCGATTGAGAAACAGCAGCGATTGCTCGCCACGCTCCAACGTCTCGGCCATCGCCTTGAGCAGCACCGGCGACAGGAAGCCGCCGCGCGCCGGCGCATGCCGCCTTAGATCCACCAGCTTGAGATCAGGCAGCCCGGCATCGGCGTAGCGGCCCGACAGCACCAGGTGATGGTAGCGCCCCTGGGCGGCGTTGACGCGGGATTCGATTGACGGCGTCGCCGAGGCCAGCACTACCGGAATATCGGCGAGCCGCGCCCTGACCACCGCCATGTCACGGGCATTGTAGAACACCCTATCCTCCTGCTTGTAGGCCGGGTCGTGCTCCTCATCGACAATGATCAGGCCGAGATCGGAAAACGGCAGGAACAGCGCCGAGCGTGCGCCGGCCACCACATTGACCCGACCCTCGGCGGTCTGCCGCCAGACCTTTTCGCGTGTTCTGGGCGCCAGTTCCGAATGCCATTCCGCCGGCCGCGCCCCGAACCGGTCGTGAAACCGGTCGAGGAATGCGCTGGTCAACGCGATCTCCGGCAGCAGGATCAACACCTGCCGGCCCTGCCTTATCGCTTCGGCGATTGCCTCGAAATAGACTTCGGTCTTGCCCGACCCGGTAACGCCATCAAGAAGCGTCACCGCAAATCCGCCCTTGGCCACCGTGGCGCGCAGCGCATCGGCCGCTGCAATTTGGTCGATTTCCAGTTCGGCCGGGCTGAAATCCGGATCGGGCGCTGCCACCACGGGTGGCGGCGGCAGCTTGACCGCCTCGAACACGCCCTGCGCGGCAAGCCCGTCGATCACCCCGGGCGACACCCCGGCGGCGTGTGCCAAGCCGCTCTTGCTCCAGGCCAGCCCGTCACCGGCCTGTGCCAGCACCCGCTCGCGGGCCGCCGTCAGCCGCTCCGGCTGTTCACCGGTCAGCCGCAGCGCATTGATCATCGGCTCGGGATCAAACGCCGCCGGCGCCCTCAGCGCCATCCGCGCCACCAGCCCGGGCGGCGACAGCGTATAGGCCGAAACCCAGTCGATGAACCGCCGCATTGGCTCGACGATCGGCGGACAGTCGAACACCTGGACGATTTCGCGCAGCTTGTCGGGATTGATCACGTCGGCGGGGCCGTCCCATACCAGCCCGGCAACCAGCCGCGGGCCCAGCGGCACCTGCACGATCTGACCTGGCACAGCGTCAACGCCTTCAGGCAGCGCATAGGAATAGGCCCGCTCGGCAGGCATCGGCAGCAGCACCGGAACCACTTTACGCGGAAACAGCCCACCATCAATTTGTCGCGAATCTTTGTCCATGTAGCGTGACCTTGCCCCCACATTGGGCTAAAGGAAACCCAGATATATCATTGAAGCGCCGGCACGAACCCGCCGCTGAAGCTTTGGAGTAAGAAAATGAAATTCTTTGTCGATACCGCCGACGTCAACGAGATTCAGGAACTCAATGATCTGGGCCTGATCGATGGGGTGACCACCAATCCGTCGCTGATCATGAAGTCCGGCCGCGACATCCAGGAAGTTACCAAGGAAATCTGTGCGATTGTCGACGGCCCGGTCTCAGCCGAGGTCACCGCCACCGAGTATGACGCGATGATGAAAGAGGCGGCGGTGCTGGCCAAGATCGCCGACAACATCTGCATCAAGCTGCCGCTGACGCTCGATGGCCTCAAGGCTTGCCGGGCGCTGGTTTCCGATGGACACCAGACCAATGTGACGCTGTGCTTCTCCGCCAACCAGGCACTGCTCGCCGCCAAGGCCGGGGCCAGCTTCATTTCGCCCTTTATCGGCCGGCTTGACGACATGGCCATGGACGGCATGGATCTGATCCGCGAAATCCGCCAGATCTACGACAATTATGGCTTCGACACCGAAATTCTCGCCGCCTCGATCCGCACCGTCAACCATGTGCGCGAAGCAGCCCTGATCGGCGCCGATGTGGCCACTATTCCTGCCTCCACCATCAAGGCTCTGGTCAAGCACCCGCTCACCGACAAGGGTCTTGAGAATTTTCTCGCTGATTGGAAAAAGACCGGCCAGAAGATTGTCTGAGCAGACGACACCGACACCCGCATGAGCCATGCCGGGCCGCTTTTCAGGCGGCCTGGCTCCAGTCGCTCGGAGCCGCCTCAAACGCCCGGTTCGGGTCTTTGGCAAGCCCGTGCACGGTGTGATATTCGAGCGCCCGCACCGCTTCATTGGGGTCGCCGTCAAGCGCTTCCGGCATGATCGGCTCGCCGACGGTAAACCGGAATGTATGGTTCTTCTTGTTCAGAAGCTCGTGAAACACAGTCATGTCGCGCAGCTCTGTCGAGTGCTTTGACAGCCAGTAGAACAGCCCGGAATTGCGCGCCGAGACGTGCACAGGAACCACCGGCAGCGAATGCCGTCGCGCCAGCGTCACCGCCGATACCTTCCACGGACGTTCGGTGAGTTTCCCTTCGTTCCAGAACGCAATTCGGCCCGATGGAAATAGCACCGTGGCCTTGCCGTCCTGAACCGCGCGGTTGGTCAGTTGCAAGGTCTCGCGGGTTTTGTCACGGCTCTTGAAATCATCGCGCCATTCCACCGGGATGATGATTTCATCAAATCGCGGGCTGACCCGCACCGCGTCGCGATTGGCAAAGATCATCATGTCGGGCCGGTGCCGGGTGAGAAAATCGAACATTGCCACGCCATCGGCGATACCGGTTGGGTGATTGGCGACCAGAAGAAAGCCGCCCTCGCGCGGAATCCGGTGCGCGTTTTGCGACTGGATATCGAGCTGCAGCAGATCGCTGAGATATTTGAAGGCTTCGTGGCCTGACATCGCTGAAATCGCGTCAGCCATTCGCACAGCGGCGCCATATTTCAGGGTTGCGTAAACCAGTGGGCGCATCAACGGCCATGCCGGATGCGCCACGAGACGGCCACCCCGCTCGCCGATCAGCTGATCGATGATATGCCCCGGGCGGCCGTGGGCCAAAATCTGTAAGCGGTCAGATATATCCGCCACATACGCCATGGAACCGACCCCTCTGGACTCCGCTGTCGCAGAACCTATGGCAAGCGATTGTGATGTCACGATGACACCACGCTAACGCTCTCGTTTACCCCCCGCTAAGGCCTCAATGCAATAGTCGGCTGCAAGTTCCGCAACATCGCGGAGGCGAATACTCATGGGTGCATCATGCAACAACCGCTGGTTATCGCCGCCCCGGACGTGATTCTGGAACAGCAGCACTGGCTCGCGCAACTGATCCAGGAGCGACGGCTGTCCGCCAAGACCGCCGAAGCTTACGAGCGCGACCTGCGGCAGTTCTTGAGTTTCCTGACCGGGCATCTGGGTGGGCCGCCGAGGATTGCCGACCTCGCCGATCTCAAGCCACTCGACCTGCGCGCCTTCATGGCCGTGCGCCGCCGACAAGGCGCCGGCGCCAGAACGCTGGGCCGCGGCCTTGCCGGCATCCGTTCGTTTCTCAGGCACCTCGAGCGCAAGGGGCTGGCCAACGCCGCCGGTGCCGCCGCCACCCGCGCGCCCAAACAACCGAAATCTCTGCCCAGGCCGCTCAATGCCCGCGATGCCTGCCGGGTGGTCGACACCGACCTTCAGCTTGCCGACGAGCCCTGGATTGCTGCCCGCAACGCCGCCGTGCTGACACTGCTCTACGGTTGCGGCCTGCGCATCTCCGAAGCCCTGTCGCTGACGATTGCCGATCTGCCGCAGGGTGGTGAAAGCCTGCGAATCACCGGCAAGGGCGACAAGACCCGGCTTGTGCCGCTGTTGCCGATCGCCCGTCAGGCGGTCGATGCCTATCTCAAGCTGTGCCCCTATGCGCCGGCGCCCGATGCACCGATGTTCCGCGGCGCCCGCGGCGGCCCCTTGCAGCCGGCCATCGTGCAAAAGGAAATGCGGCGGCTGCGCGGTGCGCTCGACCTGCCCGACAGCGCCACGCCGCATGCACTCAGGCATTCATTTGCCACCCACCTGCTCGCCGGTGGCGGCGATTTGCGTACCATCCAGGAACTGCTCGGCCATGCCAGCCTCTCGACCACCCAGGTCTATACCGGCGTTGATACCAGCCGGCTAATCGAGATTTACGACCGCGCCCATCCCCGCGCCTGATCCCGCAAACCCGGCCCCGCTTTGTGTCGACCGCCGACGCAGCGGCAGGACCTTGGTCGGCCTCGCTATTTCGCAGGCTCAGGCCCGCGCAGTCTTGCCCGAGACGGTCGTTAACCTGGCATTCACCACGTCTGCAGGCGGACTGACCGATTAACCCAATTGTCGCCACCACGGCGCTAGAATGGCAGGAACGATTCAACAGGAATGGCCTGCACATGCGACACCAGCCCGTCATTTCCAAGCTGCACACGATGTGTGTGCGGGTTCCCCGGCTGGTCTTTGCAATTGCCGCGTCGCTACCGCTGGTCTTGCTCTTGTTGCTGGTAACCGGTCTGCTGCTCGGTGGCGGCAAGGCTCGCGCCGAAACCGCCGAATCCTGTGGTGGCGAGAATCTGGTGACCCGTCTGGCAACCACCAACCCGGAAGCACTGGCTAAGGCCCGGGCCGAGGCAGAGGCGATCCCCAATGGCCGCGGCCTGTTGTGGAAGATCGAAAAACCGGGTCTTGAGCCGTCCTATCTGCTCGGCACCATGCATGTCACCGACCCCCGCGTCACCCGCATGCCCGATGCAGCCCGCACCGCTTTCGACACAGTCGATACCGTCGTCATCGAGACAATCGACATTCTCGACCCGGCCAAGGCCCAGGCCGCAATGATGATGAAGCCGGAACTGACGATGTTTACCGACGGCACCACGCTGACCTCGTTGCTGAGCGCCGAAGACGCCCACATCGTCGAGGCCGAACTGGCGCGCCGCGGCATTCCTCTGGCGCTGGTCTCCCGCATGAAGCCATGGATGATCGCCGGACTGGTCGCTCAGCCCGCCTGCGAGATCGCCCGCAAGGCAGACGGCGCTGAATTCCTCGACATGAAGATCGCCAACGACGCCAAGAAGGCCGGCAAGCAACTGCTCGGGCTGGAGAGCATCGGCGAACAGATCAAGGCGATGGCTGACCTGCCGATGGAGTTTCACGTCCGCGGTCTGGTCGAGACTATCCGGTTGGCCGATTTGATGCCCGACATCATGGCCACCATGACCGAGTTGTATCTTGAAGGCGAGATCGCGCTGATCATGCCGGCGATTCTGGCTGCCGGTCCCGCCGACACCGATGAGGACGTGAGCGGCTATGCCGAGTTCGAAGAACGCATCGTGCTGGTTCGCAACCGCCTGATGGCCGAACGCGCCGCACCGATCCTCGACAAGGGCAACGCGCTTATCGCCGTTGGCGCCCTGCATCTGCCGGGTGAACAAGGCCTGGTCTCGCTTCTGGAAGAAGCAGGATATACACTGACCCAGCAACAATAGCCTCTGTCGTATGTACTGAATGTATTATCTCAGAATATACACGGAATGTTACATAATGTAAGTTTACGTGCGCTGGCGCACAAGCAAGCGATCCAATGCTTTCAACATAACTCCAAAATTCGATTCCATTTTTTCTTCAATACTTCGGAACCAATCTCCCGGTCATGGCGTTAGCGCCATATAACCGACGAAGGAGATGTTGAAATGGTTGAATACACCCCCCATAACCGTCCCGGCGAACACACCCGCCCGAATGAGCATATCCGCGAAACAACCGTGGTCGACTCCGGTCGGTCCGGCGGCTGGATCGCCGCCGTCGTGCTGATCGTCCTGCTTGCCATCGGCGGCTTTGTCTACTGGAGCGCCGACGGCGGCCCGGCAACTGCACCGGCCAACACCGACGCTGAAATCAATCTGCAGGTCGCTCCCGAGGCTGGCGCTCCGGGTACCGAAGCAGTCCAGCCGGCACCGGCAGCCCCTGCAGCACCGGCCGAGACCGCACCGGCTGACCCGGCCGCTGCACCCGTCGAACCGGCCCCGCAGAGCAACTGATAACCTAAAGTCGGGTTTCGGCCCGGCTCCTCCCAGACAAAAGCCGCCCGGCACAAACCGGGCGGCTTTTTGTTGTGCGGAATAGGCCATCCCTGTTGGTCAGCCGACGCGGGACAGCGAACTTGCCACAATCAATTTGTGGAACGGCATGATCACCGACAGATAGGCGCGGCCAAGGAAATTGTGCCGCCTGATCAGGGTCATCATCCGGATGCGGGTTTCACCGTCACCGGATGGCTCGGTAAGCACCACAATCCGGAAATCGAGATGCCGGTCATCAAAACCGAGAACCATCTCCGCGTCGTTCTTGCTGATGACCGGAAAGAACCCGACACGCGCCACCGTAGTCGCAGCACCTGCCGGATTGCCCTTCAGGCCGAATGGCCTGACAACGAGATTGCGCAGCACCATCAGCACGCCAACCCATTTGGGCATGCGTTCGAACGCCTGACGAGCGACAGCTTCCGCCGACAACCCGGGTCTTGCGGACAGCATTTCAAAGCAATCGGCCCAATCCGCATCCGGCAGCGCTGGATGCGGCAGACAAACCCGGATTTCACGGGCTTTCATCGCCATAGGTGTTTCTCGTGGCCAGACACCTGGCTTCTACATATGCAGCGGCTTGAAGAAAGTGGCGAGTGCGGCTTCCTTGACCGCTTCCGACATGGTCGGATGGGCATGACAGGTGCGACCGAGATCCTCGGACGAGCCGCCAAATTCCATCAGTACCGCAGCTTCGTGGATCATCTCGCCGGCGCCGAAGCCGACGATGTGAACGCCCAGCACCCGGTCGGTCTCGGCATCGGCCAGCACCTTGACGAAACCGTCAGTGGCCTGCATCGCCCGGGCCCGGCCATTGGCCGAGAACGGAAACTTGCCGGTCTTGTATTTGACACCGTCGGCCTTGAGTTCTTCCTCGGTCTTGCCCACCGCAGCCACTTCGGGGCTCGTATAGACCACGCCCGGGATGACGCCGTAATTCACATGACCGGCCTGGCCGGCCATGATCTCTGCCAATGCCACCCCTTCATCCTCGGCCTTGTGGGCGAGCATCGGCCCGACAATTACATCACCGATAGCGTACACGCCGGGCACATTGGTCTGGTAATGATTATCGGTGCGCACCCGTCCGCGCTCATCGAGCACGACGCCGGCGTCTTCCAGTCCAAGCCCTTCGGTATAGGGTTTGCGACCGGTAGCGATCAGCACCACATCGGCATCCACCGTCTCGGCGTCGCCGCCCTTGACCGGCTCGAACGAAACCTTGGCGCCCTTGCCGGATTTTTCCACGCCGGTAACCTTGGCGCCGAGCTTGAAGCTCATGCCCTGCTTGGCCAGAATCCGCTGGAACTGCTTGGCGACGTCGCGATCCATGCCGCCGAGCAGCGTGTCGAGATATTCGATCACCGTCACCTTGGCCCCGAGCCGCGCCCACACCGAGCCCATTTCCAGCCCGATGACACCGCCGCCAACGACGATGAGATGGTCAGGCACCTTGTCCAGCGCAATCGCACCGGTGGATGAAACGATGGTCTTCTCGTCGATATCGACCTTGACGCCGGGAATGCCGGCGACATCCGAGCCGGTAGCAATGACGATATTCTTGGCTTCGAGCTCCTGCGGCTTGCCGTCTTCGCCGGTCACCGAGATCTTGCCTGCGCCCAGCAGCTTGCCGGTGCCGATGAAGCTGTCGATCTTGTTCTTCTTGAACAGATAGGCGACGCCGTCGACGTTGGATTTGACCGTCGCATCCTTGTGCGCCATCATCTTTTCAAGATTGAGCTTCGGTGCGCCGACCTCGACCCCGAGCGAATCCATGCCGTGGCCCGCGTGCTGGAACATTTCCGAGGCATGCAGCAGCGCCTTAGACGGAATACAGCCTATATTCAGGCAGGTACCACCAAACGTCGCGCGCTTTTCAATCACCGCAACCTTGAGACCGAGCTGTGCTGCCTTGATGGCGCAAACATAACCGCCTGGCCCGGATCCGATGATGATGACGTCGTAACTCATGGTCTTTTCCTTTTGATCGAAACCGGGCTCGCGCAAAGAGCCCTCGTGTTCAACTTGACGCGCTCACGCCGCGCCGCAAAACCTTGGCCGGAACATGCAAGCGAGTGTGTGTTCAATCCACCCCCGCCCGGCATGCATCACCTTATTCCTGACAGCCCGAGAGACGAAACACATCGCCCGGCAGGTGTTCAATCCGTTTTTCCCGCCAGGCCTTCGACTGCATCACGGCGGCGGAAAAATCCGGCAGCAGCAAGCTTGCCGACGCTGGCTGCGGGCCAGCGGCAAGTGTCAGCCACCCAGCCCCACCGCTCTCGTCTAGGGCGTAGATCGGCCCTTGCCACACCGTGCAAGCGTCGATCTCGGCGCCGGTGGCGTCGCCTTGCGGACATTCATGCAGAACGACGCCCCAAGGCCGGTCCGGCTCGCCCGCCATCATCACCACGCCTTCCATCATAACGCCACTGCCGGCGAAACTCAGGCCGAAGCGGTGGCTCATGCTATCGGCCTCTCCCAGAGGCCCGGAGAAGGCAATCTCGGCATTGGAGCCGGCTTCGCTATAGACCGCCAGCGCCTGAGGGCACGCCGCTTGCGCCGCCGTGGTCGCCGCACCCGCAAGGGCGGCGACCATCAGCAAGAAACCCGGTCGGCAGGCGTGCCTCGACGCCATCAGATCGGCCTCCTACAGGTCGAGCACCAGCCGCTCGGGATCTTCCAGGCTGTCCTTGACCCGCACCAGGAAGGTCACGGCGTCCTTGCCGTCGACAATCCGGTGGTCATAGGAAAGCGCCAGATACATCATCGGCCGGATCACCACCTGGCCGCCGACAGCCATCGGCCGTTCTTGAATCTTGTGCATGCCGAGAATGCCCGACTGCGGCGAGTTGAGGATCGGCGAGGACATCAGCGAGCCGTAGACGCCACCATTGGAAATGGTGAAGGTACCGCCCTGCATGTCAGCCATCGACAATTCGCCATCGCGCGCGGCGCGGCCCAGACGGCCGATTTCCTTTTCGACCTCGGCAATGCTCATCTGGTCGGCATCACGCACCACCGGCACCACAAGACCCTTCTCCGTGCCGACGGCAACGCCGACATGGCAGTAATTCTTATAGATCAGGTCTGTACCGTCGATCTCTGCATTGACCGCCGGGATTTCCTTCAGCGCATGGGTCACCGCCTTGGTGAAGAAGCCCATGAAGCCGAGCTTGACGCCGTGCTTCTTCTCAAACAGTTCCTTGTACTTCTTGCGCATCTCCATCACCGCGCTCATGTCCACCTCGTTGTAGGTGGTCAGCATCGCAGCGGTGTTCTGGGCTTCCTTGAGGCGGCGCGCGATGGTCTGGCGCAGACGCGTCATCTTCACCCGTTCTTCGCGTGGCGCATCGTCTGCCGAGGAAGTCGAGCGCGGTGCGGCGGCGACCGGAGCGGCGGCCGAGCCCTTGCCGATGGCATCGAGCACATCGCCCTTGAGCACCTGGCCGCGCTTGCCCGAACCGGCAACATCGCCGGCATCGATCTTGTTCTCGGCCATCAGTTTCTGCGCTGACGGTGCCGCCGGCATGTCGGTATCAGACTTGCTGGCAGCAGCCGGGGCCGCAGTCTTCGCGGCCGGGGCTTCGGTTTTTGTTTCAGCTTTCGCTTCAGCCTTGGCCGGCGCCGCGGCAACATAGCCCTCGGTGATGTTGGCGAGCAGACCATTGACCTCGACCGTTTCACCATCCTTGGCGAGAATTTCGGTCAGAGTGCCGGAAACCGGCGAGGGAACTTCGATGGAAACCTTGTCGGTTTCCAGTTCCACCAGCGACTCGTCGACCTTGACGGTGTCGCCCACCTTCTTCAACCAGGTGCCGATGGTGGCTTCGCTGACGGATTCGCCAAGGGTCGGGACGCGGACTTCAGTAGCCATGATGATTATTCCGTTCTTTCTCAATCAGACAGATCGCAAGCGGGCGGCGCTGGCGGGTTAATCGCCAAGCGCATCCTCAAGGAAGGCTTCAAGCTGTGCAAGGTGGCGCGACATCAAACCTGTCGCGGTTGACGCGGAAGCCGGACGGCCGGTGTAGCGCACCCGCTGGAACTTAGCGTCGATATGCGCCAGCACCCATTCCAGATAGGGATCGATGAATGACCAGGCGCCCATGTTCTTGGGTTCCTCCTGGCACCACACCATTTCGGCATTGCGGAAGCGTGACAACTCGTTGATCAACGCCTTGGCCGGGAACGGATAAAGCTGTTCCAGCCGGAGCAGGTAGACATCGTTGACGCCGCGCTTTTCGCGTTCTTCGTAGAGGTCGAAATAGACCTTGCCCGAACACATCACCACACGGCGGATCTTGTTGTCCTTGACCAGCTTGATCGGTTGGTTCTTGAGCACCTCGGCATCATCCCACAGCAGCCTGTGGAAAGAACTGTCGCCGGACATTTCCGCCAGTGTCGACACCGCCCGCTTGTGACGAAGCAGCGATTTCGGCGTCATCATGATCAGCGGCTTGCGGAAATCACGCTTCATCTGACGACGCAGGATGTGGAAATAGTTCGATGGCGTGGTGCAATTGGCGACCTGCATGTTGTCTTCCGCGCACATCTGCAGGAACCGCTCGAGACGGGCCGAGGAATGCTCCGGCCCCTGGCCTTCATAGCCGTGCGGCAACAGGCAGACGAGGCCGCACATGCGCAACCATTTGCGTTCGCCGGACGAGATGAACTGGTCAAACAGCACCTGGGCGCCGTTGGCGAAATCGCCGAACTGAGCTTCCCAAAGCGTCAGCGCGTTTGGCCGTGCCAGCGAATAGCCATACTCAAATCCGAGCACCGCCTCTTCCGACAGCATCGAGTTGATCACCTCGTAGCGCGCCTGGTTCGGGGCGATGTTGGCGAGCGGAATGTAGCGTTCCTCGGTTTCCTGATCATAGAGCACCGAATGCCGCTGGCTGAAGGTGCCGCGCTCCACGTCCTGGCCGGAAAAGCGGATCTTGGTGCCCTCCGCGACCAGCGACCCGAATGCCAGCGCCTCGGCAAACGCCCAGTCGATACCCTCACCGGTCTCGACCATCTTGGCGCGGTGATCCATGAACCGCTGGATGGTGCGGTGAGCCTTGAAGCCCTCCGGCACTTCCGACAGCTTCTTGCCTATCTCGCGCAATTGCTTGAGCGGCATCGCCGTCTTGCCGCGGCGCTGCTCATCCTGATTGTCGGCAGCACGCAAGCCGGTCCATTGACCGTCAAGCCAGTCGGCCTTGTTGGGCTTGTAGCTCTGGCCGATGTCGAATTCGGTTTCCAGATTGGCGCGCCAGTCGGCCTTCATCTTTTCGAATTCGCCTTCGGTAATCACGCCTTCCTCGATCAACCGGCGCCCATACAGTGTCACCACCGTCTCGTGGCTGCGGATCTTCTTGTACATGGTCGGCTGGGTGAACGCCGGCTCGTCGCCCTCATTGTGGCCGAAGCGGCGATAGCAGAACATGTCGATGACCACCGGCTTGTGGAAGGTCATGCGGAATTCGGTGGCCACCTTGGCGGCGTAGACAACAGCTTCCGGATCGTCGCCATTGACGTGGAAGATCGGCGCCTCGATCATCTTGGCCACATCCGACGGATAGGGCGATGATCGCGAGAATGCCGGATTGGTGGTGAAGCCGATCTGGTTGTTGATGATGAAATGCACGGTGCCGCCAACACGGTGGCCGCGCAGGCCCGACAGGCCCAGCACTTCGGCAACCACGCCTTGGCCGGCAAACGCCGCATCGCCATGCAGCAATAGCGGCATCACCTTGACCCGTTCGCTCAGCGGAATGATGTCTCCGTCAAACACGGTTGCCAGCAGGTCCTGCTTGGCGCGGGCCTTGCCCATCACCACCGGGTTGACGATTTCCAGGTGCGAAGGGTTGGCTGTCAGCGACAGGTGAACCTTGTTGTTATCGAACTCGCGGTCCGACGATGCGCCCAAATGGTATTTGACGTCGCCCGAACCTTCGACCTCGTCGGGCTTGAACGAACCGCCCTTGAATTCGTGAAACACTGCCCGGTGCGGCTTGCCCATCACCTGGGTGAGCACGTTGAGCCGGCCGCGGTGGGCCATGCCGAAGACGATCTCCTTGAGCCCCATATTGCCGCCGCGCTTGATGATCTGCTCCAGCGCCGGGATCAGCGATTCGCCACCATCAAGGCCGAACCGCTTGGTGCCCTTGTACTTGACGTCGATGAACTGCTCGAAGCCTTCCGACTCGATCAGCTTCTGCAGGATCGCCTTCTTGCCCATTTCGGTGAATTCGACGCCCTTGTCCGGGCCCTCGATGCGCTCCTGGATCCAGGATTTTTCTTCCGGATTGGAAATGTGCATGAACTCGACACCGAGCGTCGAGCAATAGGTGCGCTTGAGGATGTCGAGCATCTCGGGGATCGTGGCGTATTCAAGCCCGAGCACATGATCGATGAAGATCTTGCGGTCGTAATCAGCCTCCGTGAAGCCATAGGCCTCCGGTGAAAGCTCGTTGTAATCATTGTCGGGTTGCTGGGCGATTCCGAGCGGATCAAGCTGGGCGTGCAGATGCCCGCGCATGCGATAGGCACGGATCATCATGATGGCGCGGACCGAATCCCGCGTTGCCTGCAGCACATCGCCGGTATCGACAGCCTGGCCGGCGGCTTTCGCCTTACCGCTAAGCTTGTCGCTGACAACCTTTTCGATCGCGCCCCAATTGCCGTCCAGCGCTGAAACCAGATCGCCATTGGCCTGAATTGGCCAACCCGGCTGCTTCCACGAAGCGCCGGCGGCGGCCTTGCGGACCTGATCGGGATCGTCCTTCAGTTCGGCAAAGAAGCTCTGCCATTCCGCCGACAGGCTGCCCGGGTCATCCTGGTAGCGGGCGTACATTTCCTCGATGTAGTGGGCGTTGCCACCGTAAAGAAACGAAGTCTGCGCCATGATGTCATTGGCTTCGTCGTTGCGTGCCATGGATCTCACCTTTTCCGCGGGCCGTTTCGGCCCTTCCCTAGACTTTTTCGCAGGATTATGGCGGCTTTACGCCACCAGCCTGCCCAACCCGAGACCCAGCGCTGCTGTGTCGCTGTAGACCTGGTACCGTGCGATCTTGCCGTCGCGTAGCGTGAACATGTTGACAGTTTCTGTGTGCACCTCGCGTCCGTTCGCCTTGACCGTCCACTCGCCCTTGAGCACCGTGATCACGGTGTCACCAGCCACATGGATTGCAAGCGGTTCGACCGCGTCGATCACCAAATGATCGCCCACGGTCGCAAGGAAGTTTTCGAACCGCTCGAAGCCGATCCAGTCTCCGGCCCAGGGCAAAAGCCCGTCAGGCGCCGGATAATGGACTTCGATGTCGTCGGAAACGACGCCGCGCAGGGCCTGACTGTCGCCCGCTTTCAGCGCAGCGTAGTAGCGGTCCAGCGTTTCGCGCACGGCGTCGCTCATCGTTACCGTCCTTGATTTCAGCCCTTGAGGACTTCGACCAGTGTCTTGCCAAGACGTGCAGGTGAAGGAGAGACGCGGATGCCCGCGGCTTCCATGGCCTTGATCTTGTCGTCGGCGCCGCCCTTGCCGCCCGAAATCACGGCGCCGGCATGGCCCATGGTACGTCCGGGAGGTGCGGTGCGACCAGCGATGAAGCCTGCCATCGGCTTGCTTCTGCCCTTCTTGGCCTGCTCGATCAGCCATGCGGCCGCATCTTCTTCAGCCGAACCACCGATTTCACCGATCATGATGATCGATTCGGTTTCCGGATCGTCGAGATACAGATCAAGAATGTCGATGAACTCGGTGCCCTTGACGGGGTCGCCGCCGATGCCGACAGCACTCGACTGGCCAAGACCTTCATTGGTGGTCTGGAACACAGCCTCATAGGTCAGCGTGCCCGAGCGCGACAGGATGCCCACCGAGCCCTTCTTGAAGATATTGCCCGGCATGATGCCGATCTTGCACTCGTCCGGCGTCATCACGCCGGGGCAGTTGGGGCCGATCAACCGTGATTTCGACTTGTCGAGGATCGCCTTGGCGCGGATCATGTCGGCCACCGGAATACCTTCGGTGATGCAGACGATCAGTTCGATCTCGGCATTGATGGCTTCGATGATCGCGTCCGCGGCACCGGCCGGTGGCACATAGATCACGGAAGCATTGGCGCCGGTCTCGGCCTTGCCTTCGGCAACGGATGCGAAGATCGGCAGTTTCTGGCCGCCCGAACCTTCCCAGGTCGAGCCACCCTTTTTCGGGTGAATGCCGCCGACCATCTGCGTGCCGTGATAGGCCAGCGCCTGTTCGGTGTGGAAGGTGCCGGTCTTGCCGGTCAGGCCCTGAACCAGAACCTTGGTGTTCTTGTCGATCAAAATGGACATGGATCAGGCCCCCTTCACGGCGTTGACGATTTTCTGCGCCGCATCATCGAGATCGTCAGCCGCGATCACGTCGAGGCCGCTTTCATTGATGATCTTCTTGCCGAGTGCCACGTTGGTGCCTTCGAGGCGAACCACCAGCGGAACCTTCAGCCCGACTTCCTTGACCGCGGCAACAACGCCCTCGGCGATGACATCACATTTCATGATGCCGCCGAAGATGTTGACCAGGATGCCTTTGACAGCCGGGTCAGCGGTGATGATCTTGAACGCTGCCGTAACCTTTTCGGTAGTGGCGCCGCCGCCAACGTCGAGGAAGTTGGCTGGCTCCTGGCCGTAGAGCTTGATGATATCCATCGTTGCCATGGCAAGGCCTGCGCCGTTGACCATGCAGCCGATATTGCCGTCGAGCGCGACATAGGCGAGGTCATATTTCGAGGCTTCGATCTCCTTCTCGTCCTCTTCGGACAAGTCACGCAGCTCGAGAATGTCCGGGTGACGGAACAGCGCGTTGTTGTCGAACGACACCTTGGAATCGAGCACCCGCAGCCGTCCGCTCTTCATGACGATCAGCGGGTTGATTTCCAGAAGCGCCATGTCCTTTTCGACAAACGCCTTGTAGAGGATCGGAAACAGCTTTTCGCCGTCCTTGGCAGCCTCGCCGGAAAGCTCCAGCGCGCCGTTGAGCTTGGCCAGATCGGCCGCCGTGACGCCGGCCTGCGGATCGATGGCAACCGTGATGATCTTCTCCGGCGTTTCCTCGGCAACCGCCTCGATGTCCATGCCGCCCTCGGTGGACACCACGAAGGCCACCTGACCGACAGTACGATCAACCAGGATCGAGAGGTAAAGTTCGCGCTCGATGTCGGCGCCGTCTTCGATATAGAGACGATTGACCTGCTTGCCGGCGGGGCCGGTCTGCTTGGTCACCAGCGTATTGCCGAGCATTTCAGCCGCATGCGCCTTGGCTTCATCGATCGAAAACGCCAACCGCACGCCGCCCTTGGCGTCCGGTCCGAGTTCCTTGAACTTGCCCTTGCCGCGGCCACCGGCGTGGATCTGGCTCTTGACGACGTAAAGCGGACCCGGCAACGATTTCGCCGCCGCTTCCGCTTCGTCTGCCTTGAAGATGGCGACCCCTTCGGCCACCGGCGCGCCAAAACCCTTCAAGAGGGCTTTGGCCTGGTATTCATGGATGTTCATGGGAACTCCTGGATTGAGTGGGCGGCGAAACCGCCTTTACTTCAGGTTCGGGGCAATGGCGATGCAGGCTTCGCAAAGCCCGGCAACTGCGGCCACGGAACTGTCGAAGGCCTTCTGTTCGGTCTTGTTGAGTTCGATCTCGATGACGCGTTCGATGCCGCCTTCACCGATCACGCAGGGCACGCCGACATACATGTCCTTGACGCCGTACTGACCCGACAGATGGGCGGCGCAAGGCAGCACCCGCTTCTTGTCCTTGAGATAGGATTCGGCCATCAGGATCGCCGAAGAGGCCGGTGCGTAATAGGCAGAACCGGTCTTCAAGAGCTTGACGATCTCGGCGCCGCCATCGCGGGTGCGCTGGATGATGGCTTCGAGCTTCTCCTTGGTGGTCCAGCCCATCTTGATCAGATCCGGCAGCGGAATGCCTGCAACAGTGGAGTAGCGCGCCAGCGGAACCATGCTGTCGCCATGACCGCCAAGCACGAAGGCGGTGACGTCTTCAACCGAGACGTTGAATTCTTCGGCCAGGAAATGCTGGAAGCGGCCCGAATCGAGCACGCCGGCCATGCCGACGACCTTGTTCTTGGGAAGACCCGAGAACTTTTGCAGCGCCCATACCATCGCGTCGAGCGGGTTGGTGATGCAGATCACGAAAGCGTTGGGCGCGTATTTCTTGATGCCTGCGCCAACCTGTTCCATCACTTTCAGGTTGATGCCCAGCAGATCGTCGCGGCTCATGCCCGGCTTGCGGGCGACACCGGCGGTGACGATGCAGACATCGGCGCCTTCAATTGCAGAGTAATCATTGGCGCCGGACATGCGGGCGTCAAAACCTTCAACCGGTGCCGACTGGGCGATGTCGAGCGCCTTGCCTTGCGGCGTGCCTTCGGCAATGTCGAACAGGACGATGTCGCCCAGTTCCTTCAAACCGGCTAGATGGGCGAGCGTGCCGCCAATCATTCCCGAACCAATCAATGCAATCTTGTTGCGCGCCATTTCGAAAGCCTCCGCGAGTGAATGTCATGCAGAACCCGGCATTCACCTGGCCCCGATTTCGAGTTTCGAATAGACGGTCTACCCGAAACTGGCAACTCAAACTTTTGACATCAGCGTTTTCAATCGGTTAGGTTTTGATTGTCTTACGTAAACGTCAAAATTATCCGGCCCCGTCAGGCATTTTCATTGCATCCGCGGCGCGGCTCGCTTCAAGATAGGCGGCGCTTTGCATTTCATTGAGCCGTGAAGCGGTGCGGTCGAATTCGAAGGTCTCGGTGCCGCTCGCGGCCACATACAGCGCCTCAGGCTCGGCTGCCGCCGAGATGAACAGCCGTGACTTGCGATCATAGAGCGTGTCTATCAGGGTAATGAAACGCTTGGCGGCGTTGCGATTGGCCTTTTGCATGATCGGCACCCGGTCAACGAACACGGTGTGATAGCGCGCCGCGATCGCCGCATAGTCCGCAGCCCCAAGCGGGGCCTCGCACAGATCCCGGAAAGTAAACCGCGCGGCACCGGCGCCGGCGTCAGGCACCTCCACCTCGCGGCCCCTGACGGCAACCGATTCCACGACCGTCTGCTTTCCCGCCGTCACCCGGGTCCAGGCCAGATCCATCGCGCCATCCCCCTCGCCGTCAGCCAACTGATGGTAGACCGGCAACCGGGTGGTGGTTTCCATGCGGTAATCGGTGCGGGCATCGAGATTGACGACCTCGACATTCTGCTTGAGCAAATCGATGAACGGCAGGAACAATTGCCGGTTGAGGCCGTCGCGATAGAGTTGCATCGGCTCGACATTCGAGGTCGCCACCAGCACGCAGCCGCGCTTGAACAATTGCTCGAACAGCCGCGACAACAGCATCGCATCGGCAATGTCGGTGACCGAGAACTCGTCAAAACACAAAACCCAGGCCTCGGCGACCAGCTGGTTGGCCACCGGCACCACCGGATCGGCTTCCTTGGTTTCGCCGTTCTTGAGTTTTTGCCGGTGGGCGTGAATCCGGGCATGGGCATCGGCCATGAAATCGTGAAAATGTGCCCGGCGCTTACGCTGTGCCGGGACCAGTTCAAAGAACATGTCCATCAGCATGGTCTTGCCGCGCCCGACCGCGCCGTGGACATAGAGCCCGCGCGGCGCGTTGACGGCAGCGGATTTGCGCGCGAACATCCAGCCCAGCGCGCTGGATTTTTTGGCCAGCCGCCGGTTGGAAACATCCAGCAACAGCCGGTCCAGCCGGCCGGCGAGCTGGATCTGCGCCGGATCGGTGGAAATCTCACCACTGGCCACGCGCGCGGCATAGGCCGCGGCGACAGTTTCATTTTCTTTCCAGGGCATTGATCAGAACCTGTCTGCTGGCGCCGTGACTATCTTGCTTAGCGCGACAGCGAGATCGACTGGCCTGACGATGTCGACCCGTCATACCGCTCATTGGCCGACTGATACAGACGCGCAACCTGGTTGCCGCCCGAATCCGACAGGATCACCTGTTTGCCTTGAACGTCCCAGGCGGTAATCGCCGCGGCATCGCCGACACAACCGCGCGAGGCGGCGCGATATCCCCCGGTCCACTTTGTCAGCGACAAGAACACATCGCAGCTGGTGCCGCCGGTGCCTGCCGACCAACGGCCGATCAGCGATTCGCGCGTGAGTTCCGGCGCATTGGCAGCCGCCACTTGCGGTGCAGCGGCCGTTTCCGGCGTCGTCGGAGCGGCAGGAAATTCGTTTTGCGCCGGCATCGTTGGCGGCAGCAACTGTCCCGACTGCACGCCGCCCACCGGCGCCGGCGTCAGCGGAGCGGGCCGTGGCTGGGTGCTGAGATTGCCGAACGATGTTCGTTGGCACCCGCTCAGAACGGCGGCAACAGCGACCGTGACCAGCAAAATGTGCATCTTCATAGGTAAGCTCCAGTTGCGCGAAACAAGCGCTTCGCCATTCGTCCCATCAACCAGCATAAAATGTCGATAGCAAGGAAATTGCAAGGTAAACCGCGCCACAGGCCATTTTCGCCCAAGGAATTTACCACATTTATGGGCTGAACACACCGCGCCAGACGGGTCGGCTCAGCTCCTCACCGGTGTTCCCGGCACCCAGACATAGCCCTCGGGGTCGACAATATGGCACTCGCGCAGACCGTGCGGCTTGTCGATACTGCCGGCCAGAACCGTGTCGTCACGACCCCGCGCCCGTGCTTCGGTCTTGTCGGGGTCAAGCCCGTAAACACGAATTTCCACGCCGGCGCCGCGGCTCTGCGCACCGGCGACGATACCCGACATCGGATGATCCGAATAGGCATGATCGGCATGCAGCATGAACACCGAGCCGCACAATTCGATCGCAGCAAAATCCTCGTCGCTGTCGAGAATCATCGCGCCCAGACAATCGCGGCAGAAAGCCAGTTCCGCGGCCATGTCGCTGACCAGCAGATTGACGCCAACCCCACGCGGCAGGTTGCGGCCGAATTCCTCGGCCGGCATCCACGGCTGCTTGCTGCGTTTCATCGCCATATCGGTCTCCGTTCCCATTCAAACGTTCGAAGCAGCTGTGCGCAACCGGTCAGTATAAGTCAATCAGGCACGTTCACGCGCGCCCGGTTCGCTCGGCTATTTGTCGAGGCCCATCATCGCCTCGTCACCCCACAGCGATTTGACCTGTTCATCGCGGCCACAGGCGCGGCGGTAGTAATTGTAGCGCACAGAACTCTTGGTATAGAAATCCTGGTGGTATTCCTCCGCCGGCCAGAATGTGGCGGGCGGCGCGATTTCGGTCACCACCTTTTTTCCCAGCGCCTGCTCGGCTTCCGCTTTGGCGGCCTCGGCCAGCGCTGCCTGCTCGTCATTGAGCGTGTAAACTGCCGTGGTGTAGCTGTGGCCGCGATCGCAGAACTGACCACCGTCATCGGTGGGGTTAACGGTGCGGAAGAAGGTCTTGAGCAGCGCCGCGTAGCTGACCACCGCCGGATCATATGTGATCTGCACGGCCTCTCGGTCGCCGCTGGCGACATGGCTCTTGTAGGTGGGATTGTCCTGGGTGCCGCCGATATAGCCCGATATGGTTTCTTTCACGCCCTTGACGTGATCGAAGTCCGATTCAACGCACCAGAAACAACCGCCGGCAAAGATTGCCACGCCGGTCACCTCGCCAAGTGCCGGCGAGGCGGACAGGCTGGCAGCGAACAGGGCGGCGGAAAGCAGAATTTTGCGCATGGTGATCTCCCGTATCATTCCGGAAACATAGTCCACCAATGACCCTTGACAACTCACGCTTCCGCACTTTGCCGTGAGATGTCAGCCAAGCGCGTCATAGACGTCGAGCGCTTCGGCGCCATAAATCATCGACGGCCCGCCGCCCATATAGACGGCAACACCGATGGTTTCGACGATCTCCTCGCGGCTGGCGCCGTAATTGCGCGCTGCCTTGGCATGGAAGGCGAGGCAGCCATCGCAGCGCGCGGTGATGCCGATGGCCAGCGCGATCAGTTCCTTGGTCTTGGAATCGAGCACGCCGGGCGCAATCGCCGCCTGCGCCAGATGGCCAAAGCCCTTGGCCTGTTCGGGCATGGCCTTGCGCAATTCGGCCATGCGATGATTGGTCTGGTCGATTAAGGCATTCCAGTCAGCTTCCGCCATGGTGACGCTCCTTCGGCTGTTCTCAATGCCACAGATACCAGCATGCTGGCACCCGCGACTTGATCGGCGTCAAGCTACGCGCTGCGGGCGGTTCAGCCGTGGGTTGGCCAGACCCGGTGCTCATCATCAATGACAAAGGCGTGGCGATGCCGCGCGCCGGCTGCCGGATGGGCGCGCAAATGCGGATGATCGGGTGCCAGGTCGGCATGCTCATGCTCAAGCACCGCGTGATCATCGGCAGGCCAGACGGCCCTGGCCATCAACACCCCTGCAAGCGCCATCAATCCCAAGAGCGCCATCGCCACCGGCAAGCCGAAGCGCAGCCCGACCCAGCCGGCCACCGGATAAGCAAGCAGCCAGCAGGCATGTGACAGGGTGAATTGCGCGGTAAACAGTGCCGGCCGGTCCTCGGCATGGGCGGAAATCCGCAACAGCCTTCCCGACGGCGTCAAAATGGCCGAATAGAACACCCCGCTGAGCCCCCAGGCCAACAGGAACCCGACCCACCCAAGCAGACCATCGCTGAGCAGATAGGCTGCGTGCGACAGGGTCAGCAGTGCCAGCAGCACGCCCGCGGCCATCATCACGCTGCGGTCGGCAACCGATTCGAGCAGGCGTGGCAACACCAGTGCCGAAAGCATCGATCCGGCCCCGAAGGCTGCGAGTGCAATGGCAACTTCGGTATCGCCCGCACCATAGCCGGAGCGCACCATCACCACCGTGTTGACCAGCACGAAGGCCCCGGCGCTGGCGGCGGTGAGATTGAGCGCCAGCAAGCCCCTCAGCCGTGGCGTCGCCAGATAGATCCGCACACCCCGCGTCAGCCGGTCGACAAATGGCCGGGAAATTTGCTGTGCGCCAGCCTGCGGAATGACCGCCGAATAAACCAGCAGCGCCGAACCGACAAAACCAAGAACCGTGCCGGAAAACAGCCAGTGATAGCCCATGACCAGAAGCAGCAGACCGGCCAGCGCCGGGCTCAGCAGGTTTTCCAGATCATAGGCCAGCCGCGACAACGACAGTGCGCGCGTATAATCGCGCTCGTCCTCGAGAATATCGGGAATGGTGGCCTGGAACGCCGGCGTGAAGGTGGCCGAGGCCGCCTGCAGCACGAAGATCAACACATAGATCTGCCAGGTCTGATCAACGAACGGCAACATCAGCGCCACCCCGGCGCGCAACAGGTCGGCGCCGATCAGCACCCGCTTGCGGGGCCAGCGCTCCACAAGGGCGCTGGCGATCGGCGCGAGGCCGACATAGGCAATCATCTTGATCGCAAACACGGTGCCGAGCACAGCCCCGGCGCGATCGCCGGCAAGATCGAAGGCCAGCAACCCCAGCGCCACGGTCAGCAGCCCGGTACCAACCAGCGCGATCACCTGAGCCGAAAACAGCCTTGCATAGACGGGATGCCTGAGAACCTCGATCATTCAGCAAGCCTACAGCATCCCCCTGCGAGGCCACCAGATGATTTGATGGCTCGCACGATTTTCGCTCACAAGTCCCACCCCTCGGCATGCAGGGATTGCGACGCTGGTGGCCAGCGCTTCTAGCTCTTCTTGACCGCGCCGGTGTCGATCATCTGCTGGAACATGTCGATGCCTGCCTGGCTGACCGCGCCATACTCAAGCCCGAGCTCGCTCCGGGATTTGGAATTGTCGGCCTTCCAAGGATAGCCCATGTTCCTGGCGATCATGCCGCGGCTCAACGATTTGCTGATGAATGGACCAACCAGCCAGAGCAACCATTTCGGCAATTCACGTTTCGGAAACGGCCATTGCGGGCCGAAATGAGCACGCAGCATCTCGCCAAATCCGAGGAACGACACGGTTTCCGCCGAAGTGATGAACCGGCCTTCGGCCTGGTCGACAAAGCCCGCGCGCATATGCGCCTCGGCAACATCGCGGACATCGACCATGCCGATTTCCAAGGGCGGCGCACCGGCCTTCAGCGTGCCGTCGCCGTACTGGCGCATCAGATTGTGGGTTTCCGAGGTCGAATTGCCCGACAGCGACGGGCCAATCACCAGCGACGGGTTGATGGTCACCAGCCGCCAGCGATCCTGCGCCCGGGCAATTTCCCAGGCGACCTTTTCGGCTTCCACCTTGGAGTAGGAATAGGACTGGTGATCAAGCGAGGAGGACGTGTTCCAGTCGGCTTCGGTCAGCACGCCGCCGGGCGAACGGGCGAGATCAACATTGTCGCCATAAATTGCCGCGCAGGAACTGGTCACCACCACGCGGTCAACACTCGGCGTCCGGTTGGCGGTCTCAAGCACGTTGCGGGTGCCCTTGACCGCAGGATCGACCAGATCGCGCTGCGGATCCTCGAACTTGCTGGTGAACGGTGAGGCCGTGTGAAATACCACCTGGCAGCCTTCCATCGCCTCCGCGTAACTGCCGTCATCAAGCAGATCGGCGGCAAAATAGCGGATCGAGCCCGGCAACTCGTCGGCAAGTTGTGTCAGATGCGCGATCTTTTCGGTTCTGGATGGATCACGCACCGCCGCATGCACGACAAAGCCCTCTTCGAGAAGCCGCTTGACCAGCCAGCCGGCAACAAAGCCGGTGGCGCCGGTAACAAGCACGGGGCGGTCGGTGGAGTAATTCGGGGTGGGCATGGGCAATCGCTTTCACAAATGAATTCTGGAATCCGGCACAATATGACCGGTTGGCCGCTGCAGCAGGATGGCGCGAGCGAGATCTCTCCCACCCATGTGTGGTGCGTGCGGCCAAAGACAAGGCCGGCCTCCGGCGTGCCGTGGCTCAGGCCGGGCCGGATGACCGTGGGGTGTAAGGCCGTGCCAGTTCGCGCGCCAGCAGATCGAATACCAGCCACACCCGCCGGCTGGTGTGAACTTCGCGGTGCGCCACCAGCCAGACCGGCACCAGAATCGGATCAAGCTCGGGCAGCACCTGCACCACCGCCGGTTCGGCATCGCCGATATCGGCGGTTATGATGCCGATACCGAGCCCCTGCCTGACGTGGCTCCATTGCACCAGATGGCTTTCCGAGACGATCGGAAAATTGCGCTGAGTCAGCGCCAGACCAAAGCGGGTCATCGCCGCAATGAACTCACCGGTACGGTTGAAGCCGATGAAATCAGCGGCGCCAAATTCTTCCGGCGTCACTGGATTGCCGATGCTTTCAAGATAACACGGCGTCGCATAGATCCGGCCGTCGATATCGCGGATCTTGCGGGCCACCAGGTTGGGCTGGGTCGGCCGGTAGTTGCGGATGGCGATGTCGGCCTCGCGCCGCCTGAGATCGCTCTCGGTGTTGGTGGCGACGATCTCGACATCCACCCCCGGAGCGATTTCCCTCAATTGGCCGAGGATTTTTGGCAGCCGGAACGCGGCGTCAACCTCGCTGGCACTGATCGACACCGTGCCCTCGATCGACTGCACTTTGCCCGATGCGGCCAGCGACATCCGGCTTGCGGCTTCGCCCATGGCGCGCACATGGTCGACCAGTTCCAGCCCGCTCGGCGTCAATGTCAGACCGCGCCCGACCCGTTCGAACAGAGCTACACCCAGTTCTTCTTCAAGCGCCGCCACCTGCCGGCCGAGCGTCGGTTGCGCCATACCCAGTTGCCGTGCCGCTGCCGACAAGGAGCCTTCCTCGACAGTAACAAGGAAAGCCCGTGCCCGGTTCCAGTCGAATTTCGTTGTTCGCCAATCCATGCAAATACGCATATCATATCGACAGATTACGGCAATTCCATCTGCCATTCTGCATGCGTATATTCGGTCACACACTGGAGATACGCCATGAGAGCCATCACATACCACAGGTACGGCCCGCCCGATGTCCTCGTACCGGGCGAGTTGCCGACGCCAAGCCCGAAACCGACAGAAGTTCTGGTGCGCATTCACGCCACCACCGTCACCGCCGGCGATTACCGGGCCCGCAGCCTCGACATGCCGCCCGGTTTCGGGCTCATCGGCCGGCTGGTGTTCGGGCTCTTCGGCCCGCGCCGCAAGGTTCTGGGCACCGAGTTTGCCGGCATTGTCGAGGCCGCCGGCGTAAACGTCAGCCGCTTCAAGCCCGGCGATCGAGTCTTCGCCTATCCCGGAGCAGCCTTTGGCGGCTACGCCGAATATGCGGTGATCGACGAGGCCTCCGCCATCGCCCATGTCCCCACCAATCTCGACCTCAATCAGGCTGCGGCACTGTCGTTCGGCGGTGCCACCGCGCTCAATTTTCTGCGTGACAAGGCAGCCATCAAGCCCGGCGATAGCGTGCTCGTCATCGGCGCTTCGGGCGGCGTTGGCAGTGCCGCCGTGCAACTCGCCAAGGCCTTCGGGGCTCACGTGACCGGGGTCTCATCCACCCCGCATCTGGAGATGGTGAAAACCCTCGGTGCCGACCGGGTGATCGATTACACAAGAGAAGATTATGCGGTTGCGCAAAATACCTACGACATCATTCTCGACACCAGCGGCACCGCTACATACGCAAAGTATGGAACGGCGCTGAAGCCGGGTGGCCGGCTGCTACTGGTCTCGGCCGACCTCTGGCAATTGCTGGCAAGCCTGTTTGCCTGCAAATCCGGCGGCCGCAAGGTGATCGGAGGTTACGCCCCCGAGCGCGGTGAGGATCTGCGATTTCTGGCAGAGCTCGCCAGGGCCGGAAAATACCTGCCGCATATTGGCCGACGCTTTGCCTTCGACCGGATCGCCGAAGCCCATGCCTATTTCCACGATCCGGCAAAACGCGGAAACATCGTCGTGACGCTCGACCCCGCCTGACAACGACGGCGGGGTCGCGCTCAGCCCGGTTGAATTTGCCGTCCGGACTGCTAGAGAGATTTCAACGGACGCCCTATGCGTCCACGGCAACTGGCGCCGAGGCCAGGCAAAGGCAGCGGCACATGACCCTCCCCAACGACCTCAAGCCTTCCACCATTGCTGCCCAGGCCGGCGGCGCCATTGACCGGCAGAGCGGTGGCGTGGTGCCGCCGCTGCAGCCCTCGACCACTTTTCTGCGCGACGAGGACTACCGGCTGGTCAATCCCGACAACATCTATCTGCGCGACAATTCCGACATCGTTCGCATCGCGGAAAATGTGCTGGCGCGGCTGGAAAGTGCCGAGGAGACGCTGCTGTTTCCCTCCGGCATGGCGGCGATCGCAGCACTTTTCCGGACCACACCGACCGGCGCCAGCGTCGTCGTCCAGTCGGGCATCTACTGGGGCACGACCAAGTGGCTGAGGGATTTCTGCAGCCGCCGCCAGATCGCCCTGCACGAGGTCGACGCCGCCGACCCGAAGGCGCTGGATGAGGCCTGCGCCGTCCACGCCCCCTACCTGGTGTTCATCGAGACGCCGTCCAATCCCTGGCTCAAGACCACCGACTTTGCCCATGCGGCGACCTGCGCCCACCGCGTCGGCGCGCTGCTCGCAGTTGATTCCACCGCCGCCACGCCGGTGCTGCAAAAGCCGCTGGAACTCGGCGCCGACATCGTCATGCATTCGGCCACCAAGGCCATCAATGGCCATTCCGATGTGCTCGCCGGGGTGCTTGCAACCTCGGCGCCGGCCGCCAAGGTCTGGACCGAGATCAAGGCCGACCGTCACGACGCCGGCGCCGTGATCGGACCGTTCGAAGCCTGGCTGCTGTTGCGCGGCATCCGCACCTTGCCGCTCCGGGTCAAACAAATGTGCCGCTCGACCCAGGCCATCGCCGAGTATCTCAGCGCCCACCCCAAGGTCACGGATGTCTATTATCCCGGCCTCGCCAGCCATCCCGGCCACGCCATTGCCGCAACCCAGATGCAGGGCGGCTATGGCTCGCTGTTTTCGTTTCTGGTCAAGGGTGGCGGACCTGAGGCGCTGGCCGTGGTGGGCCGGCTCAAGCTGTTTCACCGCGCCACCTCATTGGGCGGGGTGGAAAGCCTGGTCGAGCACCGCCACACCATCGAGCCCCACACCGGCATCCCCGAAAGCCTGATCCGCGCCTCCGTCGGCATCGAGGACACCGACGACCTGATCACCGATCTCGACAAGGCGCTGGGGTGAGAGGCGGACTGCTCGCTCGAATTCTACGCCGCACCATCATCTGACAACGGCGCCACAGTGGTGCCGTTGCCCCGACCCGACCAGTCGAGCGATGCGGTCGAGAACATCGCCACGGCCAGCACCACAAAGGCAAAGACAGCGCCTGCCAACAGGGCGAAATCTTCCATCTGCAGAAACAGGTAGAGCAGACCAAACACTGTCGTGAGCAGACCGGCAATGACAGCGCCGAGCAGCCGGCTGGCAAGCAAACGTGCGCAGTAGGTCGAGACAAGAAGCGTGGTCGCCAGCCCTGCCACACCATAGGCGATCATGAATCCAGTATGCTCGGCCAGCGCCAGAAGCAGAACATAAAACAGCACCAGCGCCAGCCCCATCAGCGCGTACTGCGCCCCGTGCACCGCACGCCCGGAGCGCGTCTCCAGCACAAATACGGCGACGAAAACCGAACCGATGAACAGCACCGCATATTTGATCGCCCTGTCCACCAGCGCGTAGTGATCGACCGGCTGGTAGAACCGTACGCCCAGGCTTTGACCGGAACCGAGGCCAAAACCGCTGTTCTTGCCGGCGGTAAATGCCAGCGGCATCGACAGCGCAAGATGCGGCACCGTCCACTCGGCGCTAAACCCTTCCTCGGAAATGGTGGAGCCGTCAGGCAGATAGATACCACTGAAACTGGGATGCGCCCAGTCTGACGTCATCTCGACATGCGTGGTGCGCGCACCCGGCACAACAGAAAATGACGTCGAGCCTTTCAGGCCAAATTCCAGCCGGAAGCTGAAGCCAGCCGGTGTGTTTTCAAACAGCTTGCCAATGTGAATACCTTTTTGCACGGTACCGTCAGGCAACGCGGCTCCAGGTTCGATGCTTTGCGACCGGCCGTCGATTTCAACCTTGGCTCCGGCACGAATGGAGCGCGGACCGGAGAGAGGGATGGCAAGTGCTGCTTCCTCCCACTTCACATCGGCATCAGCGGCTATCCCGATTTCGCGTGGATCGGGCCGCTTGAAACGGCCAGTGACCAGAACTTCCGCATCGTAGACAGGCACGGTGAAAATACCGCGTTTGCGTTCATCGGATTTCGACCCGACATTGTAGGTAATCTCTTCGGGCATGAAGAGCGCGGTCCTGCGGACCCGCTGGACCACGATACCCTTGCCGGTCTGCATCTCCTGCTGCGTTTCGTAGGGCACCGAGATGAACACCCCGCCCAATGTCTGCGCCGCGCCCCAGCTTTGCGCCACCTCCGCTTCCGCTCCTTTTGCGCGGTCCTGCCGCTCGGTGACCAGCACCCAGACCATCGAAGCAGGGATTAAGAGAAACAACCCGATCAATCCGATGACAAAGAACTTCACACCCGGACTGCGTAGCGCGCCCAGCAATGCGGGAGGAGATTGAGTTGACATGATATTGCCCCTTGAAATAATTCGAGAGGCGCAACTTTCACCGCAATCATGACCGTCAGGCGGTGCGAAAGCGGAAATTTCGGGGCAGACTGGGGTTCATATCAGGGCGGAAACGCGGCCCAGGCAACCGAAACGACGAGAGTTCCGGTCCCGACCACAGCCTGCACATCTGACATCGAAACATGAAAGGCCACCCGTTGGGTGGCCTCTCGATTTGCATTCCGCTTGCCGCAAGCAGCAAGGAAAGTGAGTGCCCGGACTAGATCCGGCGCTCGACCATCATCTTCTTGATCTCGGCAATCGCCTTGGCAGGGTTGAGACCCTTGGGGCAAGTTTGCGCGCAGTTCATGATGGTATGGCAGCGATAGAGCCGGAACGGATCCTCGAGCGCATCGAGCCGCTCGCCGGTGGCTTCATCGCGTGAATCGATCAGCCAGCGATAGGCCTGCAGCAATGCTGCCGGGCCGAGATAGCGATCGCCGTTCCACCAGTAACTCGGACACGAAGTCGAGCAGCAGGCGCACAGGATGCACTCGTAGAGACCATCGAGCTTGGCCCGGTCCTCGTGGCTTTGCTTCCACTCCTTGGCCGGCGTCGGCGACACGGTCTTCAACCATGGTTCGATCGCCCGGTGCTGGGCGTAGAAATTGGTCAGGTCCGGCACCAGATCCTTGACCACCGGCAGATGCGGCAGCGGGTAGATCTTGACCGGGCCGTCGATCTCGTCGAGCCCCTTGGTGCAGGCCAGCGTGTTGGTCCCGTCAATGTTCATGGCGCAGGAGCCGCAGATACCCTCGCGGCAGGAACGCCTCAGCGTCAGCGTCGCGTCGATCTTGTTCTTGATCCACAACAGACCGTCAAGCACCATCGGTCCACAATCATCCATATCGATGTGGAAGGTGTCGATATGCGGATTTTCGGCATCATCGGGCGACCAGCGGTAGACGCGGAACTCGCGGGTGTTCTTGGCGCCCTCAGGCTTCGGCCAGACCTTGCCCTTTTTGACCTGCGCGTTTTTCGGGAGTGTAAGTTCAACCATTTCGAATTCCTATTCTTTCATTGCCGCCAAATCGTCCATCGAAAATGCTTGAAACTGGGCTTTCTTTCGGCGCCTCTTTAGGATGTCGCAATTGAGATCAATATCATAACCACCTGTTTCAACTTCCATCCGCTTATTGAACAATGGGGTGGAGCCAAATTTTTCGTGAAACTCGCGGATCATGTACGCTTCCACATCCTTGTAAGAATTTTTCATTCCCTGTCGCCTTGGATACGCCCACGATACAGTAAATATGTTCGCGCCATGAGTTAGTGCTTGGTATCTAAGTATCCACCCCAAGGCGTGAGATGCGACCCTGGATCTTTTGTTTTCTGAGCGCCCTGATTGCCCAATATAACAGACATTTGAATTGCCGTTTGGGTAACCTATGATGCAGCTGTTAGGCGTTTTTATATAATACACATACCGTTCTTTGAGTTTTCCCACTTCACCTATGTTATCAAAACCGCCTTTTTCCCGATTTAAAGACAAATCGATAGTGTCCCATTCAAGGGTCATAACAGACATCAATATACACGCGCTTTGGGCGCGATCTTGGCGATGTCGATGCCCTCGGCGATCAGCTCGGTATGCACCGGCCGGTAGTCGAGCGTGACCTTGCCCTTTTCATCCAGCCAGGCCAGCGTGTGCTTGCGCCAGTTCTCGTCGTCACGGCCGCCGTAGGGCCCGTCGACATAGTCCTCGCGGGCATGGCTGCCGCGGCTTTCCTTGCGGGCCTCGGCGCCGTGCACGGTGGTGATCGCGCAGGCCATCAGGTTTTCCAGTTCCAATGTTTCCATCAGATCGGAATTCCAGATCATCGAACGGTCGGTGACATGAACGTCGGCCAGTTCGCCCCAGATCGCGGTAATCCGCTCACAGCCCTGTTCCAGGGTGACCTGGGTGCGAAACACCGCGGCGTCTTCCTGCATGGCGCGCTGCATCTTTTCGCGCAGCACCGCTGTTGGCGCAGAGCCGTTGGCATGCCTGAGCCGGTCGAAGCGGGTCATGATCTTTTCGAACGAGGCTTCGTTGATCGCCGGAATCGCCGACTTGCGATCGATCACCTCACCGGCGCGGATTGCCGCGGCGCGGCCGAACACCACCAGGTCGATCAGCGAGTTGGAGCCGAGCCGGTTGGCGCCGTGCACCGAGGCGCAGGCCGCCTCGCCGACTGCCATCAGCCCAGGCGCCACCGCGTCCGGATCGTCCTTGGTCGGGTTGAGCACTTCACCCCAGTAATTGGTGGGAATGCCGCCCATATTGTAGTGCACCGTCGGCAGCACCGGGATCGGCTCGCGGGTCACATCGACGCCGGCAAAGATCTTGGCGCTTTCCGAAATCCCCGGAAGCCGCTCGTTGAGCACCGCCGGATCGAGATGATCGAGATGCAGGAAGATGTGATCCTTGGCCTTGCCGACGCCGCGGCCTTCCCGGATCTCGATGGTCATGCAGCGCGAGACGACGTCGCGCGAAGCCAGATCCTTGGCCGATGGCGCGTAGCGTTCCATGAAACGCTCGCCCTCGGAATTGACCAGGTAGCCACCTTCGCCGCGTGCGCCCTCGGTAATCAGGCAACCAGCACCATAGATCCCGGTCGGGTGGAACTGTACGAACTCCATGTCCTGCAGCGGCAACCCTGCCCGGGCGATCATGCCATTGCCGTCGCCGGTGCAGGTATGGGCGCTCGTGGCCGAGAAGAAGGCGCGGCCGTAACCGCCGGTGGCCAGCACCACCATCTTGGCGGAAAACCGGTGAATGGTGCCGTCGTCGAGGTTCCAGGCCACCACGCCGGTGCAGCGGCCATCCTCGTCCATCAACAGATCGAGCGCGAAATACTCGATGAAGAATTCGGCGTTGTGCTTGACCGCCTGGCCATAGAGCGTGTGCAGGATGGCATGACCGGTGCGGTCGGCCGCAGCACAGGTGCGCTGCACCGGAGGGCCTTCGCCGTAATTCTGCATGTGGCCACCAAACGGGCGCTGGTAGATGCGGCCATCTTCGGTGCGCGAGAACGGCACGCCGTAATGCTCGAGCTCATAGACCGCCTTGGGCGCTTCCATGGTCAGATACTGCATGGCATCGACATCGCCGAGCCAGTCCGAGCCCTTGACTGTGTCGTACATGTGCCACTGCCAGCTGTCTGGCGTCATGTTGGTCAGCGAGGCGGCAATGCCGCCCTGGGCCGCGACCGTGTGCGAGCGGGTCGGGAACACCTTGGTGATGCATGCGGTGCGGAAGCCCTGTTCGGCCATGCCGAGCGTTGCGCGCAGACCGGCACCGCCGGCGCCGACCACGACCACGTCGTAGGAATGATCAACAATCGAATAGTCGCGTCCGCCAATATTGACGCTGGACGTCATTACCATGGTCTATCAGCCTCCGAAGCCGAGTTTGAGCACTGCGAAAAGCGACACGGCGCCAACAGCGATCGTAAAAAACGTATTGAGGATCAAAAGCACGACCTTCGTGCCCTCGCCATGAACGTAATCCTCGATGATCACCTGCATGCCAAGCCGCATGTGGGCCAGGCCGGAAATCACGACCAGCCCCATCAGCACCGCCACGAACGGATTGCCGAGCGCGCCGACAACCACGGCATGCGGCTCACCATTATAGAGGATGAGGAACAGGATGAAGAAGCAAAGCAGCGGCACATTGGCGATCGCCGTCAGCCGTTGCCGCCAGAAATGCTCGGTGCCGTCCTTGGCCGAACCCAGACCGCGAACCTTGGAGAGAGGTGTGCGCATTGTCATATCAGTCTCCCTCAAAACCGGGTTGCATAGCCGGCGATCCAGATCAGGACCGTCAGGACGATGGAACCGGCGAGTGTTGCCCAGGCAAGTTTGGTGGAGGTCTTTGGATCAAACCCGCGCCCTGTGTCCCAGACGAAGTGGCGGATGCCACCGAGCATGTGATGCACCAGTGCCCAGGTATAGCCAAACAGCACCAGCCGTCCGATGATGGAACCGAACAGGCCGTTGACCCAGTCGAAATAGCTCTCGCCAGACGCCGCGGCGATCAACCACCAGGCAACAAGGATGGTGCCGGCATACAGCGCCATGCCGGTGATCCGGTGAACGATGGACATTACCATGGTCGGGATTGGCTTATAGATTGTCAGGTGCGGCGATATCGGCCGGTTCTGCGTCGCGTTGGTCATGTTGACCTGGTCCTTCTTTCGCTTCGGGAGCGCGCCACCGGGGAGGGTCCGCGAAGCGGAAGCGGTGGCCATTTTTCGCTTTTAGTGCCTAATCGCCACCGCGTCAAAGCCCGGTTTGTCTTTCACGACAAGCCTTTGGTCGAAACCGGCAACGTCGACGTCACCGCCAGTTGCGCTTCAATCGGTTCAAATCGGCATGATCGCCGCATTGGCCGGCAAACTGTCGCAGGCAGGCGTCAGCCCGACGGGTCGAAACGCAGTTCCCAACTGGAAAAATCCGCCGTGGTGGCGATTTTTTCATACAGCTTGCGGCCATCCTCGGGCTGTCTTGGCGCATTGAGCACGATTCGCGACCAGCCACGGGCGTCGCTTTCTTCGGCCAGCATGTCGATCATCGCCTGGGCGATGCCCTGATTGCGGTGCAGATGGCTGACATAAAGATGGTCGACCTGGCCGGCGCGCATGCCGGTGACCGGGTCGGGCAGATCGTAAAAGATCGCAAATCCGACCAGTTCACCGTCCAGCCGCGCGCCAAAAACCTGGGCGACCCGATCTTGCAGCAGCGTCTCGGCGTAATAATCATCCGGCCGCCGCGGCGCGCCGCGCTTGAGCGACTGCACATAGGCCGCAAGCAGCGGTGCGAAATGATGCGCATCGCTGAGATGCAAAAGCGAAATATCGATCTTGTCTGGCGTGTTCATGCCCCCATGTTTCGGCCAAAGCCCGGCCCCGGTCAAGCCTATCGAAGGTCAAACACCGACAATTGGTTCCGGGGCTGAAACCGTCTCCGCCTTAACCCTAACAAGCAATGGTCACTGCAGCGCCGTGACTCCAGAGCCCGGCTGCGGCACAATGGGCAAGCATTTGCGGCGGGCGACAGCCATCGCCGCGAACGCCAGACATCAAGGACCCAACCATCAAGGACAAGGCCATGACCAACACGCTGATCTCGCGTTCACTCGGCCGCCAGGCCGCACAGCTGGCGATTGCCCTGACGGTCGGACTGGGCCTGTTGACGCCGATGCCTGTCGTGGCCGAACCAATGCCGGCATCGGCCAAGGTGCGCCCGTTCAAGAGCCACAAACATCACCGCCGCGGCGACGTTACCGTCATCATCATCGATAAGGACAAGCACAAACGCAGCCGGTCATCGGTGCCGGTGCCGCAACGCGATGCCAGGAAAAGCCGGACCATCACCGCCACCAGCGGCCGGATCGAACGCGATGATGACGACACCAGGATCATCATCCGCCAAAACCGCAACACCTCAGGCGCCGGCAAGACCCATCACAAAACCGGTCCCAAGGTGATCGTCGTCGACCGCGATAGCGGCAGCAAGTCCGATTGCAACGGCGGCGTCTGCGTGATCAGGCCTTAAGCCTTGCGGGCGACCCACCAGGGGCGCCTTGGTTTTTGTCGATCACCTGCCGGAAAACGCATGAACTGCCCCTGAGCGCCTCAAGCTATTGCTCGAGCCCCGGTACCTTGGTGCAGGGATAGAGGTCCATCCAGCCGTCACGGCCGGGAATGGCCACGGCAAAATGGTCCCTGTTGTTGCCCAGGTCGAAGGCCATCACCTCGGTCACTTCGGCACCGTCGACGCTGCAGACCGAATCATAGGCCTCCATGCCGGTGCCGGCCGGGCTCGGGTTGGACAGCGTGCACTCAAACCCCGGGCCGGCGATGTTTCCTTGTGAAATCGTCACCAGCTTTTCGGTCATGGCGCAGCCGCCTTTTTTCGTGGCGTAAGTTGTCTGCATGTCAACAGATTGGGCCGAGACCGCGGAGGCACAGATCGACAGCCCCCAGGTCAGGGCCAGTGTCGAAATCATTCTGGCGGGGCTGAACATGGGGAAGCTCCTTACGGGATGATCGGTTGAACGGCAAAGTCCCGGACGGGGCAGTGCCATCGCGACGTTCACCGTAACACCGAAACATTCCCGGTGCAGAATATTCGGCAAAGTTCGAACCGGATAAGACCTATCCCAGCCCAACCGGCTCTGTCTTGCTGTGCAAAAACGGTCGCCGCCCCCCTTGAGAGGAGAGGGCAGCGACGCGAGGTCTGAGCGATACGAGGGGTGAAGATGACCCTGGTGGGGGTGCTGCTGGCGGGCGATCGGATCACCCGCCTTGCAGCACCCCGCAGTCTTATTTCCAGTCGCGAATATCGACAAAATGGCCGGCAATCGCCGCCGCTGCCGCCATCGTTGGCGAGACCAGATGGGTGCGGCCCTTGAAGCCCTGACGACCCTCGAAATTGCGGTTCGAGGTCGAGGCGCAGCGCTCCTCCGGCTTCAGCCGGTCGTCGTTCATCGCCAGACACATCGAGCAGCCCGGCTCGCGCCAGTCAAAGCCCGCCGCCTTGAAGATCACGTCGAGACCCTCTTCCTCGGCCTGCGCCTTGACCAGACCGGACCCCGGCACGATCATCGCATCGACATTCGGATTGACGGTCTTTCCTTCAACCACCTTGGCTGCGGCACGAAGGTCCTCGATCCGGCCATTGGTGCACGAGCCGATGAACACCCGGTCAATCGAAATATCGGTGATCTTGGTGCCGGGCTTGAGGCCCATGTAATCCAGCGCCCGCCATTTGGAGGTGCGCTTGGCTTCGTCCTTGATGTCGTCGGGATTGGGGACTTCACCGGTAACCGAGATCACGTCCTCGGGCGAGGAGCCCCAGGATACGATCGGCGGCAGCGCCGCGGCATCGAGCCGGACGATCTTGTCGAAATGCGCGCCTTCATCGGTAACCAGCGATTTCCAGTAGTCGACCGCCATGTCCCAGGCCTTGCCCTTGGGGGCGCGGGGCCGGCCCTTGATATATTCAAAAGTCTTCTCATCGGGCGCGATCAGGCCGGCGCGGGCGCCACCTTCAATGGTCATGTTGCAGACCGTCATGCGGCCTTCCATCGACAGCGCGCGAATCGCTTCGCCGGCAAATTCGATAACATGGCCGGTGCCGCCGGCAGTGCCGATTTCACCGATGATGGCGAGGATGATGTCCTTGGCGGTGACGCCGTCGGGCAATTCGCCGTTGACTTCGACCAGCATGTTCTTGGCTTTTTTCTGGATCAGCGTCTGGGTGGCGAGCACATGCTCGACTTCCGAGGTGCCGATGCCGTGCGCCAGCGCGCCAAACGCGCCGTGGGTCGAGGTGTGGCTGTCACCGCAGACGATGGTCGTGCCGGGCAGCGTGAAGCCCTGCTCGGGGCCAACGATATGGACGATGCCCTGGCGCTTGTCGTTCTCGTTGAAATATTCCACGCCGAATTCGGCGGCATTGTCGGCCAACGCTTCGACCTGGATGCGGCTTTCCTCGTTCTTGATGCCCAGCGCCCGGTCGGGCGAGGTCGGCACGTTGTGATCGACCACGGCCAGCGTCTTTTGTGGCGCACGCACGGTGCGGCCGGTGGTGCGCAGTCCCTCGAAGGCCTGCGGGCTGGTGACTTCGTGCACGAGATGGCGATCGATATAGAGCAGGCAGGTGCCGTCATCGCGTTCGTCGGCAACGTGGTCATCCCAGATCTTGTCATAAATCGTGCGTGGTGCGGTCATGGTCGTGGTCCGTTTGAAGGTGAGAAAGGCAAAAATCGAGAAATGGCCGCATCGCGCGGCCGCTGGCGCGGAAAATCAGGCGCGGTGGCTGTTAAGCGCACCGGTGATGCACGCAAAAAACCTGGCCGGCAGACGCTTGTGGTCCTGCAGCACGTAGATTTGAGGCGCCAGACATCCGAATTTCGATCCCATGGCCGGGCTCTTACCAGTTTTGCCAAACCCGGGCAATTGTTTTGCGCACCCGGCTACCTGTCGCGCGCGCAAAACACCTCCCGGGCAGGCCTGTCAGTTGCGCAGAAAATCAAACAGACTGCGGTGCTGCGGCCGCTCCGGCATTTTGATGCGGCCTTCACGGACATCGGCACCAAAGCGCCGCTGTGCCTGCGGGTCCGCGAACGCATAATCGGGATTAAGTTGTGGCGTCAGCAGGCGGTCGTAGATTCGGCCGGTGGTGATGGCGTCCAGACGCCCGCCCGATCGGCTCCCGGCCTGCGCCGGAACCGCAGCCGTGATCGCCGCCATGACAGCCAGAGCCAATGCAATCATTCTAACCATGTCGATGTCCTTTCCAGACGCCGCGGTGGCGCTGCCCAGATTTGTGCCCGGCGAGCGCCGGCGCGATGGACTGCATGTGGACAACGCTGCCGTAAACTTCAAAACACCTTGCTGTGAATTGCCGACCCATGATTCAGCAGGCCACAAATTGCCGCACAGCACGCTGCCTGCTCAGACGCCCACTGGTTCTGGCCCGGCGCTCGCAAATTCTAGCGGTCGGAGTCGAGCTGCATCTGGAAATATTGCCGCTGCTGTTCGGGGATGCGCTCGATATTGACGCGGCCCTGCCGCAAATCGCGCAGGAACATCGCCTCGGCATTGGGCTGGAACTCGTAACTCGGATTCATCTGCGGAGTCAGGATTGGATCATACAGTCGGCCGCTCTGGATCGCGTCGAGCCGGCGGCCGCTGCGGTAGGAATCCGCCGAAGCGAGCGTCGGCAGCACCAGCAATCCGGCGAGAGCAATCAGGATCGTGCGTTTCATCGGGCTTCCTTTCGGCAGACTTTGTGAGTTCCGTTAAACCTTTATGTGGGATCGGTCACCTGTGACGCCAAGGGTGTTGCGGTCAAACTTTCGAGCCGACTTTCATATCACCGCAATCAATACGCAGATTATGGCTCAGTCGTTGAGCTTGCGATCGGGGCCAAACAACGGTTTGTCCCGAGCTCCGTCCACGTCATCGCCACTGTCGAGATAAATCAGCGATCCGGCCCGGCGCAGGCGGCCAGATCCGTCAACCACAAGGGCAAACACCAGAACCGCGAAGGCGATCAGGTTGAACACAGTGCCAAGGGAAACGACAACATCCGGCCTCTCGCCATAGGCGGGAAGCCCCACAAAGATAGTGCCATCAACCAGTGAGACCGGAAAATGCATCAGTGTTCGAACGGCCTCGAGTGCTGCGACCGGAATGCCCGAATGCGGCGACAGCGACAACGCCAGATCCGAGCCGACCCAGAGACAGCTGATGATGTAGATGACCCCGATCGGGATGCTGCCATAAAGCCGGGTGCGGGCGATCGATCCGGCAAATCCAGGCAGATACTCGATCTGGAAACAGAACAACCCGCCAAGCGCCAGCAACGGGGCAAGCTCATAGATGCTCCAGCGCGGAAAAAACAGCAATCCAGGCGCCAAATCTGCGCCCCAGATATTGCCGAGCAGGAACAGCGACGGCAGGTTTGGCAACAGCAGTGCCAGCGGAAACAACGCCCAGAGCCGGGACCCGACCGCCAGACCGCGACGATAGAAGCCGGCGATCCCGACACAGATTGCGGCAAGCAGCAAGGACGGTTTGAGCCAGGTGCCAAGCACCATCGCCATCGCTCCGCAGGGCCCACCGCTGACGCAGCCTCTGCCGGCGATCAATGGAACCGTGAACCACAGCACCTGTGCAAACAGGATTGTGCCCATGGCCAGCAGCCCGGCGAAGGCAAGAAACCACCCGACGAATTCCCGGGCGGTGAGTTTGATGGCCATCATTACACTCTTGGGTTTGGGTCAGGGGCAACCTGCCCCGGCCCACCTAACAAAACCCTAAGTCGTGAAGAACTTCTCCGGATAACCCGCTATTTTCCGATCAATTATCGAGAATCATACGCTAATCTGACAGGTTTCGGAATCACGCGGCCGCCGCCAAATGCGAGCGCATCACGGAATTCAGTGACGCTCGCCGGCGCCACGTTCGGCCTCGGCATTGCGCAACCGCCGTTCCAGCGCCCTGAGCCCGAGCGACAGCCCGACAGTGAGCAGCAAATAGACATAGGCGACGATCGAATAGGTTTCGAAGAACCTAAACGAGCCGGAGGCATAGACCTTGCCCATCTGCGTCAGATCGGCCACGCCAAGCACCGAGACCAGCGAGGAATCCTTGATCATGGCGATGAAATCATTGCCCAGCGGCGGCAGGATAGTGCGGATTGCCTGCGGCAGCACGATCAGCCGAAAGCGCTGCAGCCGGGTCAGCCCGAGCGCCTTGGCGGCTTCGATCTGGCCCTGATCGACGGCCAGGATGCCGGCACGGAACACTTCCGATATGAAGGCGGAATAGCCGATCGTCAGTGCCATGATTGCCCGCCACAACAGCGAGACATCGCGCACCAGCAATTCGCCGATCACCCCGGCCTCAATCAGCGGCGACATCAGCGCGTTCCAGGCGATGACGAAGCCCGGCGCGCCGACAAAGGCGATGTAGAACAGCAGCACCAGGATCGGGATGCCGCGTATGATCTCGACATAGAAACGCGCCGTTTGTCTCAGCGCCAGCGAGTTCGACAATCCCATCACCGCCAGCAGCAACCCGAACAGGGTCGCCAGCACGAACCCCACCAGGGTGACGAAGATGGTGATCCAGACACCACGAGAGACGACCGTGAAGATCTGGCTGTAGAGGTCGTTGATGGCAATCTGCACGGCCAGAAATGCCGCGATCGCCGCGGCCACGGCCAGCCACCAGGGAAAGTCGGGCTTGCCCGCAGCCGAAGAGGGCGGCGGCGCCACTAGAACTCCCCGTCAAACAAGGACGGCGCCGGGCGGATGAATTTCTGCTCGGTCACGCCGCCTTGCCACTGGTCACCTTCGTGCTCGCTTTCGCGCACGAAACCGATCCGCTCGTACAGCGTTTGCGCCGCATCGAGCCCGGCAAAGGTGGTGAGCCAGATCGGACCTGCAGCAATGCTGTCGGAGTGGCTGACGGCGCGCGCCAGCAACTGCTTGCCAAGCCCGCTGCCGCGTTCCTCGCTGGAGACCACGAACCAGCGCAGATGGGCGCCACCAGCGCCACCGCCGCTGACATCAAGGCTGACCGATCCGGCCAGCCGATTGCCGCGCCAGGCAGTCAGAAACAGATCGCGGTGCCGGTCGAAGCGGTCGAGAAATGCAGACAGTTCAGAGGCCACCTTGAGCTCGAAGGCGAGGCCAAATCCCCAGTGTTGCGCATAATAATTCATGTGCAGGCCGAGCACGCCCGCGAGCGCCCCCGGCCTGTATCCGTCAAATGCTATCGGCACGATGTCGCTCAACCACCAAGCTTGTAATCAAGAAACCACTTCTTGTTGAGCGCGTCGATGCTGCCGTCGGCCTTCATGGCGGCGATCGCCGCGTTGACCGGGCTGACCAGCTCCGAGCCCTTGGGGAAGATGAAGCCGAAATCATCGGCCCCCAGCGGACCGCCGACCAGCTTGAGGGCGCCATCGGAAGCATCGACATAGCCCTTGCCGGCGACACCATCGGTCAGCACCATGTCGACATCGCCGGTCTTGAGCGCCTGCACGGTGGCGCCAAAGGTTTCCATCAGCTTGATACGCGTGTTCTGCTCATCGCCATCGAGCACATCATAGACGGCGACATAGAACGGTGTGGTGCCGGGCTGGGCGCCGACCAGGCCGGTCTCGAATGCCGCGAAGCTCTTGGCATCGTTGAAGCGTTCCTCGTCGCTGCGCACCAGCATGAACATTTCCGAGCGCAGATAGGGATCGGAGAAATCCACCTTTTCCTTGCGGTCTTCCTTGATCGAGATACCGGTCATGCCGATCTCGTATTGCCCGTCGGAAACGGCCTGGATCATCGCGTCCCAGGAAGTGTTCTGGTATTCGACCTTGAAATTGAGCCGCTTGGCGATCTCGTTCATCGCGTCATATTCCCAGCCGATCTGGTCGCCGGTCTTGGGATCGATGAACTGCAGCGGCGGATAGGCGTTTTCGGTGACGACGACAACGCTCTGGCCACCCAGGTCAGGCAGGTCCTGCGCCTGGACGCTGGTGGCAAGCGCGGCGGCGCCAAGGCCAATAGCCGTCGCGGCCGCAATGGTGGCGGATTTCAACAATGACATGACAGTCTCCCCTATGAAGTCTCTGGACAGTATTTTTGGCGCGGCCCGCAATCATGGTTGTCGCGCGAAGCGGCCACTTTGCAATGCGCGACCGCAGGCCGCAAGAGCACCGAGGTGAATCAACACTGGATGCCGCTCCATCACCCGATATGTAGCGGGTCTGCGCCGGCTGCAAGTTCGGCTCCGCACGCGTCCACGCCGGAGTTGGGAATAAGTATGCCCGGAGGGCCGCACGCGGGCTTTGCCTTACGGAAATTGAAAAATGGGTGGCACAACTCGCGCGCGGCCCGATCATCGCCGGATGATGTCCGCATCCGACAGGCAGAAACCGCTTCGCTTGGCCCGCTTGAGGGTTTTCACCCGACGCGGGATTTCATGGCTTTCGCCATGCCGCCTGCCCCGGACACGGGGCCGCGACGGAAGCTGTTGGCGTGGGTTCCGGCACGAACCTTGTCCCCATCACGTTATGCATGAACCTTATCGTTCGAGTGAAACCACCCGAACGCGCCATGCATGACGGGGTCAAGATCCGCCACAGGCCCGGCCCGCGGTCAGATCCCGCACCGCCAACAGGGCGGACGAACATCCGAGGACGGTCCGGTGGCTGGCTGAACAGGATCGTTGATCACGTCCGCCAGCGGAGCCACGCTGGTCTCCACCTCCCCTCATCGCCCGCCGCACGTTACGACAAAACCCGAGAGGCCTTCCTCCCGCCTGGTCCAACACGTTCGCGATCCATCCGGCAGCGGGAGCGCGAGGAGTATGGCATGGGGGTGGAGGGAGTGGATGAAATTCGGGGGTCTATTTGGGCGGTTTCATGATTTTCGTCATCCTCGGCCACCGAGCCGAGGATCCACTCCGTGATCCATCCATATCCACAGTGTTGGAAAGATCGCGGAATGGATCCCAGGGTCGGTGCCCTGGGATGACGAATTGAAAGGGTGGAGAATGCCAGATTCTCCCCATCGGCGGGGAGAGAAGGGAATTTCAGTGTCTTGGCTTCAGCCAAGGATTAGAAATTCAAAGCGAGGGTGTCGATTTGCATACGCGAAACGTTCCCCTCACCTGAAAAATCTATGACCTGACGCTGCGCAACAAGACCATGATTTCTCGTTCTCTTCCACAAGGGTAAACTAGAGCGCCGCAACATTTGCGGCACTGAGAACATACCCGCTGCCATTACGCGGCATCAGTCCTCGGACTTGTCTTCGTTTGCTTCCGGGTGGGTTCCATCCGATACGCTGCCGGGATGGGGATCGGAGACCTCGCGCTCGGCTGGCGCCGGTCCGGTCTTGTTCTTGTCTGTCTGCTGGTCGGGTTTCTTGGTCATGGCACTCTCCTTTGGGACCAGTGAAACGCCGCAGGCAGTGCGATGGTTCCCGGAGCTTTGCTCCTCGGTGCCGTGCCGTCCCTCAATCGCGCTTGATGGTCATCAGCACGTCCCAGAGGTCGGCGCCGGCTTCGAGCACCAGGGCGTTGGCCTTGTAGTTGGTTTCGGCAGACATGACATCAAGCATCTCGGAGGCAAGGTCGATTTCCGCGTCGGTCTGTGCTGCAGCACCGGGACCGGAACTTGCAATGTTACTGGCTGCAGAGACCATGCGGTTCTGCTCGGTCTGCATGCCCGAAAGTGCGGTTGTCATAATCGAGGAAATCGTCATCAGACCTGCCCTGCACCCCTGAAGGCACTTTACCCGTGAAGGCACAGTGTCGCGCACCCGGATTAGCAGAAGATTAAGCCGGTCATTCGGTTTTGAACGGTTTGCTGCCATCGCGTCGGCTGACCGGCTGCAATGCATGTCGGGTTCACGTGAATCCGTTTGAACGACAACAGACATGCATCATTTCAAGGCGCTGCAGCGCCCCACGGGAGCAGGTCTGCCCAAAACCAAAAAAGTGCCGGTTGCCCGGCGCTTTGATGGACGACCCCGAAGGATCATCAAATTCGGATTGAGCGGACTATTCGCTCTTGGCTTCTTCAGCCGGTGCGGCGGCTGCGGCTGCTGCTGCTTCGTCGGCAGCGGCCTTTGCGGCTGCGGCTTCAGCGGCTTCTGCTGCGGCCTTCTCGGCGGCCAGCGCCTGTGCTGCCGCGATCTTCTCGGCCTCGACGCGAGCCTTCTCGGCTGCCAGTGCCTGACGCTCGGTATCGTTGAGCTTGCGGGCACGGGTACCGGTGTTCTCGACGATACGGGCCGACTTGCCGCGACGATCGCGCATGTAATAGAGCTTGGCGCGACGGACCTTGCCGCGGCGGACGACTTCGACTGCCTCGACCAGCGGCGAATAGATCGGGAATACGCGCTCGACGCCTTCACCATAGGAAATCTTGCGGACCGTGAAGCTTTCGTTCAGGCCGGCGCCGGCGCGGGCGATGCAGACGCCTTCGAAGGCCTGCAGACGGGTCCGCTTGCCTTCTGTCACGCGCACCTGCACGCGCAGCGTGTCACCGGCGGAAAATTCGGGAAACTTGCGGGAAGCTTCGATCTTGGCGGCCTGCTCGGCCTCCAGCTGCTGGATGATGTTCATGGTCCATGACCTTTCGTTTTTCTCAAACGGTCAGAGCGCTCTCAGCTTGCCGCCTCGGATGTTTCCTCGGGGCTATGCCGGTGAAGGCAGGAGCGGGTTCACCATTCATTGTTTGGCAGGCGCCGCATGACACGGCTGTCGGACTTTTGCCGATCGCCGGGGCAGATACACCATCAGGGGCCTTTTGTCACGCCCGTCACGCGATTTAATCGAAGACCTTGCCGGGCTGCCGATGCGGTGCTTTAACTCAAGCCCCTTCCGTTGTTCCCGGCCCGCCATGTCCCTCTTCGATATTGTTCTTCTGTTCAGCGCTGGTTTCCTCTCCAGCGTCGTCAACGCCATTGCCGGCGGTGGCACTTTTCTCACCTTCGGCGCCATGACGCTGGCAGGCGTTCCGCCGATCATGGCCAACGCGACTTCCTCGGTGACCCAGTTTCCAGGCTACGTGACCTCGGCGCTCGCCTACCGCACCGAAATACGCGAGGCCGGGCGCGAGGCCTGGATACTCGCTGGCCTGTCGCTGGTGGGCAGTCTCGGCGGCGCGCTGATCCTGGTGTCGATGTCCAACCCCTCGTTCCGCTCGCTGGTGCCGTGGCTGCTCTTGGCGGCGACCCTGATTTTTGCCGCCGGACCCTATCTCAGGCCCAAGAAGCTGCATGCCGAACAACCAATTTCGCGGCTCGGGCTGGTGGGACAGTTTCTCACCTCGATCTATGGCGGGTTTTTCGGCGCCGGCATGGGCATCATGATGCTGGCGGTGCTCGGCATCGCCAAGGGCGGCGACTATCACAAGCTCAACGCGCTGAAGAATTTTGTCGCCGTCATCATCGCGCTGATCGCCATTGTCGTCTTTTCCACCGGCGGCGTGGTGGCCTGGCTGCCGGCGATAATCATGATCCCGGCCGGCGCGCTTGGCGGCTATGCCGGGGTCTGGGCGGCAAGGCGGGTGCCGCAGACTGTCATTCGCGCCATCGTCGTCGGCGTTGGCCTGCTCTTGACCTGGTATTATTTCTCGAGCTGATCATCTTCAAGCAGCTCGGGCCGCCGTTCCCGCGTCAGCGCCCGCGATTGCGCCTGCCGCCAGGCCTCGATCGCCTGGTGATTGCCCGAGGTCAGCACCTGGGGGATCTCCCGGCCCTCGAAGCTTTGCGGTCGTGTGTAATGCGGATGCTCGAGCAGCCCGGTCTCGAAACTTTCATGGGTGCCTGACTGGGCGTTGCCCATCACCCCCGGCAATACGCGGATCACCGCATCGAGCAGTGTCAACGCCGCAGGCTCCCCGCCCGACAGCACATAATCGCCAATCGAGACTTCCTCGAGATTGCGGGTTTCGATCACCCGCTGGTCGACGCCTTCGAACCGGCCGCAGACAATGACCGCACCTGGGCCAGAAGCCAGTTCGCGCACCCGCGATTGCGTCAGCGGCGCACCCCGCGGGCTCATCAGCAGCCGTGGTCGCGTATCATCCTCGGGGCTGACGGCATCGATGGCGCGTGCCAGCACATCGGCCCTGAGCACCATGCCGGCGCCGCCGCCGGCCGGCGTGTCATCGACATTGCGGTGCTTGCCGGTGGCAAAATCGCGAATATTGACCGGGTCGATCACTGCGTCGCCACGTTCCAGCGCCCGGCCGGCCAGCGACAGACCGAGATGACCGGGAAACATCTCCGGATAGAGCGTCAGTACCGTGGCATGAAAACCGCGTGCGTCTTTGGATGTGGCTTGAGGTGCGGCAGGAACCGAGGCGCTGGTCATTACGAACCGCTCCCGTTGCCGTCCCCGCCATCATTTCCGTCGTCCTCGTCATCCTCGCCGGTATCGATCAGCCCGGCAGCCAGCGGGTCGACCAGGAGCCTGCCATTGGCGATATCGACCTGCGGCACCGCGGCCAGCGTGAACGGGATCACCACCGGCTTCTTGCCGTCCTGGCGCAATTCCAGCAGATCGCCGCCGCCAAAATCGAACACACCGCCGACCGTGCCCCAGAACAGGCCTTCCGCATCCCAGGCTTCCAGCCCCTCCAGATCGGCATGGAAGAACTCGCCCTCTTCCAGCGTCTCGTCGGGCAGGCTTGTGCGGTCGATATAGAGCTCCAAACCCTTCAGCGCCTCAGCGGCGTTGCGGTCGTTGACACCGCGGAACCGCACCACCACGACGGTCTTTGCAAAGCGCAGGTCGAGCACCTCGAAACGCCGTCCGTCGAGCGTGAACAGCGTGCCATACTCGCCCAGCGCCAACGGATCGTCGGTGAACGGCTTGACCCGGACTTCGCCGCGAAGGCCCTGCGCGGCGCCGACGATGCCGACGAGGACGGGGTGGTCAAGCTTGGTCATGGACATCTCCGGAGATAGAGCATCGTTCAATTAGCAGGACAACGCACTGGTTCCAACGCGAAACGGGCGGCATCAAGCCGCCCGCATCATAGCGGCGTACATCCCGCTGGATGCACAAAATGCGCGAACGCTGCTTATTCAGCAGTCGCTTCGGCAGGGGCTTCAGCCGGTGCAGAAGCGGCTTCGGCTGCGGCGGCTGCGGCATCCTCTTCCTTCTGCTTCTTCTCGGCAGCGCGTTCCTGCGCCTTCTTGCCGGGCTGGGCCTTGTTCGGGTTGGAACGGGCATCGCGGGTCATCATGCCGGCTTCAGCCATGAAGCGGGCGACGCGGTCGGTCGGCAGCGCGCCGTGATCGAGCCAATGCTGGATGCGTTCCTGGTTGAGGCTGACACGGGCAGCATCGTCCTTGGGCAGCATCGGGTTCCAGTAACCCAGACGCTCGATGAAACGGCCATCACGCGGGCTGCGCACGTCGGCGATGACAACGTGGTAGTAAGGACGCTTCTTGGAGCCGCCACGGGCCAGACGAATTTTCAATCCCATTTTCTTTTCCTTCGATTGAGCAACTTTGTTGACTTGGTTGAATGTCTTCGGACGCCGGACAGCGCCAGATCGGGTGGTTATTTCGAAGCCGCCTGCTTGTGATGCTGGATCACTTCGCGAATGACGAATTCGAGGAATTTCTCGGCAAAATCCGGATCGAGATCGGCGGATTTTGCCAGCTCGCGCAGACGGGCGACCTGCTCGGCCTCACGGTTAGGGTCTGACGGCGGCAGATCGGCCGATGCCTTCAGCGCGCCGACAGCCTTGGTCACCCGGAAGCGCTCGGCCAATATGTGAATCAGTGCCGCATCGAAATTATCGATCGAACGACGGAATTCAGTGAGCTGCGCAATGGCGTCATTGTTCTCGGTCATGCAGTCCCCTCACTTCTTTTTCGGCAGGCCGGGAAGACCGCCGCCAAGACCGGGTAGCTTCGGTCCGCCCAAACCTGGCAAACCACCAGGCATGCCGCCGCCAAGTCCCGGCATGCCGCCCTTGCCGAGACCCGCGGCCTCGGCCTGCTTCTGCAGTGCTTCGAGCTGCTTGGGATCCATCTTCGACAGATCCGGCATGCCCCCTGGCATTCCACCCATTCCGCCGGGAAGGCCCATCTTCGAGGCGAGGCCGCCCATGGCTGCGCGCATCATGCCGCCGCCCTTGCCCTTGCCGCCCATGGCTTTCATCATGTCGGCCATCTGCCGGTGCATCTTCAGAAGCTTGTTGATCGCTGCCGCGTCAGTGCCCGAGCCCTTGGCGATGCGCTTCTTGCGCGAATGCTTGAGCACCTCGGGATTGGCGCGCTCGGCCTTGGTCATCGAGCCGATGATGGCGAGCTGGCGGGCGAATGTCTTGTCGTCCATGCCGGCCGCCGACATCTGGTCCTTCATCTTGCCCATGCCGGGCATCATCCCCATGATGCCGCCCATGCCGCCAAGCTTCTGCATCTGCCCGAGCTGATCGGCAAGATCGTTGAGATCGAACTTGCCGGCCTTCATCCGCGCGGCCATCACCTGCGCCTTGTCGGCGTCGAAGCTTTCCGCCGCCTTCTCGACCAGGCTGACGATATCGCCCATGCCCAGGATCCGGTCGGCGACGCGGCGGGGATGGAATTCCTCCAGCGCGTCCATCTTTTCGCCGGTACCAATCAGCTTGATCGGCTTGCCGGTGACAGCCCGCATCGACAGCGCCGCGCCGCCGCGGCCATCACCGTCCATGCGGGTCAGCACCAGCCCGGAAATGCCGACGCGTTCATCGAAGCTGCGCGCCAGATTGACGGCGTCCTGGCCGGTCAGCGCATCGGCCACCAGCAGGATTTCATGCGGGTTGGCGCGCTTCTTGATTTCGGCCATTTCGGCCATCAGCGGCTCGTCGATATGGGTGCGGCCGGCGGTGTCAAGAATGACCACATCGTGGCCACCAAGCTTGGCCGCCTGCACCGCGCGCGCGGCAATATCGGCGGGCTGCTGGCCGTCGATCACCGGCAGGGTGGCGACACCTGTCTGCTCGCCCAATTGCCTGAGCTGCTCCTGCGCCGCCGGACGACGGGTGTCGAGCGAGGCCATCAGCACTTTCTTGCGGTCGCGCTTTTCCATCCGCGCGGCAATCTTCGCCGATGTCGTGGTTTTACCCGAGCCCTGCAGGCCGACCATCATGATGACGACGGGGGCGGCCGCATTGAGATCGATCGGCACGCCTTCTTCGCCCAAGAGCGCCACCAGCTCGTCATGAACCAGCTTGACCACCATCTGGCCCGGCTTGATCGACTTGACGATCTCGGCGCCAACGGCTTTCTCGCGCACCCGGTCGGTGAACCCGCGCACCACTTCCAGCGCCACGTCGGCCTCCAGCAGCGCGCGGCGAACCTCCCGCATGGCTTCAGACACATCCTTCTCCGACAGGGCGCCGCGCCCGGTCAGATTGTTGAGGATGGAGCCAAGCCGGTCCTGGAGAGTATCAAACATAGGGTCGTCCTGTTTTTGCTGAAGAAAACACTTCAACAGATATGGGGCGAACATCAAGCAAAGCCAAACAGCACCCGAGGGCGCATCGCGCTGTCGGGTGTTGGCCTCCGGGATCGATTTATACCATTACGGGTCCCGGTCGGCGGCTCGGAGTCATGCTCGTAGCAGATTTGAGCGGGATAAACAGGAAAAGGACGGCTGAGTCAAGGTTGGGGGGTGTCTGGCATGGCTCAGCCGGCGATTTCACGGCGCGCGAGATCGGCGAGAAATGCCGATCGGGTCAGACCGCGCTCACGTGCCGTTGCGTCCACTACCGCCAACAGCCCCGCATCCATGGCGATGTTGGCCTTGGTGGTGCGGCCGGATCACCGGCACCAGCGACCCCTGACACTCAAACGATTCACGCGCACTACGCAGCGCTTTCCGGGCGCTACTTGGCGACCGAAACTGAAGCCGGACATCGGGCATGCCGGCGCCTTCGCCGTCGCGTATTCTGTTGCAATTGCGACCGGCAGATATCCGGATCAGGACGAATTTCTCTAACCATTTCGCAATTACCAATTGCAGTGTATATGCGGTTTGGTCCAGATGTTAAGGGGGAACAGCAAATGGGCGATTTGGTTGCGCATTGGTATTATGTTCAGAGCGGCGAGAAGAAAGGTCCGTTTGCTCCGGACCAGATCAAAACACTAATTCAGGCCGGCGTCATCGATGGCCATACGAGTGTGTGGTCGGAAGTCTCGGGGGAATGGAAGCCCCTGAACCAGACGGAATTGCAGGGCCTAGTCAGCGACAAGACCAGCTCACCAAATATTCCGGCGAACACCGCAATCTCGAAAGAACAGGCAGAGTCTGACGAAGCAGCTCTCTCGAAGCTATTCGACGCCCCGCGAGAGACCTCTCCGCATCAATCCAAGCCCACGGTCTCGCCGCCCCCTAACCATCAAAAAACATATGATCACAATCATTTTTATCGAAACAATACATTGAGCAGTGCTCTACGTTTTTTTGTTTGGATTAATATAATTATAGCGTCTGGAGAATTCTACGGGATTTATAAGGTAAAGAATGACATAAATCAGAGTTATCGGAAAGTTTTATATTTTGAAAGCTCAGAATGGCTGTCTGTTATATTTACACCAATTTTGATTGGCGTCGTACTTTTCATGATGTGGAAATATAGATCAACAGCAAATCTTATCCGCCTACGCGGTGGACAGTCGGTCACGGCGGCGGGGGCGGTTTATTGGTACTTCGTGCCAATCGCCTGGTTTTGGAAACCTTACCAAGCCATGAGGAATCTTCTCGATGGATACGACATTGGCAGTCACCGAGTAATTACCCACCCCCTTGCCATGCACCACAATGTCTGAATCCATGATGATATGGATCGGACTGATTTGCAGCAGCTGAGCAAGGACGAATTGATCGAGATGGTGCTTCGGCTCCAACGGCCTTCCAAGGATTCTCGGACGTCTTCCAAGCCGCCCTCGACGGACAAGAAAGAGAAACGCGTCAACTCACGACCGGGTGGAGCCAAGCCCGGGCATGAACCCCACAATAGGGTGCTGGCGGATTTTGCCGACATGTTTCGCGATCATGAACCGACCGCCTGCAAGAGATGCGGCCATGCGTTTTCCGGTGATGATACGATGGTGCTGGCCGGGGGTAATTACCCACCCCCGAATTCGTGATTTCCGGTTCTTCTACCGGCCTATGCCAGGACGGATGCGATGACCTGGAAGGGGTTTGCGCCTTTGAGGCGGGCGGTGTCGATGGTCGTGCGTACATCCGCCTCTGCTTGGGCGGCCCACATGGCGCGATATCCGTTTGTCACCTTTCGCTGAATGACCCATGGACGGAGCTTTCGCTCAGATGTGTTGTTGGTGACATCGACTTCTCCGGGATAGTCGCAAAACGTCAGCAGCTGATCGCGGGCCCGCCCGATCTTGGCCTGGAGCTTTTGGGCCAGGTCGCACGAAGTCGGGGCGCATAGAAGCCCGGCAAGCTGTTTATCGAATTTGCGCTTCTTGCTTGCGACGGTAGACGCAGCGAATGTGCTTATGGCTCTGGCGAAATCAAACACACGGCCAAACCAAAGCTGGAAGCGAAGAGGGAGATCATCCTCGCCATGTTCCAGCGCAAAGGCTGTATCACGCGCCAAATGTGCAAGGCAGGTTTGATGTCGATGGCCGTGAGATTGCTGGGCTGAATACCGATCAGATATCCATACCTCGGGGACATGGCCGCCCATGGTCTCGTGAACGACCCGTGCTGCACGGGAGTAATCGGGCTGGTGGACAACAGCATCCTTGCAATGAAAAACCCAGTGTTGGGCATTTGTGCCCTCGATACGCACACCGGTTTCGTCGCTGGCGACAACGCGGGCGGCTCGAAGGCTGGCCTTGGCGGCCTGTGCTGTGGCCTGGAAGCTCGGACGGGAGCGGGAAAACATGTTCATGATCGCGCCCTCGCTCACATTAAGGCCGAAGATATCCATGAACACACCGCTCAGGCGTTCGTAAGACAATGCATGGAAACTCTTGAGGTAGATCGCCAGCGCGTGAATGCCTGGCCCGAACGGCGTTGCGGTTGCCACGGCAGGTGCGGTGGCTTTTGTTGTCGTGCCGCATTGCGGGCAATGACAGGAAAAACGCCGATGCCGGGTGACATGAGGACGGATCGCAGGAATATCGATCTCGTCATAGGCCCCGGCCAGCACCATCGTATCATCACCGGAAAACGCATGGCCGCATCTCTTGCAGGCGGTCGGTTCATGATCGCGAAACATGTCGGCAAAATCCGCCAGCACCCTATTGTGGGGTTCATGCCCGGGCTTGGCTCCACCCGGTCGTGAGTTGACGCGTTTCTCTTTCTTGTCCGTCGAGGGCGGCTTGGAAGACGTCCGAGAATCCTTGGAAGGCCGTTGGAGCCGAAGCACCATCTCGATCAATTCGTCCTTGCTCAGCTGCTGCAAATCAGTCCGATCCATATCATCATGGATTCAGACATTGTGGTGCATGGCAAGGGGGTGGGTAATTACCATTGATACCCCCTTACACCCAGCATCTAACCAGCAATTAATTTTGTTCCAATGCAATTCTTACATGTCGATACGATAGACAGATTAGCAACCAGAAACCAACCATAAAACGGACATTCGGCAAGTTTTCACACCTTCGGCTGCCACCTTTTACTGTCTCTCCCTCTCGCCGAAGGAAAGCAGCCGTCCTAATGGGTCTTCTTTGAAGTGAAAGACGTTCCACCACGCCCATCAGGAACGGGTAGGGGCTGGCGCCGATAGAGCCGCGAGCTGACTTCCCGTTAGGCGCGTGTTGAGGCTGCGCTCATTTCTTCAAACCCAAAGCGGACAGGCTTAATTGCGCACCGCCGCAAAATGCCAATCTCGACAGTCAGCAAGAATTTCAACAATGTCTTCCTTGAATTTGCCTGCTTGCACGGCCATCATCTGGTGTCGATGCGGAGATTGAAGGCGCAGAATGTATCCCACCTATACAAGGTCAGAACGGGTTGTGGACGGCAGCATGCATGCCATCGGCGTCATCGGTTCGGTGCTTGGGGCCAGCCTGTTGCTGATGTGGTCCGCCCCGGTCGCCTCGGCCTGGGAAATCGCCGCAACATCGGTTTATGCGATCACCCTGATTGCCACTTTTACAGCCTCGGCCTTTTATCACATGACCCCGTGGGAGAGCATCCGGCCGGTTCTGCGCCGGATCGACCATGCGGCGATCTATCTCAAAATTGCAGGCACCTATACGCCGCTGGTCGTAATGATCGGCAGCGGCCTGGCCTATGTTGTGCTTGGCGTTGTCTGGGCGCTGGCAATCGTCGGCATGACGCTCAAGCTGGTGTTCTGGAGCACGCCCGGCCGTTTTGGCCCGGCGCTTTATCTGGTCATGGGCTGGATGAGCATCGTCCTGATCTGGTCTTCATGGGCGGAGCTGCCGCTTGGCTTTATCGTCGCCGGCGGGTTGCTCTACACCGTTGGCGTGGTTTTCCATGCGTCCAAGACGATGAAGTTCGCAAACGCGATCTGGCATGGGTTTGTCATCGCCGCCTCTGCCTGCTTCTTTGCGGCCATCACCTTTCTGGTGACACAACCCGGCTCGCTGTAACGCAATCCCCGAGGCATTGCGGAAGCTGCAAACGGTAAAGGCGGAGCGACGCCAAGAATGGTTGCCCACGCCGTTTCAACCTTCGGCTGGAAACAAGCCGGGCCCGCGTATTATGATCGAGCCATGGACATATTTTTCCGCCTGATGCTTCGCATGGCCTACTGGGTCCGTCGCCCCCCGTCGAAAAGCTGGCTTGTGGCGGTGGGAACAGCGATCGCCATCTCAGCTGTAATCGTCATTATCGAGCACACTATCGGCTGGCCGGACTGGGCCAAGGTGGATCGGTTGCCGCGCTTTCCCGCCGTAACACGATAGACACCTGAAAAAATTTGGCGGTGAGAAAGGCTGCCGCACGGCTCACGGTTGCCGGCCTTAACCGGGATCGAACGCAGGTCCATTACCCGAGGGTTCCGCCGCGCGGCCTATGAATTCAGGTCGACCCGCCCGTTTCCCCGATAGGGGATGAGCAGCCAATCTCAGAACGGCCACACCCAGGCAATCATCGGCACGCCCACCAGAATCACCAGCACTTCCAGCATCAGCCCCATGCGCCAGTAGTCGCCGAAGCGGTAGTTGCCGGGGCCCATGATGATGGTGTTGTTCTTGTGGCCGATCGGGGTGAGGAAGGCGCAGGAGGCGGCGACGGCCACGCCCATCAGGAACGGATCGGGATTGGCGCCAATGGAACCCGCGACGCTGACACCGATGGGGGCCGCGATCAGCGCGGTGGCGACATTGTTGAGAAAATCCGACAGCGTCATGGTGATGATCATCAGCACCGCCAGCACGCCCCAGGCCGGCAGATTGGCGGTCTGTGTGACGATCAGATTGGCAATCAGCTGACTACCGCCAGTATCTTCCAGCGCCGCAGCGACAGGGATCAGGCAGGCCAGGAGCACGATCACCTTCCACTGGATCAGCGCGTAAAAATCGCGGCCGCTGATGATGCCGAGCAGCAGATAAGCCACCACGCACATCCCCAACGCAATCGCCAGCGAGGTGATGCCCAGAACAGACAGAGCGATCGCGGCGGCGAAGATAGAGATGGCCAGCAGCGCCTTGGTCCGCTGCAGCACTTCGAGCCGGCGGTTTTCCAAGGGCAGCACACCCAGCCAGTTGCTGGCGGCGGCGATGTTCTTGTCGGGCCCGATCAGGAGCAGCAGGTCACCGGCCTTGATCGTCAGGCTGCTCACCCGCTCGCGGAAGCGCTTTCCCTGGCGCGAGACGCCGAGCAGCGTCACCCCGTGACGCTGGATCAGCCTGAGCCCGAGCATGGTGCGGCCGACGACCTTGGCGTCTTCCGGCACGATAGCCTCGACCAGCGAGAGCGACTTGCCCATCAGGCCGCCATGTTCCTCAGTGCCGATGGTGTCCAGCTCGGCGGCGCCCATGAAGGCCTCGATCTGTTTCGGGTCGCCCTCCAACACCAGGAAATCGCCTTCGCGGATCTCGCGGGCCTGCGAGAAGCCGGGCAGACGCTTGCCCTGCCGCGCCAGACCGAGAATGGTCACATCGTTCTCGTCGGCAACGGGATAGAGTTCGCCCACCGACTGGCCGATCGATTTGGACCCTTCCTTGACCCGGGCCTCGGCAACATAGAGCCCCGCGTCTCCCTCCAGCGACATCGCGTCGGGCCGGGTCGGAATCAGCCGCCAACCGATGAAGGCGACGTAGATGATCCCGACGGCCGCTACCGCGATGCCGACCGGGGCGAAATCGAACATCGAGAACGGTTCGCCGAGCACATCCTGGCGGTACTGAGCAATGACGATGTTGGGCGGCGTGCCGATCAGGGTGATCATGCCGCCAAGGATGGTGCCGAAGGACAGGGGCATCAGCGACAGCGACACCGCACGCTTGGCCTTGCGCGCCGCGTCCATGTCGAGCGTCATCAGCAGCGCAAGCGCCGCAACATTGTTGATGATCGCCGACAGAATTGCGCCGACCACCGCCATGATGCCGATATGCACCGGCAGGGCCCGGTCGGGGCTGGTGACGAAGCGGGCGATGAATTCGACCGCGCCGGAATTCATCAACCCGCGCGAGACGATCAGTACCAGCGCGATGATGACGACAGCCGGATGGCCAAAGCCGTGAAACGCCTGATCCGGCTCGATCAGCCCGACAAGCACCGTGACCAGCAGCGCCACAAAGGCAACGAAATCGTAGCGGAAACGGCCCCAGACCAGCATCCCGAACAGGACAATGAGGATGCCAAAGAGCATGATCTGGTCGGTGGTCATGGAACCCATCCCGTTGCGCGGCGTGCGATGTGCACAGTCACGACTTGGGTTACATGGCGGCAATTTTCGGTCAACCGGTTTCCGCAACGCGCATGCAGATCAACCGGAGCCACCGGGGCAGCTCCGGTTTTGTCTCGATTTTTACTTGGCGAGATAAGCGTTGGTGGTCCACTCCGACACGTCCGGCATTTCGGTGAGTGTGTCGCCATTGGCGTCACGCAGGATCCCGGCTTCAAACAGGAACCCGGTGATGCCGGTGATCAGATCAGCGTCGATCAGGCCTACCGGTTCGCCCGCATCACGAAGAAACCCGCCGTCAACCAACGCCTGCATCGAAGCATGGACCAGATCCGGATTCGACAGCATGCCGCCCGTTTCCGCAATCAGCATCTCGGCTGCTTCATCGGGATTGTCGGCGGCAAAGGCGTAGCCACGCTGCGCAGCTTGCACGAAGGCACTTGCCGTTTCCGCATTGGCGGCGAGCCAGGTGGCGTTGCCGCCCAGAAAGGTGGTGTGCTGATCCGGCACGCCGTAATCGGCATAGCTGAATGCGCGTTGCGGCCGGCCCAGAAGCACCGAGTTCACACCTTCCCAGGTGCTGACTTCCAGGGTGAAATCGACCGAGCCATTGGCCAGCGCCTCATAAGCCGAGGTGCCGAGCGTCACCGTGTCGAAGGTACCCTTGCCGCCATCGTGCTTGATAATCGAGGCGATCAGCGCGTTTTCCCAAGCACTGCCGAAACCGGCATAAATCTTTCCATCGAGATCGGCGGGACGCTGGATATCCTCGCGCTCGCCGTTGAACACCAGCCGCCCGGTCTCGTGCTGCACCACCGCCATCACTGCCGTCATGTCGGCACCCATCGAGCGCTGGCTGTGGAAGCTGACAGCGCTCAAGATGCCGAACTGCGCCACGCCGGTCGAAACAAGCGTGCCCGACGAGGTGTCGGTATAGGGCAGGATCTCGACGTCGAGCCCGGCCTCTTTGAACCAGCCTTTCGCCTGGGCGACGTAGAGCCCGACATGATTGGTGTTTGGCGTCCAGTCGAGCGCCACGGTGAGCTTTTCGGCAGCCATCGCGGGCACGGCGATGAGCAAGGCAAGCGCTGTGAGAAGATGTTTCATGATCAGTCTCCGGTTTGGGTGAGAAGGGTGTCGAGAAGTTGAGCTTCGAGCTGGATGGCCTCGGCCGAGGGCGCACGGCCGAGGCGCGGGCGCGGGCCGGGCACGGCAAACTCGGCGATGACCCGGGCCGGACGACGTGAGAACACGTAGATACGGTCAGACAACGCCACCGCTTCGCGCACATCATGGGTAACCAGCAGCGTGGTCCAGTGCGCTTGCTGCCAGCGGCTTTCCAGCCAGCCCTGCATCTCCGCCCGGGTCAGCGCATCAAGTGCGCCGAACGGCTCGTCGAGCAGTTGGATCGGCCGGTCCTGCACGATGGTGCGCAGAAGTGCTGCGCGCTGGCGCATGCCGCCCGAGAGTTGCGCCGGGTAATGCTGCTCGAAACCTTCGAGGCCGAAAGTGGCAAACAGCGGCAGCACTTTCGCTCGCGCCTCAGTGCGATCCATCCCCTGCACTTCCAGCCCGAGGATGACGTTGTCGATGATCCGCCGCCACGGCATCAGCGCATCGCGCTGCGGCATGAAGGCGAAGGCTTGAGGCTTTGCCGACAGCGGCGCGCCATTGACGTTGATGGTTCCGCGATCCGCGGACAACGCACCGGTGAGCAGTCGGAACAGGCTGGATTTGCCGCACCCGGATGGTCCAAGGATCGACACGAACTCGCCTTTGGCGACATGCAGCGAGATATCGTCGAGCACCGGCGTGCCGCCAAGTGCGAGGGAGACACTGGTGATTTCGAGCATAGTCATGGCGCAGCCCCCGCATGCCGCCAACTCAACACGAGGCGTTGCAGCAGCGCGGTGGCGCCAAACAGCACCAGCGTCAGCAATGAACTGATCACCACGGCGGCGAGCATCAGGTCGGGGCGAAAACTGTTCTTGGCGTTGAGAATGACGATGCCGAGGCCGGCGCGGGCACCGACATATTCAGCGAATATCGCCGCCACCACCGCATAGGTGATCGAGATCCGCAGACCGGAAAAGAAATAGGGCATCGCCGAGGGGAACCGGGCGCGGCGAAAGATGCTCCACCGCGAGGCGCCCATGGAGCCGAGCAGCGCCTCGATGTCAGGCTCGGTGGAGTCATAGCCATCGACCAGCCCCACCAGTATCGGGAAAAAGGTGACCAGCGCCACCAGCAGGATCTTGGGCGTCAACCCGAAGCCGAACCACAGCACCACCAGCGGCGCGATCGCCACCAGCGGCAGGGTCTGGCTGATGACAAACACCGGAAACAGCGCACGCCTGAGCTTCGGGGTGAAATCAATCAGCAGCGACAGCAGAAACGCCACCGAGACCGAGAAGGCGAAGCCGGTCAGCGTCGCCTGCAGGGTGGGCACGGTGTTGGCCCACAGCAGCTCGCGGTTGGCGACGATCTGCCCCGCCACCCGCGATGGCGCCGGCAGCACCAGCGCCGAAATACCCGACAGCCGGACATAGAGCTCCCACACGGCGAGAGCCGCGAGCACACTGAGAATGGCTGGCAGGCCTTGAACAAGCCTTGCCGCCATAACACTTGGGGCGACCGGCAGCTCACGGCGAAGCCGGGCCGCCGGCGCACCGGACGGGGAATGAGCCATCGGATCAGCTGATCGAAGGGCTGTTGGCTGAAACCGTCAGATCTATGGTGACATGGCCCTGCGGGGGACCAAACTGGCAGAAGGCTTGCTGCAGGGTGGCAAACACCACGCCTGAATCGCCGGTCAGCCTTGTGCAGAAATTCTTCGAACGATCGAAACAGCCGCTTGATTTCAGAAAATCGATACAGCCCATGATTTCGGCCATGTGGTCACCGGCACCCATCACATAGAGAGAGAACTGCGCCCGGGCGATCTCGCCGGTGTCCGGCGCTTCAGCCAAGGCGGCCAGCGCTCCGGCCTGGCGGCTTTCGAGCGGTTCGGACGGGTTTGCCAATGCGCCGGTCTGGCAGATCGGGTCATCCGGCTCGCCGGGACATCCGCGCGACAGCGTGGCCCGCAGCACGACGTGGTGCCGGAATGCGGCGACGGCGACATAGAGATCGCGCAGCGCTGGAAACAGCACTTCGGGCGGTCCGACAATCAACGTCGAGATATCGTCGGTCTCGATTCTGAGCCGATCACGATACGGATCGAGCGCCGAGAGCGACGACAGGATCACGTCGACGAACCCGTCGGTCATGGGATAAAGGGATACTTGCGCGCCTGCGAACATCTTGGCTCCTCCTTGCTACGCTGGCATTATCCAGATCAGCTTCGAGGGTCCGTGGGCATGGCGCCCGCGTCTCAGCCGCGGCTCTACGCGGCACCCCTGTGGTGAGGCGCATTCAACAGGATTTGCATGCAAATGCAAGGGCTTTTGTCTCTCCCTGCGGTTTTTCAGTTGTCTTGGAGATGGCAACGACGGCAGGTTATCCAATCCATGGCATGATCGCCAACCTTTCGACCCCCACCACACACGCCCACCAGTGACCGGCTACCGCGCCAGGTGGGTCGCCGCCATGGCGGTCGATAGCGACTTCGCCCGGTCGACAAACGCATGAAAGAGCCCCAGCCCGGGCACCTTTTGCCAAGTTCAGATCAAGGCAGCATTGCCTTACGGCCTGACGGGGCTGTGCGGGCGCCGTGGCCGTCGGCAGGCCCTTCACGGTCCATGCCGTCAAGATGCTCGCCCCAGACGGTGTCCTTGTTGCGCCCGGAAATCTTGGATCGGTAAAGAGCGATGTCCGCCGTCTTTGTGCACTCCAGCAATGACGTTCCGGCCTGAGGAGCGATTGCGATACCGGCCGAGAACGACAAGGCGACGTCCCCCAGCTCGGCAATGGCCAGGGTGGCAAGTTCGTGCCGCCACTGCGCACAACGTTCGAGCGCGGAATCGCGGGCGGTGGCGGGCAACACGATGAGGAATTCCTCGCCACCATAGCGGAACGCGAATTCTGCGCCTTTCAGGCTATCGCTGAGGATCTTGGCAAAGGACGACAGGACGTTGTCGCCGACATCGTGCCCATAGCGGTCGTTGACCTGCTTGAAGTAATCGAGATCCACGATGATCAACGATACCGGCGCGTTCTCGCTCGCACTCGACAGCACAGGCGGGATGACGGTGCTGGCGTGACGGCGATTGAAGAGGCCGGTCAGGTGGTCCTGAAAAGCCTGCTGTTCCAGTTTTTGCTGCAGCCGCTGATTTTCCTCAAGGCGCAACGTCAGCGCTGCGCCGGCATCCAGGAGACTTTTCTGCGCGGCTTCGCGGACGGTGACGTCGCGCAACACGATCATGACACTGCCTTGCCGGCCCCATTGCTCCAGCGGCTGGACGGACACCTTCTGTAATGGGTCAAACTCGTTCTCCTTTTGGTTCGTCGTCATTAGCGGGTATCACGCTTCTGTTCGTGGTCGCCGCGCCGGGCGCCACATTCTGGGCGATACGAAGGTGGGTCTGAATGCTGCAAGCTCGAAACCGTGATGGGATCTCACAAGGTGTCCAACGCAGTCATTCGTGCCCACACGCTCTCCGCTTTCTCACGACGAGCGTGATCAGGTTGTCAGCGTAGGATTGGCATTGGCTTCTCCATGCAGAATTCGGTTCCGTCGCGCCACATGCGGTGCAGGACGACTGCAAGCTTGCGGGCCAAAGCGACTTTTGCCTTCCGTGCGCCACGTCGCCTGGCGACGCCCAGGGCCCATGTCTTGAGCCAATTATCGGCGCGGCAACGCGTCATCATGACATTTGCAGCTTCGTAGAGCATGGCCCTGACCATGGTGTCTCCGCTCTTGGTGATACGGCCAATCTGCTCCATTTCTCCAGACGAATGGATCCTTGGCGTCAAACCAAAAACTGCCGCAACGAGCCTTGAGTTATCAAACCGATGAACGACATCAACCGCCGTGCGGAAGGTCAATGCGGTCACAGGACCGACACCGGGGACCGTCATCAGCAAACGGCAAACCGCGTCCTGCTTCACGATTTCCAAGAGCATCTTGTCGATCCTGGCCAATGTGTGCAGGCCATCTTCAAAGGCTTTCAGCAATGGCTCGGTCATGGCTAGCAGCATTGGATCATCAATCGCCTCGCGCACTCGCCTGGCGTATAAGGTGTTCTTGCCGCCACCGGTGCGGATGCCAAATGCCTTCAGCGAGCCGCGAACAGTGTTGATCAGGTCCTTGTTGCGACGGACCATCGATTGCCGGTGCCGGAGTAGCAATCTTATCCGCTGGCTGTACTCCGTTTTGACATGCGTTGCCTTGAACAGACCGGTGCGCATAGCCTGCGCGATCAAACGGGCGTCGCGGCGATCTGTCTTGACTGGCGATGCCTTGGCGAAGGCTTTCATCTGACGCACCTCAATGCAGAACGCAGGCAAGCCTTTGTCGGTCAGCCCACCATATAACCAAGGCGCAAGTGGCCCGGCTTCAAGGCCGACGCGCTTGATCTTGTCGGTGAAGGGCGACAGTAGAAGAGCGATATCATCTGGATGGCTGACGACCGTCCGCTCAAGCATGATAGCTCCATCTTCATCGAGCACGCAGACGGCGGTCTTTTCCAGGGAAACATCCAGTCCGACGGAATAATGCATGGCAATTCTCCTCGCTTTGGTTGCTGCTAAATCGCCTAATACTAACGCCAACCTGTAGCCTGCGCCCCCTCCCGGTTCTCCATTATCCCAGCTCGAAAGTCTTTTCCATGGCGTCGAAGTGAATGATCGGCTTCGCGGGTCCGGTCTGTATGTCTTCTGCGATGAAGGCCATCAGCGGGTGGGAAGGCGGGAGTTTCGTTCCCACGGTATCTGCACTGAACCCTGTCAGCTTTTCTGCCGCGGGATTGGTCTCGAGAACCAGGCCGCTCGGTTCCAGCACCACGATCGGGTCCGGCAAAACCGAGAAAATGATGTCCCGGGCAATAGGCGGTGCAATAAACAGCTTTCCGCGATGCTGTGCAAAAAGCACCGCCAGCACGGTCGCGCTGAAGGCAAAGGGCGTCGGATCATCGTTGAAGAGCCGGAATTCGAACAGAACGAAAGCCGCATTGCAGGCCCAGGGCACACATGTTGCGACCAAGAGCGCGATCATTTGGCGCCTGTGCAGACGAGCAGCGTGCTTCAACTGGGAAATCGACATCAGGCAGGCAATCAGCATGCACAGATACATTCCCCCCAACAACGCATAAAACAGCCATCCGTAGGCGAAACTCGGCCGTTCTATGTTGATGATTTCCACATAGAGCCAATGATGATAGCCATCCGTCAACGCAGCGAAACCCGCAATCGCAGTGATCACGAGCATGATGGTGATTGACCGGCGCCTGGTGAATTGACTGAAGCCTGCATGATCAAGAAAACCTGCTGACCAGAACAGCGGCGTCGCAATGATGCCGAACCAGGCGAGTCGGTTGAAGAGGATCTTGTCCGACAGTTCCACACTGTTGAGTCGAAGCACGACCATGGCGATCCACCAGATCGATGCCACGGCAGCCAGCCCGAAGGCTGTTCGCCCCGGTGCTTCCGGCGACGTGATGATTCGTCCGACCAAAAGGATCACGAGCATCGCGATCACAAGCAGGATCGGGGTGGAAAAGTTCATCATCAATCCTTCAGGCAATCCGGCAGAGCGGGCTTCCCGCCGCACTGTCCAGATATTTCTGCTCCAGTCATACGCGAGTTTTCCTAACGAAGCTTTGCCATCCGTCCGGCGTCCGGCGGCTATCCCGCGCGCCTTCCTCTTTAAGCCCTTTGCCGCTTGCCCCGTTTTTCACCGCATGAAACGTCGCTCATTTCTCGGGTTTTCCGCGCTCGCCGCCCTGTCATTGCTGACCTTCTTGGCCGGTTGCTGGTGTTGCGGTATTGGCGATCACCAGCGCCGGACTTCCGGCGGTAACTTGTAAAATTCGTTTCATGACAAAAGCTCACGAGAGCATTTCGCCTGACCGCGTCAGGCCCGGTGATCCATCAACTGGTTCGGTGATTGGATGTCAGGGAAGCCGAACACCGGCCTCCCTGAAGATGTTTGTGACTGGTTCATTGCATTAATCTTGGAAATTGCCAGATCTAGTGCTTCTTCACCGGACCGATGAAGGAAACCTTCAAGCTGCCGGAATAGGCATTCATCTTGGCGCCGAACAGAGCGCGGTGCTTCTGCGCCAGGTAGGAATATTCCTTGCCGTTGCAATCGAGCATTTTGATGTTTCTGTAGCCGGAGCGACGCAGGCTTTCGTAACCCACCCGGCAGTCCTTGCGGGAGACCTTGACGACTTCATTCTTGCGCTGGCTGCGGTGGTCACGAACCTTTTCCTGCTTGCTCACACGGTGATCGCGGACCTTGGCCTGCGGGGCGGCGCGATGGTCGCGAACCTGGACCTCGACGGTAGCGCGGTGGTCGCGAACGGTGCGCGCCGATTCGCTGGCCTGTACCGGGGTCTGGATCAGGACGGTTGCCAGAGTAGCGGCGGCGAGGGTGAGAATGGACTTGGTCAACATGGTGTGGCTCCGTGGCGGTGTGTGTTTCAATGACCTCACCATGATCCACGTCCGTTGAACCGTTTCTGAAGCCTCCATTCACAACCCGTTCATGTTGTTGAACGGGTTTGATAGCCATGCCAGTGTTTGCAGTTGCGGGAGCATCAAAGCGGTGCATAAATCCGCACACACGCAGCGCCGAACCACGATGGCATGATTGTTGATTGACCCATGAAACATCCAGTCGCTTCCCTTATTTTCCTGCTGTTGTCGGTCTTGCCCACCAGCGCCAGCACGATCTGCACACTGATCGCCGACGCAGACTCGGGAGAGATCTTGCGCGAACAGGGCGATTGCCGCTCCCGGGTCACGCCTGCCTCGACCTTCAAGATTGCACTCAGCCTGATGGGGTACGATGCGGGTTTTCTCACCGGCGCCAACGCACCGGTCCTGCCGTTCAAACAGGGATACCCGGACTGGGGCGGGGCGAACTGGACCCAATCAACCGACCCCGAACGCTGGATGAAATACTCGGTCGTCTGGTATTCGCAACAGATCACTGCCGTGCTCGGCGCTGAAAAAATTCAAAGCTACCTGGAAGCCTTTGACTATGGCAACGCCGATTTCAACGGCGATCCGGGCAAAAACAACGCGCTGGAGCGCGCATGGATCGCCTCTTCGCTGAAGATCGCACCGGCGGAACAGGCCACATTTCTGCGCGCGCTCGTCAATCGCACTCTGCCGGTCGCGCCTCAGGCCATTCAGCAGACCCTGGCCATTGTCGAAACAACGCAAGCCGGCGATGGCTGGATGGTATCCGGCAAGACCGGGGCCGCCTATCCGCGCATGGCGAACGGAAAATTCGACCGGGCCAGGAGCTGGGGCTGGTTTGTTGGTTGGGCCAAGAAGGCTGATCGCACGCTGGTCTTTGTCCGGCTCAACCAGGATGAGAAACGTGAAAAAGGATCGGCCGGGATCAGGGCGAAAAAGGCTTTTCTGACAGAATGGACAAAGCTGATCGCCACCACGCCCTGAAGACCAGGCCGGGCAATCCGTGCCGGCAAACCCTGCCTGCACTTGTTCCGGCCCCGCGCGCGCCCATATCCTGCCGATGAACCGCCGCTCCTTTCTCAAATTTACAGCGCTCGCCGGTTTCTTCGGCATCGGCGCATCGGGGACCGCCATGGCTCTTGCCCGCTCCAGCAACCGCTATCATTCCGGCCCGGTCTCCGACCATTTCGACGGTGTCCGGTTCTTCAATCCCGATGGCGCCGAGCCCAAGGGCTTTTCCGATCTGCTGAAATGGAAATTCGGCGGCAAGCAGCCAAGATGGCCCGCCGCCGTCCGCAGCCCATTTGCACCCACCAGCCCCGATCCGCGCATCGACGGTGACCGGTTGCGCATTACCATGGTCGGCCACGCCACGCTGCTGATCCAGACAGCCGGGCTCAACATCCTCACCGATCCGGTCTGGTCTGACCGCGCCAGCCCGTTTTCCTTTGCCGGACCAAAGCGGGTCACCGCGCCGGGCATCGCCTTCGAGGAACTGCCAAAGATCGATCTGGTGCTGCTCTCGCACAATCATTACGACCATCTAGATCTGGTCACGCTGGCCCGGCTCAAGCAGGCACATGATCCACTGGTGATCACGCCGCTCGGCAATGACGCCATCATCAAGGCGCACACGCCGGATATGCGGATCAAGACCGGCGACTGGGGTGACGTGATCGGCGAAGCCGCCGCCAAGGTGCATTTCGAGCCCTGCCATCACTGGTCGGCGCGTGGCGTCA